>JACVXU010000268.1 GCA_015661185.1 Bacteroidota bacterium
GCCGTGATGAGCGAGCTCATGAGAATGTTCGTTGCTGCAATCCCGTTTCTGGAATACCAGATCAGGCTGTCTCTTGTCAGAACAACCACAGACTCGTCCACGATGCAGAAACTCCGAACATCCTTCAAAACCCCTTCACCCAACACGTTGACAAGATTACCGAAATAGTCGAATTCGAGAATCCTTGTGGGCTCAGCAACATAGATGGTATTCTCATGGGAGATGACGATCTTCAGCGGATTTGTGATTTTTCTGTTTCCTGTCTCAGTTCCGCCAAACGTCTGTTCGAATCGTTCATTCTGGGAAAACCGAAGTACCCTGTAGTTCTCGCCGTCCAGCACAAAAAGGTCGCCGGATTGAGAGAGAGCAACTCCTGTCGGGTAGCCAAACCTCGCTTCATGGATGCTCGTGTCTCGCGTGGCAAGCGAAGAGAGATAGGTGAGGTTCCGGTCGAATCGCTGAATACGATGATTCCCGTAATCCGACACATACACATTCAGGCCGTCGGTGGAAATTCCTGTGGGTCGGTCAAACGTTGTCGAAGTCCAGCCGTAGCCGCCCGTGATCACAGGAGAACCCGAAGGTGCTTTCACGACCTGGATTTCACTGCGCCCTTCGTCCACGATGTAGAAAAAGCCCTGCGGAGAAACCGCCAATCTCGTCGCTTTTCCAAAAGAACCAAACGAATACTCTTCGCGCAAGAGCGTGTCTGCTGTTTTTGCACGATCCGTTCCTGGACAATTGATCTGAAGATAACCCGCTCTGCTATTCTCCCAATGCTCTGAGCTGATGTCTTGCGATATCCATTGTCGGGTCGAGTTTCACTGCTCTCCTGAAAGCTGCAACCGCTTGAAGAGTGTCTTTGATCTCGATGTAGGCTCTCCCTAAATTGAAAAATGCAGGGGCGGACGCGGGTCTGAGTTCAATTTCCTTTTTCAGCGTTGCAATTCCATCCCGATATCGTTTCGTTGCAATATATGCCGCACCAAGACTGAGATATGCATTCTCGTAGTCAGGATCCAGCAAAACAAGTCTCTCAAAGTAAGGCAGCGCCTTTCTTACATCCCGAAAATCCCGTGCGTAGATAGTTCCGAGAAGGTAGTAAGCATCCGGATTTTCCTGGTCGATGTGAATTGCTCGCTCCAGTAATTCAGCAGCCTGTGTTGGATTGCCCGACTCCGACAGTGTCACGCCGAGTGACGCGAAATATTGCGGTTGGGCGGGTTTGACCTCGAGCGCCTTTCGATACATAACCTCTGCCTGGCCGTAACGTTTCAAGGAATGATGCATGTTCCCGAGTCGCCAATATCCATCGGCGAATGTTGGTTCGAGCGTCACCGTGCGTTCAAAGAGATTGACGGCTTCTTTATAATTCCCTCGAAGCACCTCTATCTGCCCCAGCACGAATTGCCCCGAAGCACTTCCACGCAGCTGTTCAGAATCTTTTCGGAGATACCTCACGGCAGAATCAAGATATGCGGTTCTGAGGTCATGGCCCTTATAGTACTCATAGTAGGCAATGCCCTTTCGTATCTGTGCGCTCGAATCCTTTGCGTCCAGAATCGGCATAAGTGACTGGAGCGGCTGAAGCTCCCTCGGTGTTCTGTTGGAAGTCCAGTCGATTGTCGTCTCGTTTGCATCGACGCGGATCCAGTGATCGGTGTTGATAACGCCATGAAGCGTGTTCTTTGTCCCTGTTTGCTTCATGTGGCAAGAAACACAGTCATCCGTCTCCTTGTGGACGTACTTCGACCCCTGCCCCGGGAGGCTTTCCGGCGGATGGCACTTCTGACAGTTCTGCCGGTTAAACTCTGTAGCCGATCCACGAAACATGCCGTGTGAATCGTGACAGGTTCTGCAGGTCGTGACGCCGTGGCTCTCTCTGTAGCATCGGCTGAGCGAGAAACGGAACCCGCTGTCCGCAACCTTGAACTCCTCCTTGTGGACCGTGGCGTAGGTGTAGACGGACCAGAGGTCCTCCAGGAGCATCCCTGGACGGAAATCGAACCACCCCGCATCCCCACGCAAAGCCCACGATTTCCCCTGCAGGTGGCACTGCTGGCACACATCAATCTGCCGCTGGGGCGAAAGATCAATGGGGTTGACAATGGTCTTCGCATCACGGGAAGGAAGGCTTACTGATTCGCCTTTCTTGAGTTTTACATGGAGCTCCCCCGGGCCATGACAGCTTTCGCAACTGACACCGAGCGGATACGGCTTGAGGAACCTCTCTCCGGCAACGGGAGAAGCATCCATGTGGGCGTTATGACATGCCAGACATTTCGAACTTGCGAACCGCGTGAAGCGAACGTTCCCGAACTCGCGGTACCCCGGACTCATGTCCCACCGGTTCTTGTGAACGTACCACGTCAGCGGCAGCTGACAGAACATTCCGTTCTCGTCATAGAAGTACATCCGGAGATTCTTGCCGGATCCTATGACATACTGAGCCTCCAGCAGGCGTTCATGAATGACCTCGCCGTGGGAATTGAGACGGTATTCCCGCTGGTAAAACTTATCGCCCCTCCTCAGCATTTCATAATAATAATTGAGCACCGAATCGTAGACTGCCTCCCGTTGCGGATACACCTCAATGATATTGGATGTATCGAGCCTGGACATGGACCGTGCGGTCGTCGTCTTCATGAAGGCTTTATAAATCTCCAGATGACAATCGCGGCATTCACCAGTGCCGACATACTTCACGTCTCGTGCCGTATTCACGTAAAGCGCATTCCCATCCCGGACATACTCCGGCGAACGGTCCTTGGCCCCAGGGAACCAAAAGACAACGATGACAGCAAGGGCAATGAGGAAAAGACCAAGAATCATTGTCACCGCAACGATGAGACGTGTTCTCTTTCCGCGTGTGTTCCTGTTGGGATCGGTCATTGTTCTTTCAGGCTGGAAGGAGCACCAATCGCTATCATCACGGTGTTAAAAAACAAGGGTGTTGGTTCCACCCAATGCTCTCAGGAAGGCAACGAGATCGGCTTTCTGTTCCTCTGTAAGATTCAACGGTTTCATGTGCCGACTCAAATGCGGATTCGGGATTCCCCCTTTGTTGTAAAAGTTGATCACGTCCATGAGCGTCCTCAAGCTGCCATCATGCATGTATGGCGCGGTGCGTGACATGTCCCGCAACGTCGGTGTTTTGAACGCTCCCTGGTCCGAGTCATTCTTTGTTTGTTCGAACCGGCCAATGTCCGGTTGCCGTTGGTCCTGACCGGCACCATTGTTGTGGAACTTTTCGTCGGTGAAGTTGAATCCGGAATGGCATTTGATGCAGTTCACCCTGTCGCTCTCGAAGAGCGCGAGCCCCCGCCGTGCTGATTCTGAGAGCGCCGTCGTATCGCCCGCCTTGAACTTATCATACGGGGAATTGCCTGAAAGTAGGGTTCGTTCAAACGCAGCAATGGCCTTGGCAATGCCGTCCATGGTGATGTCCGTTCCAAAAACCTGCTGGAACTCCTCCCGATACTCCCCGCCGGCCCGCAGAGTCCGTTCTACATTTTCGGGGGTGTTCCTCATCTCCAATTCGTTTTGAATCGGCTGCGGGACTTGGTCCTCCAAACTTTTTGCCCTCCCATCCCAGAATTGCGCGGTGCTGAAGAGCCGGTTGATGAGCATGGGTGCACCCCGTTTGAATTCCTGTCCGTATATACCGATTGCGCGCGCTCTACCGTCAGAAAACCCTAGGGACGGGTTATGGCATGTTGCGCAGGCCACTGTCCCGTCCAGCGAAAGCCGGGCATCGAAGAAAAGCTTTCGGCCAAGCTCGATCTTGGCTGCAGTCAGCGGGTTGTCTGCCGGTATGTTCATCGCGGCGGAGTCAAGGCCAGGCGGAAGAGTGAGCCTGTAGCTCCCGGGTTGAGGAGTTTTTTTTCCCTGGCATCCCGCCATCATAAGCAACACGGTCAGAATGATGGGAAGATGCCGAAAGAGATGGAGTGTTGCTCCTGCTCGAATTGTCATCATTGTCTCTTACTCAATGCATGGTCGTGCAGTGATCCGGGATTATCGTATCGTCGAGATGTTTCTCGCGAGGATGATATCCTTCAAATCCCATTTTTTCATTGTCGCCCAGTTCTTGAATGTCAGCCGGTAGATCAGCTCTGTCTTCAGGGTGACGGGAAGATCTTCGCTCCGGACCTGGAAGGCATACCCCGAAATATCCGTTGCCAGCGCAGGAATCCGGTTATCCTGTTGGATATTGATTATCCGCCACTGTGGGGAGGGAGAAATCTGCTTTTGCAGCTCGCTCTTTGACGATGAGACATACTGCGGGTTTCTTTCTTCGAGGATCTTTGCAAACCCTTTTCCCGGCAATCCTTCATAATTTCCTTCTGCAGGATCACCCTGGCCACCCCAATATGGAATCTTGCCTCCTCCGGTGTAGGTGAGCGTTTTGCCCCGCACGTTGGTCGCCTTGACGAGCAAAATCAGATTCCTCATCGGCTGATCGGTCGGAACGTGATGTCCCGCCGTTGCGTTCGTGATTGCAACACTGACACGCAGGGTGTCGTCCAGCACGTTGCCCTTTGTTTCCATCTTGACTGAAGAAGCCAGAAAGGCGGTATCACGCGAGCCGAAATCGAAATGCGATGGAATAGTCAGCGGGTCGCGTTCCAATCAGCCCCGGCCGGGCGCGAAGTTTGTGGTCACGCTGTCCGGTCGCATATGGCATTTCTGACAGGTAATGCCTTTCGCAGCATACGGACTCGCGAGCCATTCGGAGTATGATTCATAGATGGGCACACCCCAAAACGCACCCTGATGACAGGGGGCGCAGAAGAGGCTTTTCGACATGATCGGTGCGTAGGCATCCGGGTTGGGGACATCCGTATACGGGCCGAAAAACAACTGGTGTCCTTCAGGCGGCCGGCGCAGATCCATGTGCATGACGCCGGTGTTCAGGCTCGTATTCTCCCGGAGATGAACGTCCTTTACTTTGTGGCAGAAATCGCAGGAGACTCCCAGTTTCTCCACTCCTTCAAGTTTGTTCATGTCAACGCC
>JACVXU010000067.1 GCA_015661185.1 Bacteroidota bacterium
ATCCAACTCGAAGAAGAAACCCCAATCTTTAGTCAAAATCGGGGTTTTGGGGCCAATTGTTTGATCACGTATACACTTTTGTCAACACCGAAATTGACGCCTGTCCACATAATAACACATCAGAAAGTCCCCACATACTCGATCTGGATGGTCCTGTTTCCGACCGTGATATCCCCCTGGTTTTTCAGAATATCTTTGATATTCGCTCCGAGTACCAGTCCCTTGCCCCAACTCCACCGAAATCCCAAATTTAGATAGCCTCGACCGCGATTGCGGCCGATTGCGTTTGCGCTGTTGTCGTTCAGCCCGAAATCGTATTCTGCAAGAATCGAGATATCCTTGCCCATAGACTTTTCGACACCAAAAAACGCATTGAGATCCTTGTCCCCATCACCTGTCTCAGTGGAGAGGTTCAAGCCCCCATGCATGCTCAGGTTCCCAAGGATAGCATAGTTCTGACTGGCGACAGCATAGAATCCCGGAGATTTTGATGTGTAGCGCTTAAGGTCATCAATGTAGGCTCCACGCCCCTGCCATTCAAACCCGACTGCAACTGCCGGAGCGGCGACGCTTTCATCGAGGACTCGAATTTTCACATTCACACCCGGATACGGATTCATCTCGGGTTTATTCGCACCGAGGATGTTCGTACCACCGTACGAAATGCCAAAATTGAAACGATCCATCAACCCGACAGAGACAGATGTTTGCAGACCCACCGGCATTGCTTTGCCCAAAGGCAAGGCTGCTCATCATCAAAAGTGCGCCGACAACGCATACAGTGTTTTTCTTGTTCACTGAGTCCCTCGTATGAGTGAAGTTCCTGAAGATCTCCGAAGCGTTATCCCTTCCTCCAGGCCGTTCCGTCCTTCTTATCCTCAATAGTGATGCCGAGCTTTTTCAGGCCATCCCTTATCTTGTCAGAAAGCGACCAGAGTTTCTGCGAACGAACCTCCGTTCGAAGATCCACGAGCAACTGAACGAGGTCGGATTCCATTTTCGCGTCGCCAGCCATCAATGATGCGGATTCAAGGGGAATAATTCCCAAAACGCGACCTCCGAATTCCTGAAAGAAATCCCCGATACGGCGAAGCGATTCAGCAGAGAACTTGCTCTCGAGACTCAGAAGTGCATTCGTCTCCCTCGTAAGATCAAAGAGCACTGCAATTGCCTGCGGCGTGTTGAAATCATCATTCATCGCAGACAAGATACGAGATTTGTACCCCTCGAGGTCAATCGCGGCCTCGGCCGAACGGTTGTCGACTGCCGCTTTCGCTATCTCTTCCCTCAGGTTGCGGAGTGTATTGAGGAGTTTCTCAAGTCCCACGTTCACCGCTTGAAGCGCCTCATCGCTGAAGTCGAGCGTGCTGCGATAGTGACTCTGGAGAATGAAGAATCGAACGACAAGGGGATCGAATTTCTTGAACACATCCTTTAAGGTCACAAAATTCCCGAGAGATTTCCCCATCTTCTGGCCGTTCACCGTCACCATATTATTATGGATCCAGTACTGCACGAACGGTTTTCCCGTGGCACATTCGCTTTGTGCAATCTCGCATTCGTGATGCGGGAACTGATTCTCGAGTCCCCCTCCGTGGATGTCGAAATTCTCGCCAAGGTATTTCATTGACATCGCCGAGCACTCGATGTGCCAGCCGGGGTAGCCTTTGCCCCACGGACTTGACCACTGCATCATGTGTTCCGGCTCGGCTTTTTTCCAAAGAGCAAAATCGGCCGGGTGCCGCTTTTCGGGGTTCACTTGTATTCTTGCGCCCGCCTCCAGGTCTTCGAAGCTCCGACCAGAGAGTTTGCCGTACCCCGCGAACCTGGGAACATCAAAGTATACAGAACCGTTGGACACATAGGCATGCCCGTTACGGATCAGTTGTTCCACGATTTCTATCTGTTCGAGGATATGCCCTGATGCACGCGGCGAGATGTCGGCGCGCAGCACCCCAAGTGCGTCCATATCTTCGAAGTAACTCTTCGTGTACAGTTCCGCAATCTGCATCGGGTGGACTCGATCGATCCGTGATTGCTTCTCGATCTTGTCCTCTCCCTCATCTGCATCATCCGTCAGATGGCCCACATCCGTAATGTTCTGAACATACAGAACCTTGTACCCAACGTGGCGCAGATAGCGGACGATTACGTCAAAAGAGACATAGCTCTTTGCGTGACCGACATGGGAGTGGCCATAGACCGTCGGTCCGCAGACATACATCCCAACGCGACCTTCGTGAAGAGGCTTGAATTCTTCCTTCCGTCGCGTGAGCGTGTTATGAATTTGAAGTGTCATACAAAGTGGAATTGGATAGTTTCTGGTTGAGATGTTCGCACTACTTCTTAGACAACCCCATGAGCTCACGGGCCCCTTCAAGTCCGGCATCCGTGATTTCGGCTCCACTCATGAGTTTTGCGACTTCTTCCACTCTCTCTTCAAGCTCAAGCTTTCGGAGACGAGTGCGTGTGCGCTTTTCGCGCTCGGACTTTTCCACAACAAAGTGCGTATCTGCTAATCCAGCGATCTGAGGGAGGTGCGTAATCGCAACAACCTGGTGGAACTGTGACAGGCTTCGAAGGCTCTTGCCGACAGCGAGGGCAATCCGCCCGCTCACTCCTACGTCGATTTCGTCGAAGATGAGCAGAGGTAACCGTTCAGACTTCGCGAGAATAGTCTTCAACGCCATCATGATTCTCGAGATCTCCCCCCCCGATGCAACTTTCACGAGCGGTTTCAATTCCTCACCGAGATTTGTTGAGATGTGGAATTCGACAACATCAATCCCCTTTCTGGTCGCTTCGTAGAACTCACGGCCGAGCTTCACATAGGCACGGGCCGGTTGAGGGGATCCGTTCGATTTTTCCATCGGCTTGCTTTCGACCTTCACATCGAACCGGGCATTTGAAATGCCGAGCTTTGCGAGCTCCGATGCAACGGAGCTGTTGATCTTACTTACGTGCTCTCTCCGTTTCGACGACAGTCGTTGCGAGGTTCCGGAACACCCCCGTCGCTCTGCCTCGATCCGGTCCTTCAGCTTCACAATTTCTCCGTCAAAATTCTTGGCAAGCGCGAATTCCCGTCCGATCTTCTCTCTGTGTTCAATGACAGCGTCGAGAGAACCTCCATATTTCTTCTTCAGCAGTGCGAGTTTGCCCAGACGATCCCGTATCTGCTCCAATCGCTCGGGGTTGAATTCGATCTTCGAGTTGTAGCTCTGTATGAATTTCGCCACCTCACTGATGATCGCGACCGCCGATGCACTCTCATTCTTGATTTCCTCGAACGATTTGTCAATTCTGGAGAGATCTTCAAGCTGATTCCGAGCAAGCACTATCTGGTCATAGACCGCCCGCTCCCCTTCGTACAACACCTGATGCAAACTCGATGTCGCTTCAAACAACTTCTCGGAGTTTTCCAGGATCCGCAGCTCCGTTTCGAGCGCATCCTCTTCGCCTCGCTGAGGACCCAGGACATCTATCTCTTGGATCTGGAACTCGTAGAGATCTCTGCGCTCGAGCAGCTGCCGTTCCTTCGATTGTAGTTCCTCAAGTTCTGAAAACAACTGCGTCAGCCGGTCATAGGATGCGACATATTCTTCCTTCAGGCCGGCCAGACCACCGAAATCGTCGAGCAGGTCGATGTGTGATTCAGTCCTCAAGAGAGATTGATGGTCGTGCTGGCCATGGAGATCAACCAGCAAGTCTCCCAGCGCCTGCATAACCGACACTGTGACCGGTGTATCATTCACAAAGCAACGGTTGTGCCCCTTCGCTGAGATTTCCCGTCTCAGGATGAGGTCGTCCCTAACTTCAAGATTTTGGGAAAGGATAAAATTCTTGACGCGTCGATTCCCGGAGATACCGAACACTGTTTCAACGACCGCCTTCTCGGCACCGCGGCGGATCACGTCGGAGCTTGCGCGATCACCCAGAACGAGGCTCAGGGCGTCAATCAGGATGGATTTCCCCGCACCGGTTTCACCGGTGATGATATTGAGGCCGCTTTCGAACTCGACCTCGATCTCTTCGATGAGGGCGTAGTTCTTAATGAGGAGGGTCTTGAGCACCTGGTTTTGCCTTTGCTATGCGGAAATGTAACCAAAAAAAAGGGAATTTCAATGAAGCCTGAGGGTCCGTGGGCTTTATTTGTCTGGTCGGAGGCGGCGCACCCTGGTGGTATCGCCCTCCCGTGACTCAATTCACCGATTGTGCGGGAGGAGCTGAGCCCTCAAAGAAAATGAGGTCAGGGACATCGGGGAGAATACCGTGGTAATAAGCGTATCGGACAAACTCCGCAAAACCTTGCTGCTCTTCTTCCGCCAGACCGTATGAAAACCCGGAGAGGTACTGTTTGCTGAATTCCCTTGTCACGTGGTGCTCGGTAGAAATCACTTCGGCTATCTCTGCCAGGTGTGAGACCCCGTGTTCCTTCGCAAGGAGCAATGTCTCCACGATTGCTTCTGCCTCGGCTTCATCATGTCCCACCCAGACTCCATGCACATACGGGAGGCCCGTCAAATCGTTCCATTCATCCACGAGATCCAGGGCGAAGGGTTCATCTGGCGTTTGAGCGTGCGGGGAGAAGTTCACAACAAGCGCGGCATCAGCTGTGCGAAGCATCTCATCGCGTTTTGGCAGCATTGGAATAAATTGGAGCGAGCCCTTCGCGGCGGCAAGATTGGGAAATTTCTCCGCCAGGATGATTTTCGCGAGAATGATCTCAGATGTTACCCGGATATCGACAGCGATCGTCTCGACGTTCTGGACATTCGGATTGACGAACAACTGGATGGTGTCTGTGCGCGATGAGGAGGAGACTCCCACTCCAGGGACGACCAGATAGTCGCCGCCGTGGCGGGCATAGTCAATGGGGGACAAAAAAGCGCATCGGACAGAATCGACGCGCTGTTGGAGTCTGAGGGCGAGCTGGGACGGAAAATCGACAAGAAGCTCGAGGTCGGCTGAAGAATCTCTCAACCCGTACAGCAACGGCTGAAGGTAAGAAGCTTCAGGCACCCCGAGAAGATTCCTGACAACTTCAGGCACTGGTTTTCTGCGTCACTTGTTTCGCCGCGAGTTTTCGCAGGTAGTACAGTTTCGCGCGCCGGACTTTTCCTTCTTTCACCCTATCGATCTTGGCGATCCGAGGTGAATGCAACGGAAAAATACGCTCCACACCGACGCCATCCGAGATCTTCCGAACGGTGAAGGTCGTGTTCACGCCAGCACCGCGCTTACTGATGACGACCCCCTGGAATTGCTGGATGCGCTCCTTATCGCCTTCGACGACACGCACGTGCACGTTGATGGTGTCGCCGGGATTGAACGCCGGTCTGTCCGTTTTGAGTTGTGTTGCTTCGATGAGTTTCATCTTATCCATTGTACCCTCTCCCAGCTGGTATCGTATCTCTGTTTTACAAATTCTTCTTCAACAAGTCCGAACGGCGGGCCTGTGTCCGCTCCGTTCGCTGGCGTTGACGCCACTCTTCAATATCTGCGTGATCCCCTGAAAGGAGCACGTCAGGAACCCTCATGCCGCGGTACTCCGGGGGTCGTGTGTACTGAGGGGCTCCGAGCAAGCCGTCTTGAAATGAATCACTGAGTGCTGATTCGCTGTCGTTGAGAACGCCCGGCACCAGGCGGACAACCGCATCGACCACAACTGCCGCTGCAAGTTCTCCACCCGTCAGGACGAAATCGCCGATTGAAAGCTCACGGGTCACCAGTGCATCCCGCACACGTTCGTCTACACCCTTGTAGTGACCACAAATGAACATCAGGTTGTCCTTGAGGGACAGGTCATTTGCGATCTGCTGGTCAAATTTCTCGCCGTCGGCCGTCAGGAGTATGATTTCATCATACGCTCGCTGTGCTTGCAGAGTCTCTGCGCACTCGAAGACCGGCTCCGGTTTGAGGACCATTCCGGCACCCCCACCGTAGGGCGTATCATCGATGGTCTTGTGCTTGTCGTGGGTGAACTCCCGCAAATCGTGCACAAGGATTTGGACCTTCCCTTTGTCCTGGGAACGCCGGATGATGCTCTCCTGCAACGGGCTCTCGAGGAGCTTGGGCAACCCTGTCACGATATCAATCCGCATCACTCCAACAACCCTTCCAGTGGCCGAATCACCACTGCACGTCGCTCCACATCGACTGACCGAATGACTTCTTTTATTGCGGGGATTAGAATCTGCTTCTCCCCTGCAACAACAACCCAAACATCATGTGCGGGGAGCTGCATCACTTCCTGCACTATTCCAACTTCTCTACCCGATTCTGTTACAACATTCATCCCAACGATGTCGTGGATGAAGTACGATCCCTTCCTGGGAACGATCGCGTCCTTCGGGGGAACGAAGAGAAGCTGACCACGTCGTTCATCCGCCGCCGTTCGAGATTCAATATCTTTCAGCTTCAACACAACAGCGGAGTGCGTCATTCTGACGGAGAGCACTTCGTGTTTCACTGCTTGGGCTTCGTCCGTCCCGATCCAGACCGATTTCAGTTTCCCGAAGCGCTCCGGAGTATCGGTGAGCATCACGACACTCAACTCACCCTTCAGACCAACACTCCTGGAGATTCTCCCGACAGCTATCATCACTCAACGTTCTTGCGGATCGTGTTGCTGATGTTCATCCTCAACCTATGATATCCAGCACGGCCTTCTTCCCCTCTTTTGCTGCCACTGCACGCAGGAGCACCCTGAAAGCCGAGGCCGTACGTCCCTTTTTCCCTATGAGTTTTCCCACATCTGCTTGATCAACCCTGACCTTGAAGATCGTCACCTCATCCTTCTCTTCGAGATCCACCATCACCGCCTCAGAATTGTCGACAAGATGCCTGGCAAGGTATTCTACGAATTCCTTCATGATCCACCTCCAGATTAAAGGACAGAGCCTTGCACATCGCGTACAAAAGCACTCACCCTTACAACATCGAGGGAAGAAATTCTGTCGAATCGGTTGCCGGGGGAGATTCCCTTCCCCTGCACGCCGTTTCTAGGCTGCTGGCTGCTCTGCCGGCGCGGCTACGGCTGCCGGAGCTGCCTCTGCTGGCTTTTCGGCCGCCTTCTTCTTTCTCTGGGATCGGCGACTTTTGCGATCGGCCTCACGCTGTGGGCGCTCGGTCTGTTGCATCTGCCATCGCTCGACGATGCTCTGCATCTTGGCATCATCGACGCCGCGCCGAATCAATGACCAGCGCAGCCACACCCCCTTCCGTTGAAGAAGAGACCGCACCGTGTCCGTCGGCTGTGCGCCATTCCGGAGCCAGTAGAGCACGCGCTCTTCTTTCACCGTGAGGAATATCGGATTAACGTTCGGATCGTATTGCCCCACGGCCTCAATGAAGCGGCCATCGCGGGGAGAACGCATATCCGCTGCAACGATCTTATAGATCGGATGCTTTTTCTTTCCTGCTCTCCGCAAGCGTAACTTTACCACCGTATAACTCCTCGTAGGTTTGAGATTAAAGTTTCGGGTTTAGAGTTTTCAGTTTCAAGTTCTGATGTTCATGTCCCAGAAGTCTAGCGGGTCGGTAAACGCATTCCCTGCATCGCCCGCTTCATCCCACCCTTGCTGAACCGCTTCATCATTCTCTGCATCTCTTCGAATTGTTTCAGCAGGCGGTTGACTTCTTGCACCGTGGTTCCGCTTCCCAGCGCGATACGCCTCCGACGACTTCCGTTGATCATCGAGGGCCGATTGCGCTCATCCGGCGTCATCGACTGAATCACTGCCTCGATGCGAACCAAAGCGTTGTCATCCACCTGAACATCGGCGGGCATGCGGTTCATTCCCGGCAACATACCAATGACCTGGCTCAGGGGGCCCATCTTCTTGATCTCGCGAAGCTGTTCCAGGAAGTCTTCCAACGTGAGCTGGGACTTACGGAGCTTCTCTTCGAGCTTGACAGCCGTTTCCTGGCTGAACTGCTGCTGGGCCTTCTCGACGAGGGTAACGATATCACCCATGCCCAGAATTCGAGAAGCAATTCGTTCAGGATAGAACGGCTCAAGTGCATCGAGTTTTTCGCCGGTCCCGATGAACTTGATCGGTCTCTGCACCACAGAGCGAATCGACAGCGCAGCTCCACCCCGGCTGTCGCCGTCGAGCTTCGTCAGCACAACACCGTCGAAATTCAGCCGATCGTGAAATGCCTTCGCGGTGTTCACGGCGTCCTGCCCGGTCATTGCATCGACAACGAACAGGATTTCGTGAGGCTTCGTGGTCTCCTTGATCGAAGCAACCTCCTGCATCATCTCTTCGTTGATGTGCAGGCGGCCGGCCGTGTCGATGATAACCGTATCGCGGATATTCTTCCGAGCAAAATCGATAGAGTCGCCGGCAATCTTGACCGCGCTCTGGCCCCGATCGGTAAAAACCGGGATGTCCAGCTGCTTCCCCAGCGAGATTAATTGGTCAATGGCGGCGGGCCGATGAACATCAGCCGCGACCAGCAGAGGATTGCTCCCCTTGCTCCTCAGGTATCCCGCGAGCTTTGCCGCGAACGTGGTTTTCCCCGAGCCTTGAAGGCCTGCGATGAGAACCACAGTCGGCGGTGTCTGGGATGACCGGATCTCAGCTTTCGACTCTCCAAGAAGCTTGACCATCTCATCAAAAATGATTTTGATGATCAACTGCCCGGGGGTGATGCTGTTCAGAACATCCTGACCTAATGCCCGCTTCTGGACGTCTTCGATAAACTGCTTGGCGACCTTGTAATTGACGTCTGCATCTAAGAGAACTCGCCTGACCTCACGGAGATTCTCAGCTACATTTGCCTCGGTAATCCGGCCTTCTCCGCGCAGCTTCTTGAAGACTGTTTCGAGCTTTTGACTCAGGCTTTCAAACATTGAGACTGACCTTTTTCCCTATGAAGACTTCCGAATTCCTCCCGCCAGTTGAGATTTCGGAAGCCAGAGGTCTCAAAATTTGGGGCATATAAAGTAGCGAAAAAAAGACAGCTAATCAAGCCATTTATGCGCCGCAGCAGACTTGTCTCAAGCGAGAACGGCAACAAAAAACCGTTGCCCTGTCGACCATGGCAACGGTTTCAAGCACTTCTTTAGCTCTCTCTACGCAACCCCGAACACGATAACGGCTCAGCTTGCCTTCGTCAACGCTTCGGCGCCACTGACAATCTCCAGCAATTCCTTGGTGATGGATGCCTGACGGGCATTGTTAAATTTCAATGTCAGATCGCGAATCAGTTCTTTCGCATTCTCCGTAGCATTGTCCATAGCTGACATGCGTGCCCCTTGTTCCGCCGCGTTGGACTCGAGAAGAATCCGCCACATCTGGAAATTCAGATGACGCGGGACAAGTGCGTTAACAATCTCAGCGCTCGATGGCTCATAAATGTAGTCCACTTGAGCCAATGAATGGAGATCCTTCGTCGGCTGGGTTTCTTCAGGTGGGATCGGCAACAACTGCTCGACAACGATCCTCTGCTGAATCACCGACTTGAACTCATTGTAGATAATCTGAACCCTGTCGTGCTCTCCCTTCAAATAGCCGTCGGTGACTTCCTGCACGATTCCCCGGGCGTGATGGAAGCCAAGATCGGTGAAGATGCCAACATGCTTCGCGATCACATTGTAGTCTCTTTTGCCGAAGTAGTCAGACCCTTTCCGACCGATCGTGAGCACCTTGACATTGACGGCGGAATGACCCCTCAGATGCTGAACGGCTGCCTTGATGATGTTGCTGTTGAACGACCCGCAGAGACCCCGATCAGCCGTCACAACCACAAGCAGCACGTTTTTCGTTTCCCGGCCGACGAGCAGAGCATTGAGGTTAACGTCCACCTTCGTGACGAGGTGACGAAGAAGTTCACCCAGCTTCCGCGCATAGGGGCGAGTGGAGACAATCGCTTCCTGCGCGCGACGCAGCCGCGCAGCCGCGACCATCTTCATCGCCTTGGTGATTTTCTGCGTATTCCTGACACCTGAAATACGCCGTCGTATTTCGCGAAGTGTAGCCATGCGTTAGAGGTGCTCGACGAGTTCTGAGGACATTACTTATGCGGTCTTGAGAGCGGTCCTGAATCTGCCGGCAAATTCCTTTAGAATTTCATGAAGCTTGTTCGCCGTTGCGTCCGAGAGTTCTTTCGTTTCGGAAATCGTCGTGTAAATGTCCGAATACTTCATGTCGATGAACTCGTGCAATTCGCGCTCGAACCGTTGCACGTCTCCGAGAGGGATGACGTCGAAATACCCGTTCGTTCCAGCGAAAATTCCAACAATTTGTTTCTCAACAGCCATCGGTACATACTGCCCCTGCTTCAGCAACTCAACAAGCCGCGACCCCCGACGAAGCTGTTGCTGCGTCGCCTTGTCCAAATCCGATCCGAACTTCGCGAATGCTTCCAGTTCACGGTACTGAGCGAGGTCGAGGCGCAATCTGCCCGCAACTTTTCGCAGGGCCTTGATTTGTGCATTGCCACCCACGCGCGAAACGGAAATTCCAACGTTGATCGCCGGACGAATACCTGAATTGAAAAGGCTGGACTCCAGATAGATCTGGCCATCGGTGATGGAAATGACGTTGGTCGGGATGTACGCCGAAACGTCGCCAGCCTGCGTCTCAATGATCGGGAGAGCGGTAAGGCTTCCGCCGCCGAGATTGTCGTTCAGTTTGGAGGCCCGCTCAAGCAAGCGAGAGTGGACGTAGAACACATCCCCAGGATATGCTTCACGTCCCGGCGGACGTCGAAGCAGCAGGGACATTTGCCGGTATGCCTGCGCATGCTTCGAAAGATCATCGTAGATCACCAATGCGTGTCGACCGCTATCGCGGAAGAACTCACCGAGCGTTGCGCCTGCATACGGTGCGATGAACTGAAGCGGAGCTGGATCGCTTGCCGTCGCCTGAATAACGGTCGTATACTCCATCGCCCCAAATTCAGCCAACTTGCCGACAACCTGTGCGAGCGTTGAACCCTTCTGACCGATAGCAACATAGATACAGTAAACGGGTTTGATACCTTCCTTCTTTGCCTTTTCCGTGTGGGTGTACCGCTGATTGATGATCGCATCGAGAGCAACCGCTGTTTTGCCGGTCTGCCGGTCTCCGATGATCAGTTCGCGTTGTCCACGCCCGATGGGGATCATTCCATCGACGGCCTTCAGACCGGTCTGGAGCGGCTCCTTCACCGGCTGGCGCTGAAGCACACCAAGCGCTTTTCGTTCCAGGGGAAGATAGCGATCAACTTTGATCGGGCCTTTGCCATCGAGAGGCTCGCCAAGCGGCGTAACGACACGTCCCAGCATTTGCTCTCCGACCGGCATTGACGCGAGGCGCTTTGTGCGTTTGACGACATCCCCCTCTTTCACGAAGGAGCTCTCACCGAACAACACGCATCCGACGTTATCCTCCTCGACGTTCAGCACCATGCCGAAGACGTCGTGCGGGAATTCCACGAGCTCGCTTGCCATCACCTTCGACAGGCCGTACACGCGTGCAATACCGTCTCCGACCTGGAGCACGGTTCCGACGTCATAGACGTCGACTTCCTTTTCAAAACCGGAGAGTTGTTTCCGCAGGATTGCAGAGACTTCATCAGGTCTTACTTCTGGCATACGATTTCCTTTTGTCAAGTCCGATAATCAGAACGGCCGTTCTAGTTGCGCCCGACCCCTTCGGCAAAACGCTCGCGCAGCAACTCCAGCTGCCGCCGCACGCTGCCGTCATATACAGTATCGCCGACCCTGGCGACGAATCCCCCCTTCAGCTGCTTGTCGATGCTGAAGGCAACGCGGATCTTCTTCTGCGTAATCCCTTCAAACCGCTTCACGATCGTTTGCTGCTGATCCTTGGTCAGATCGTTTGCTGCGCGCACTTCGAGCGTGACAATTCCCAGGCGATCATCACGGAGCTTATAATACTCTTTGATGATATCGTCCAAAACGTCCTCCCGACCCTTATCGACGATCAGGTTCAGGAAGTTGAAGGTAAAGCCGCTGAGTTTTGACCGAAAAATCTCGGCAAGAAGTGCCCGCTTCTTGTCTTTTGAGATGACAGGGCTCTTCAGCAAAGCGATAAACTCGCGCGATTCCTTCATCACCTTCCAGACGACGTCAAGGTCGACCGCCAGGCGTTCGCCCTGCTTCTGTTCCTCTGCAAGTTCCAATGCGGCTTCGGCGTAGCGCCGCGCAACCCGATATGCACTCATAGGTCCATTCTTGGCCAGCGATGGAGACCGCATCGTGCTGCCGTTCGTGCGACAACCGTCGCCCGTACCAACACGTCTCCGTACCGCACCCGGCCAGTAGCGTTAGCTGTTGGGGAGTTGGTTCAGAAAGCTGTCAACAATCTTCTTATGCTTCTGGGCATCCATCGTTTCGTCGAGAATCTTCCCTGCGGCCAGGACGGCAAGATCGGCTACTTCCGAACGAAGCTGCTGTTTTGCCGCATCCACGTCTCGTTGAATCTCTTCTTTGGCCTGCTGGATTTCCCGCTGCGCCTGCTGACGCGCCTTGGCAACAATTTCCTCTTTCAGCTTCTCGGAAAACGCTTTGCCTTCGCGGATCATCTTCTGGTATTCCTCTTCGGCTTTGGCGAGGTTTCTCTCGTTCTGCCTCAGAAGCTCGGCCGCATCGGCCCGGGCCTTCTCCGCCATCTCAAGAGCCTGACGGATCGTATCCTCACGATCCTTGAGAGATTGCAGCAGAGGTTTCCAGGCAAACTTCGACAAGACGAGGACAAGGGCCACGAACGTAACAACTGTCCAGATCATTAACCCCGGATCAATGTCAAACATGTGGTGTGACCCCGGTTACTTGGAGGCGAGAATGATGCAGATCGCCAAACCGAAGAAGGTTGCGCCTTCGATGAGCGCCGCTGCGATAATCATCGCCGTCCGAACCTGTCCAGCGACTTCTGGCTGTCGTCCTGTCGCTTCCATCGCAGCAGCTGCCAGCTTGCCGATACCGAGTCCTGCGCCAATGACAACAAGTCCTGCACCTATTCCTGCAGAAAGATAACCAAGTGCGTTTGCTTCCATTGTGTTCTTTCCTCCTTATTGAATAAGTCGTTCAGATGTAGCAGTGTTTTCAAGATATCAATGAGAGTGCTCAACTTCCTCGTCACCGAGATCGGATTGCATCCCGAAGCCCATGAAGAGCGATGTAAGCATGACAAAAATGTACGCCTGGAGCAATGCAACAAAGAGCTCCAGCATCATCACTCCAACCCCAAAAAGCACCGGCAACGGCGCAATGACCGGTGATCGAAAGAGCAAGTTCATCCCGACCAGTGCGAGCAGCACAACGTGACCGCCATTCATGTTTGCAAACAACCGCATGCAGAGAGCAAACGGCTTTGTGAACAAGCCGAGAATCTCGACCGGAATCATGATGGGCCAGAGCGCCCAATGAACTCCGCCTGTCAGGTGCGCGATGTAGTGTTTCAGTCCCTGTGATTGTATCGCAGCCGCCTGGATCATAATAAATGCAATGATGGCAAGAGCGGCGGTGACTGAAATGTTAGACGTTGACGTCGCACCATATGGAATGAGGCCAAGGAGATTCATGATCAAAATGAAGAAGAACAGCGTCAGGAGGAATGGCAGGTACTTGAGCCCTCCCGATCCCATGTTCGGCAGCGCCACTTCATCCCTGATGAACACGACGAAGACCTCGAGGAGATTGCCAACGCCCTTCGGTACAATACTCTTCCGGTTCTTGCGCGCTGCGTAGACGGCGAGAACAACGACGATGACCGCCGAGAGCAGGAGGAAGAAGACATGCTTGGAAATCGAAAGGTCAATCGTCAGGCTGCCGATGTGGATCGGGGCGAATTGCGGAAGTTCAATATGACCTCCCGGGAACTCGAGCTGCTGGGAGTTGTGCATATGACCCAGCAAGTGACTGAATTCAAACTTCTCGCCATGCTGGGCCGCGGCCTGAGCGACAGCAGTGGCAGAAGTGTCTGCGACGCCTCCTACTGCATGGTTTGCTGTATCAACGGCTACTGTTGTCTCGATCATCGAAGTACGACTAA
>JACVXU010000068.1 GCA_015661185.1 Bacteroidota bacterium
GGAATAGAAAAACCCCACAAAACCCGCAAGGGGCTTTAGCCCTTTCCCAACCGTCCTTCAAACAGGCTCCTGATTTTCAATTTCCACACCATCCACACTGCTTCGTGCACGATCTTTTTGGACATCTTTGATACGCCAATCCGGCGATCCACGAAGACGATCGGGATCTCGCAGACACGGAATCCCTTCCTCCAGGATTTGAAGTTCATTTCGATCTGGAAAGAATAGCCGTTGGAATGGATCGCGTCAAGATCGATGCTCTCCAGAACCTTCCGCCTGAAGCACTTGTATCCGCCGGTCGCATCACGCACCGGCATCCCCGTGATCACCCGCGTATAGATATTGGCAAAATAGCTGAGCAGCAGTCTTTTCATCGGCCAGTTGACGACATTGACTCCCTCGATATACCGGGAGCCGATGACAAGATCATACTCCTCCGCTTTTGCAAGGAGTCGGGGGAGCTCTGCCGGATCGTGCGAGAAATCCGCGTCCATCTCGAAAATGTAGTCGAAGCCGTTGGCAAGGGCGAACTTGAAACCAGCCACATACGCTGTCCCCAGGCCCATCTTGCCGGGTCGCTCGATGAGATGGATGCGCTGCTCGGTTTTCTGCATCTCTTTCACAAGCTTCGCTGTCCCGTCGGGAGAATTGTCGTCAACGATCAGGATGTTGAAATGGCTCCCAAGGTTGAGTATGATCGGGAGCAGCCGTGGGAGGTTGTCAGCTTCATTGAATGTCGGGATTATGACAAGGCAGCGTTTCATGGTGTGGTTCGAGTCTCGTCTTGTTTCGTGATAGTGAATTCTTCCTGCTACTTCTCCATTGCTTCCATGACCGAGTGTGCGATGAACCGTTGCTGCTCTTCGGTCAGTTCTGTATGTATCGGCAGAGAAATCACATCCGCCGCCGCCCGCTCGGTTTGAGGGAACGATCCGGTCGGTCTCCCGACATTGAGGTATGCTTGCTGCAAGTGCAAAGGGACCGGATAATAGATGGCATGAGGGATTTTCTTCTGCGTGAGCCGCTCGTCCACTTTGTCGCGGTTGGGAACACGCAGCGTGTACTGGTGAAAGATGTGCCGTGCATACGGCGCTTCGAACGGTATCGTGATCTCTTTCGCTTTGAGCAACCTATTATAGAAATGCGCCGACGTGCGGCGCGCTTCATGCCATTGATCGAGGTATTTCAATTTGACATTAAGAATGGCGGCTTGCAGGGTGTCGAGACGGCTATTGACACCCAGGATCTCGTGAAAGTAACGCTTGCGTGACCCATGCATAATAATCGTGCGCACCTTCTCCGCAAGCCGATCATCGTTTGTGACGACCATGCCGGCATCACCGAAAGCCCCGAGATTCTTGCTGGGGAAGAAGCTGATGCAGCCGAAGGTCCCGATGCCGCCGACCTTGCGTCCTTTGTATTCCGCCCCCATAGCCTGGGCCGCATCCTCGATAACGGGAATTGCGTGCCTTCGGGCGATCTCCATGATCGGATCCATATCGGCTGGATGACCATAGAGGTGCACAGGCAATATCGCCTTTGTCCTTGGCGTGATCGCGGCTGCCAGAGCAGCGGGGTCGATATTGTAGGTCAACGGATCGATATCGACGTAGATCGGTTTTGCACCGAGGAGTACTATTGTTTCGGTCGTCGCCACGAACGTGAACGGTGTCGTAACGACTTCGTCGCCAGGCCCGATTTCCAGCGCCATCATTGCCACCTGGAGCGCATCCGTGCCCGAAGCACAGCCGATGGCATGTCGCGTACCGAGGTATTTCGCGGCCGCGGCTTCGAATTCGCCGACTTCCTTACCCAGGATGTAGTGCCCCGAATCCAGAACGCGATGGATTGCCTCATCGATTTCGGGCTTGATTTTCTTGTACTGCGTTGTCAGATCAACCATTTGGATGTTCATCGTGCTCATATCAGGTATGTCCTTTTCCCATGATCATTACGTAGAATGTATTAAAAAGTATCTTCAAATCCATCCGCCACGACATGTTCTCTATGTAGAAGAGATCGTACTTCAACTTCGCTTTGACATCTTCGATCGATTCGTCGTACTTGTGCTTGACTTGAGCCCACCCGGTGATGCCGGGACGCACTTTCAGTCGACGTTTGTACAGTGGCAACTCGGCCGCGAGTTTTTCCACAAAGAATGATCGCTCAGGTCGCGGACCGACCAGGCTCATGTCACCCCCCAACACATTGATGAACTGCGGAACTTCGTCGATGTGTAAACGCCGGATGATCCTTCCGACACGGGTCACGCGCGGATCCAACTTCGCGGCCCAGACAGGTCCCGACTTTTTCTCTGCATCCGCCTCCATTGATCGGAACTTGAAGATTCTGAACGACTTGCCGTTCTTCCCAACGCGTTCCTGACCGTACAAGACGGGGCCAAGGGAATCCGCTTTGATCATGGCCGCAACCAAAAGCCAGAGAGGCAGCCCCGCCACAAGAATCAGGAAGGACGCCGTAACGTCGAGAACCCGCTTGAGCGATTCCTCCCACGGCTTCATGATTACGGATGTCACCTCAATGAGAGGTGCTCCATAAATGGAACTCACTCGGGCCTGACCGCTGACAATGTCGTACAGGTCGGCCATGATCTTCAGACCCACCTCATAGCCGGTGCAGGCATTCATGATCTGGATGAGTTTTTCGTGTTCCGACGAATCGAGGCCGATGAGGACTTCGCGCACCTCATGGTCTTTGATGAGCGACGACAGTTGATCGCTCGATCCGACCAACGGGATGTTCTTGTAGTCAGACCGCCTCGCACGCTTCGAGGTCTTCACTTTGTCCGTCCCGACAAATCCAACGACCTTGTAGCCAAGCGCCGGGTACTTGAGGACCATGTCGCACAATTCCCTTCCCTTCGCCGACCAGCCAACGATGAGCGTGTTTCGGGCGCCAATCCCCGCCTCCAGCAACCGTTTCTGGGTTGCGCGGATGGCCAGCCTCCCGATGCTTACGAAGCCGAAAAGGAGCAACCAGTATGCAGCAATCAGTATGCGGGTGCCGGGTTGAGGATTTGTGGATTCATCGTCAATAAAGATCAGGAAGAAGAGAACAAGGACACCGGCACCGGTTGTCCGAAAGAGCGTGATGATCTCATCGAGGCGTGACTGTGCATACCACGAACGGTAGAGGCCGAAGAAGGCGAAGAGAGCGAACCAGTACACATACACGGCCAGCAGGGGCAGCACCAGATCCGGCTCGATCGGATATGTCACCCAACCACTCCTGATCCTCAGAAGATAATACACGTAATACGCGAGATTCACAGTAAGGAGATCGAGCGCAAACAGGAATATGCGTTCAGTTCGTCTGGACATGTGAGCGAGATCTTGTCTTCCTTATTGGATCGCGAAGAGATTCTGATATGTCTCAAGAACTCTCTTGAATGAATATTTCTGTTCTGCGACTCTTCTGGCGCGCTTCCCCATCTCCTGCGCCACGTCAGGCTCGGATTGACTTCGCTGGATCACTTCTATCAGTAATTCAGGACGATCGGGCGGTACGACCCATCCAATCTCCTCCTCGCGAACGACCAAGGCAAGCTCGGAGTCTTCGTCAGCGACTGCGATGATGGGCTTGCCGGCCGCCATGATGGTATACATTCGACTAGGGACGGAGAGGCCAGCCATTCCTGGTATGAATGATATGACGGCCGCGTCGCATGCATTGAGCAATTCACACAACTTCCGCCGGGGCTGAAGAGGCAGAATTGTGACAGTGCCAAGCCCAAATGCCTTGACGCTCTCTTCAAGCCATTGCCTCTTTGCACCTTCTCCCACAAAAAGAAAATGAATATCATTGCGGTTCTGGAGCATTCGTGCCGAAGCCAGAAGGTTCTCGATTCCATGTGTGCGGCCCATATTCCCAGCGTACTGAATCACAAATTTACCAAGGATGTCCAGCTGTGCGAGAAATGTATTTTCTTTACGCGGCAAGGGAACGATTTCATCTACATCAGCCCAATTCGGTATGATCACAACCCGGGAGTCGACTGGATGATGCCTTCGGGCAACAATTCTGCTCATATCTCTTCCCAACACAATCACTTTCTCCATTCGCTTGTAGAGCCACGTATTCAACCAATCAAGCGAGCGGGCAGTCAGGCTTTCGGCGACAAGCAATCCCGCCGCTGTCAGCACCTCCGGGTATAGATCGTGAATCAATAGGTAACATTTTGCCTGACGCAGCTTACATACGATAGAAGCAAAGAAAGGTAGTGAGGGAGGATTGGTTACGACAAGGACTTTGTCCCCTCTGCGGACCGTCCTCATCGCCTTCAAGAAAATCGAAAAGCTTATCGTGAACAGATTCAGAGTCCTTAACCAGACTTTATTTTTATTGAACTTCGTTCCCGCACAACGCCGAACAATTACACCATTTCGATTTTCGACCGCAGGAATTCTGCTTACGCATTGGTCTGGGGGGTACCCGCAGAGAACAGTGACCGGGTATCGAGTCGCAACGCCCTCCGCTATCTTTCCCATCAGAAACCCTGTTCCAGATTCGGCAGGCAAGTACAATTCAGAAAGGATAATAACATGGAAGGGCATTACCAAAGCACTACTCCTCGATTGATTTGAGAACGACAATCATCAATCAGCCATGGTCTGCAACGGTACCTGTTGGTCGATCCATTCATAGTTAGTAAGTACCGTCTTGGGTATCGTCGGCATCTCATTGAGCTTCATCCTCTGCGACCTACAGCCGGCGACTTGAACAGGCCGTCGACCACGCCGCGTACCAGTGCGCGCAGCCGTTTCCTATTCATTTCGGGGTCGCGAGTAAAATTCATAAGGATCATGCTGACCTTTGCGAATGCGTTGGCAAGTGTGAAGGCTATCACGTAGGCGCGATAGTAGAATGATTCACCTGCAAAAACCCATAGTCTATTTCTCGTATGGTAGTACAGATACAGTTCTGTATAGGATTTCCAACCTTTTCCTCCTCCGCTCTTGTGATAGGCGATTCCGCGCGGAGTATACATCATGCGATATTGTGTCAACACCCTTCGCGAAAACTCAACATCTTCGAAATACATGAAATAACGGTCATCAAACAGCCCAACGCGATCAAACACCTCTCGCCTCACAAGGAGCAAAACGCCGCAAACGTAGTTGATTTCACACTGCTCCTGACAGCGACGCGAAGGCTTCATCACCCCGCCGTGATTGAGTCCCGTGCACAAGAATTTACTGAATGAACCCGCCCCGGAGAAGACCTGTTCCCGAGCCGACTGGTAAAAGACTTTGCAAGTCACGACTCCGATGTCTTGATGAACCTGAAGGATATCCACCATTGGTTCGAGGAAGCCCTTTTCGAATACAACGTCGTTATTGGTCACCAGAACATGATCAGCCCCGCTATCGAGAGCCCACCGGATGCCCACATTATTGCCACCGGCGTATCCCGTATTGAAAGGTTTCGCGAGCAACGGTATGGAGGGCAACTCTTTCCGAATAACATCAGCGCTACCGTCGGGAGAGGCATTATCTACAATCACGATCTCCAGGTTGGGATATCCGGCATTTTGAAGAGAACGCACACACTCGATCGTATCCAAGGCTCGACAATAGTTTAAGACAATTGCACAAACTCTAGGACAATTCATCAGAAGTTCACCAGGGTTTTCCCGATACTCGCAGTCACATCATTGATCCGATTCATTGGAACACGGCAACCGTTGGCGACAGGCTCAGCGTACCAATGAATGCACATACGTGGTGACTTCCTCAAGAGTGAGGGCGCGTATCGCAACAAGAAACACGAAATAGAGCACGATGCCAATTGCAAGCATCACGAAAAGATTCAATGGCAGAAACCACAATGCCAGCCCCATGAGTGAGCCTGCTGCCAGTGGTTTGACAGTGAGCTTCAAGACATATGAAGGACGAATGAACTTGCAGGACGCTATAAAGTACGCGAGCAGCGTAGACTCAGAGACTATTCCCACAATTGATGGGGCAACAAATCCCAGAACCGGGATGAGGAGAAGGTTTCCGAGAATCGTTACCAGACCTGCCAGCACGTAACCTTGAAAATACCTTCGCTGACTATTTTTGGCGACAAGGGCGTTCTCAAAAACCATGCGATAGATCACAATCACTACCGTCCAGATAGACAGCTGGAACACGATGACTGCTTTCTGATATTCCGGAGTGTACAAAAACTCCATGATCTGTGAAGCAAGGATGGAGCCACCGATTCCGACAGGAATTGCAGCGAAGACAAAAACCCGAAGAAAGTTTTTCAGAGAATCGCTAAACAAGGTAACAGACTGCTTATACGATTTCGCCATCAACGGGAAAACAGCATTTGCGGCTGCGACGGCCGCAAATGCCCAGAGGAAGAGAACGACCTTATATGCAGCAGAAAACAAACCAACATCGACATTGGTAAGAAGAAGACCCAAGGCAACTGTTCCAAAATTATAATTGATCTGAGTAATAAATGACCCCGCCGCCAAGGGCGCCGCCGCACGCAACGTATTCATCAGTGGCGCGGCGCTGAGCTTCCAAGCAGGCAATCCGAATTTTTGAACATAAATCCACAAGAGAATCGCGCTTGCGGCAACAATCCCCGCAACGTAGAATGCTGCTGCGTGATACAAATGCTCGGGAGTATTCACGAAAAAGAACACCAAGCCTGCAAAGATCATCCCTTTCAACACCCTTCCCAGTGCGACATATTCCATCTGTTCGATGCCTTGGAACACCCATTCAAGCAACAACGCTGATGGAAGAAATGCCAAGCCAAAAACTATGAGAAGTTGTTTTGTATCTTCCGATTCAGGAAGAAGGGCAACGAATATCAACAGCAGAACGAAACTGGTCACAGCCAAACCAATCCGCAGGACTGTGATATGCCACACGTACCTGCGCATCTCTCCTCTCTCTTGAGCAACGGTGCGAGTCCCAAGAGTCTGCAAACCGAAATCCGCTAGGTAAAGGAAATAGAGGGCTACAACCTGAGCAAATGAGAACTTCCCAAATCCCTCTGGCCCGAACACGCTTGCTATGTGAATGAATGCCCAAAGTGTAAATAACTGACCGATGACATTCGAGAGGAATAACGAAAGAAAATTCCGAGTGATTTGCTTAGCGATCAACCCAAACTCCTCGACCCATTTCCTGCCTCAGGCTGCAAAGCAGGAACAAAAGATTCTCCGTTAGTTTTTGGGGGCATCATGGTCCATCGCAGAATCAAGTAAAGCGCAAGCATATTGTATTCAAACCAGAGAAACGGCATTGGAAAGACAAAAAAGGAGACGAACATGACAAACACCATCACGCCGTACGCTGTCACTCTCTTTATTGTCGGATCGGTGCGCATTCGATAGTACAGAAGACCTATGCCGAAACCGAGCATCAAGGGAATCACAACCAGACCAATGACACCGAAATCTCTATAGAAGACCCAAAACGCCGTGTATGTATTGTATCCACTGACAAGGAAGGGATAGCGGTCTATGGAAAAGTATTCGCCGGCCCATTTCTCAATCCCAGTCATCGAAACGATGGAATCAAAGCTGAAATAGCCGTACGTGAAGTGTTCGAGCCGGTTCACCGAGCGGGCGAAATTCTCCAGGTTCATGACGACATACATGTAGGGCTCGGTCAGGAGCGCGTACGCGATGGGAAACTTCATCCTCGCGGAATAGTACGTGTAGGTTGCGAGCAAGCTTCCCAGCCGAAGTGTGGCGATCCAGTAGAAGAATCCCGCAACGGCAGCGAAGAGAGGCAGCGCCGTTTTCAACCTGATCCGATGAGTAGCGTAGTAAAGGAGCGTGAAACACATGATCGCCGCCATGATGATCTGGAATCGCTGGAGGAGAAGAGCATAGGACCCGACGGCGATCAGCGTTAGGATGGTCAGAATCCTCTTGCGCACTTTGCACGCGGGAACCAGCAGATGGTACAGAAGGGTGAAGAAAATGATGTATGCCGTCGAATTGATCAGAACGCCGAATCCGAAAACGTAGAAATCTACACGCGACGTTTTCGTTCCGACGGCGAAGATCGGAAGAAAGCCTTTTACCAGGAAAATGACCACGTACGACACAGCATACACGACAAACGAAAGCCAGATGATTTTGAAGAGCCGGTCCTCGTTGATCCTTTCCTCCCTCAAGATGACCCGCATGGTCCCGAGAGGGACAAGTTTCTTTCCAAGGTTCAGGACATGCGCTATCAGAATCCCGATGAGAAAGGCCGCGATGCCGATCAGGAGCAGGGACCAACTCAGGGAGTTCCATTCGTTCTGGAATCTGCTCAACTTGAGCTCGGTGAGCCCGACAGCAAGACACCAGATAAAACCGAAGACCCTCGCAGGTGAAAGGAGGTCCGCTTCTCGCCTGAAGGTCGCCAGGACGATTCCGCAACAGATCGCGAAACTGATCCACGATACCCAGCTCAACCCTTGTACCTCCCTGCCTGTTTCAGTGAATCCACGGGCTGCTTCAGCTGAGTGAAGCAACGGGCGATTGCGAAGTCAGTCCCTCGACACATGTTCTATCCTCTCAAAATTCGCGAGGTTGCACAACTGAGCGGCGGACGGATCAGGAGTTCCTCCGTCTTGTCCACTTCAATCCAAACCAATCCGACCGGGCCGCTGCCCAGAGTGCGTCGGTTCCTTGCGGATCCATCAATCTGAGTTTTCTCGCCCCCTCGATGCCGAACATCAGTGACAGGGCGATGAGCGTTGAGCCGGCCATCGCAATGAGCCCGTAGAGAAGAGCTTTTGGTTTTGCTTTGCGCTCGGGGACCAGCGCATAGTCCAGAACAATGACCGATGGCGTTGCCCGCTGCTCTTCGACTTTGGCCTGTTCATACATCGGCGTGACAAATTGGAGGATCTTGTTTTGAATCTCAACCTCCCGAAACAGGCGAACGTATTTTACACCCAGGTCCGGAGCCATCCGGAATGGGACGAGAATGTTCATCTGCCCTTTGACCTCGCCTTGTCCGTTGTTCAGGTCGCGGATCTTATCCTGAAGCGCATCCACTTCGATTTGCGCCGCGGCCACGCTTGGATGGGTGGCCGAGAGTGATTTGCGCAGCACGTCAACTTCAACTTGCTTGATCGCAAGCAATCCGGAGATTTCCGCCATCGCCTTAATCGAAGCAGCAAGCTGTTCCGGAAGGGCGACA
Organism: Bacteroidota bacterium; assembly: GCA_015661185.1. Taxonomy (GTDB): domain Bacteria; phylum Bacteroidota; class Ignavibacteria; order UBA10030; family UBA10030; genus UBA9647. The sequence continues at coordinate 9,171 of JACVXU010000068.1, forward strand.
ACGCCATACTTGATCTGAAATGCCCTCAGAGAGTCTTCAGAATTCCGCAGATCCACAAGATTCTTGTTGTAGCGCATCTCGATGAATTCCCGGTTTGCCCGGGCGTTCAACACATGAAGCTCGGAATTGACCTCGTTGAGAATCTTCACGAAGTAGTTCGCCATATCGGCCGCCTGCTGAGGGTCCTTGTCGTACACATCAATGGCAAGCTGTCCTTCACTCCCCACCTCGAAATTGACATTGGAGACAAGTTCCTTCAGCGTTTTTTCGCGCGGATACCGAGTGATTTCGTAGACCTGTGTCAGGTTAAACCGGTCGATGACCTTGAGGAGCGCGTTCTCACTGTTGAGGATGGCAAGATATCGGTCTGTCTCACTTCCCTTCGTCAATGCCGAGAGGCCACGGGCCGGTGAGATATTGCGGACGAGGGACGAGATCCCTTCGAGCCCCCCCAGCATGTCCGTGCTTTCGGCCGGTAGCACTGATGCCGTCGCTTTGTACCATTTCGGACTGATGAGAGCAACGATGACTGCAAGAACTGACGTGATAAACACGAATCGAACGATGAGCTTGCGCCATTTCGTAAGCACCGCAAGGAAATCAAGAAACGATCTGCCGACCGGCTCCGAGGAGTCAGTTTGAGTTTTTGCAATTCCCTGATGAACCGCCTGATTACCTGTCGTTTCTTTCTGAGGAGTTTTCATTTCATGAGATCCGGTTATGGTATGAGTGCCAGCGAGAAACGCGAACTATGGCCCGACGTCTTGATCGAGCCTACTTCGTGCTGCGGGAAATATAGATCAAGGTCGCAAGAGAGATCACCACGGTTGTTACGTCTCTCACAAAATTGAAGTAGTATGTGAAATTCTTCTTAGTGAGCTTCGGTACCCAGATTCGATCGCCAGATTCGATCTTCGTGTCACCAGGCTCGAACCAGCTGAACGACCCCCCCTTGATGATTCGTACTTCCCCCTCGTCTGCATACTCCTGATAGTCGCCCGCCTTGCGTATATAGTATCGATAGTCAGCCCCCGGAACAAAAGCAACATAGCCTGGCTCACCAACTTGCCCTTGGACGAGGACCGAATGCTCGTTGGAAGCGATGTAAATGAAATCTTCATGGCGTAGAGTGACATCACGCGTTGAATCCTTGCTGACAATGAGCTCTTTGAAACTGACGACTACCGGTTGTCGCCCCGCTTTGAGATCGAGGAAAAAGTAGTTGCTATCGATCATTCCAAACTGATGCGCACGAAGGTACTTTGAGTACTCAAGCTGCGAAACATTCATGTAATCGAGCTGCGAAGCGTCTGGAATCGTGATTTTGTCATCTTTGCGCCAGAAGATCGAACTGTTCAGCAGCGCCCGATCCGTGATTCCCCCTGCGGACCTTATGAGGGCCGATAGCTTAGTTGATTCACGGGCAATCGGATAGATGCCGGGAGAGACTACCTCTCCGCCAATCGTGACGTAATAGTCCCTCCGTTTCTCAACGCGGAACGGAATGAGAACGCGGTCACCCCGTTGGAGAGGCACGTCACGACTTTTGTCGGCGAGAAGGGCCTCAAGGTTAACTGCCAGTTCTTGGGTGTTTTCTCCAGCGCTCTCCGCCCGATAGATCGTCGCGGTGCGCCGGTCAGCAGTGGTATTCAATCCCTGGGCGATACTGATCAGCCCGAGCAGGCTATCGCCATCGACAAACTCGTATCGACCGGCTATATTGACCGCTCCGTGGATGCTTACAAAATTCATCGAAAGTGCCTTACTTGGCACAATGATGAGATCGCCGTCGACAAGAAATGGGTTGTATCTGTTGTCAAGAGTAGCGTAATACTTTGGAATATCCACTCGGAGAGTGTCACCATTTCGTCGAACGAGCTTGATATTCCGGGTCGAGACCTGCTCGTCGATCTCGGATTTGGTGTTGATTTTCGGCACTCTGAAGTCGTCCTGCATGACCGGAAGGCCCGTCGAGGTAAGTGCGGGGATCGTGAACGTTGTAGCCGGGGTATTCACGCTGGCGCCTTGCGAGATGATTTTCTCAACACGATCGACCGCGCTGGCAATGTACTGTCCGGGTTTTGAAACCACTCCACGCAGCGAGACAATAAAGGACCTCGGGCGGATCAGCGTCATCGTCAAACTACCCGGGTGGTACTTCTTTTCAACAGCCTCGACGACGCGGCTCCTCGCTGCAGCGAGTGTCATGTCCGCCACGCGAACCTCACCCACGGTTGGAATGAGAAGCGTTCCCTCGGGGGTGACCGGTAGAGTATATTCGAGCGGAGGCGCTCCCCAGAATGTCAACGCGAACATGTCAGAAGGACCTACAATGTACTGCTTCGGATCCACGGGCCCCTCCATCGGAATCGAGGCAATCCGTTGTCCGATGTCGTCTTTCCCTTTCTGGTCCGTCTGCGACGTTTTTCCGCCCGTTTGGTCCCAGATTGACCCCTGTTTCTCCTGCGCCTGGCCGTACATCAATCCGGTACAGAGGCAGAGGACAAGCCATATCTTCGTGCGCATGTTCATCGCAAACGCTCCTTAGAGTTTCTTCAAGATGATTCCTGCAATTCTCTGTGCGGCGTTTCCGTCCCACAATTCGGGGATGCGTCCCGGTTTCGCGTGTCCATCATAGACCTCGAAGCTCTTCCGCACAATTTTATCGACATCGAGTCCGCACAGTTCATTCGTTCCAATCTCACATGTTATCGGCCTTTCGGTGTTCTCGCGCAATGTCAGACATGGCACGCCGAGGTACGTTGTCTCTTCCTGCAGACCGCCGGAATCTGTGAGCACCAATTGCGCATTATCAAGAAGCCGGAGGAAATCAAGATAACCGAGCGGCTCCGTGAGCTTCAGGTTCTTAATCGACCCGATGCGGCCCGAAAGACCATACTGGTCAATCATCTTCTTCGTTCGGGGATGGAGGGGAAAAAGAACAGTTGTACGCGGAGACACTCGTTCGAAGATCGAGAGGATCTTGTCGAGCCCCTGCAGAGTGTCAACGTTACTCGGCCGATGCAGGGTTACCAGAGTGAATTCGCGCGCGCGAACTCCGAGTTTCTCCATGACCTGTGATTGCCCCGCCTTCCGGCGATAATGAACAAGTGAGTCGATCATCACATTGCCAACAAGATGGATTTTCTTTGCCCCGACCCCCTCTTTCACGAGGTTTGCAACTCCGCTTGGCTCAGAAACGAACAAATAGTCCGCAATCGTGTCCGTCAACAGCCTGTTGATCTCCTCGGGCATGGACCGATCGCCGCTCCTGAGACCTGCTTCGACGTGCGCGACAGGTACTCCCAGCTTGACGCTCACGAGACTGCACGCGACGGTGGAATTTACATCGCCGACAACGATGACCAGGTCGGGGCGGACCTCTCCAAGGACCTTCTCAAATTCGATCATAATCCGGGCCGTCTGCTCAGCGTGAGTGCCGGATCCGACACCCAAATAGAAATCGGGATGCGGAAGCTCGAGGTCGTCAAAGAACGCCTTCGACATCGCTTCATCGTAATGCTGCCCCGTATGCACGATGAGGTGGCGAATCGAATTTGCATACTGCTGAAAGGCTTTATGAAGCGGAGCCACTTTCATGAAATTGGGCCGGGCTCCAACTATGCTGATGACGGTCTTCAAAGGCAAAACCAAGCCTGGTTAATTGGTGAAATGGTTAATTGTTCCTCAGAGTGATGTTCCGATGAAAAGCCCCTACTGTTGTATTCTGTGTTTTGATTTCTGCCTACTGCCTTCTCCTTACTCCTTACTGTGTACTAATGTCCACTTCCACTACCTTCCTTCATACATCTTCTTGTAGTACTCTTTGTATTCTCCGCTGATGATCCGCTGCCACCACGACGCGTTTTCCTGGTACCAGAGGATCGTTTGCGCTATTCCTGCTTCGAAGGTTTGGCGCGGTTTCCATCCGAGCTCCCGCTCAATTTTCTCCGCATCGATCGCGTAGCGCCGGTCGTGACCAGGCCGGTCCTTGACAAACGTGATGAGTGAATCCGGCTTCCCGAGCACCCGGAGGATGATCTTCACTACATCGAGATTCGTTCTCTCAGAGTTGCCGCCGATGTTGTAGACTTCTCCGGAGCCCCCCCTCTGCAGCACAGCGTCGATCGCGGCGCAATGATCAAGAACGTGAATCCAGTCCCGAACATTTGCACCATCCCCGTAGACCGGCAAGGGCTTGTCGTTCATCGCATTGGCGATCATAAGCGGTATAAGCTTCTCCGGAAACTGATACGGGCCGTAGTTGTTCGAACAATTGGTGATGATCGCCCCCAGC
>JACVXU010000269.1 GCA_015661185.1 Bacteroidota bacterium
CTTCAGAACTGGCCGATTCTGCTGATTCTTCCGACGTGTTCGGATTCTGAAAATCTCAGAATGATCTCGATTGTTTTTCTGAAATCCTCGGAATTTCATTGTTTCAGAGATAACCATTGTTGAATTTCCTAATAAATCCGGTGATTTCCCGTAGCATGGCAATGTGGTACCATATTTGAGATAGGGATAACGGGTCAAAAGTCAATTTTATGCTAAGGCTACAAAAACCCTAAAAAACTCATGACGATTTTCATAGATCTTGCTGGTTCGTGGATTGTAAGAGCGTCGATGATCACTGTGATGCTTGGACTCTCAGTGAAGATGAATGATGCTCTCTACAAGACCACTCAGCAGGTAAATGCAAATGCAGCCCTGGCATCGAACGCAGATGTCATCTACACGGACATGAACATGGCTGGCTACAATTCATCTAGCCCATTCTTCGCAACGGCGTTGTCCACTGACGTGCAGTTCTACGGTGATCTCAACAATGGCGGGATTCCCGAAACGATTCGATACTACACAAGCTTCAATGCTTCGACTGGTCTCTACAAGCTTTATAGAACCGTGAACAACGAGAATCAAGGAAATCCTCTTTTGCTCGGCGACAATTTCAAGAGTGTCATATTCCAGTACTACGACTACCGCGGCATTCTTACGACAGATCGATTCAGCGTAATGTCAATCCGCATAAAACTCGTTGCGCAAATACCAGGCGCAACGGAAGGATTTACCACGGTTACAAACGATTTCACGGTCTACCCAGCTAATCTTTACTAGCTGTAGGGGGTTATTATGGGGAGTTCATCTAAAGTCATTCTCGTCGGCGCCATGTCGTTGATCGTGGGCGTGTACGCTATCTCGCTCAAGAAGGCAGAAGCAAGTGGGGTTGAGGCCGCGTTGAAGCATGTGAACCGTGTGCAGAGCGAGCGGCTGGAAGATGCCGCGATACGGACTGCAATGTTTACGTTTGTCAAGAACGGCGGCAAGTACAGTTACTATGGGACCAAGCTAGCCCTTGGCGGTGGCACCTACAGTTACTTGATGATCACACACGGCACCTGGGCGGACCTGAGCGTTACGGTCACGAAGAACGGGGTCAAGAAGAACATCACTGCCCGGGTCGATAAAAGAACGACCGGTGTGAAGAAGGGAGCCCGATCCATTCATCGCGGTCAGTGGGAGGTCACAAAATCGTTCATCGAACGCTAGTGACCCGAAAGGTTCATACCAGTTCCTTTTTGTAGCGTGGCTGTACCGATGCCCTCGAACGAATATAGAGTCTGTCCTCAATGCAGCAACTTCTCGCTCGCGCAAGAGCGTCAGCATTTTTGTGTTTGGTGCGGAACGAAACTGGTGGGTGAGTGTCAGCAATGTGGGAAATCGATTCTCCACCCCCACGGTCGATTCTGCTATCATTGCGGCAGCCGGTATGGATTTTCGAAGGTTCCGGGCGGGTCAGACCGACGGATTGTTGGCATATCGGAGTCAGCGATGAAGGCGTGGGTGAGCCAGGAGGGACAACTGCTGGACGCGCGGGTAGCACCGAGCAACCCGTTGCTGAAGCAGAAGCCATAGCCTCTCGGTTCGTAGCGCAGCCCACCCATTTTTTCCTTTCTTCCAGGCCGGGTTTCCACGCCTCTCGGTTCGCCCCTGACTCCCTAAAGTAAGGTTCAGTACATCAGGCAAGGCCCTCTCTGGCCTTTCTTGGAGTATTTTGCATGGTCGGCGAAAACGAGCAGGAAAAACAATATCGTCTCTGCCCATCGTGCGCCAATTTTTCGCATGTACTGGAACGCCATTTTTTTTGTATATTGTGCGGGACGAAGCTCATCGACAGTTGTGCAAAGTGTGGTACTCCGATCACCCACCCGCATGGGAAGTTCTGTCATCACTGCGGGAGCAGCTACATGGCGGATCAGGTTGGTACCAACCGATGAGATGAAGGTTTGTCTTCTGTGAGATGATTCATGCCCCAGCTGCATGCATCTGAATACCGCATCCAGGCAACCGATCAGACGGGTCGTTCGATCCAGCGCTACATTACGTCCCAGTCGATCTTTGCCGCCAAGAAGCGAGCGCGTACGCTCGCCGGCACGCACGGCTGGAAAAACATCTCCGTCGACAAGAAGAAATCGTACTCCTACCGCGTCCTGCGAGGCGCCACTCAGATCGACGGCGTTCAAAGCGCCTACTCCAAAGAAGAAGTTGTTGCCGCCCTCCAGAAGCTCGGATTTACGGTCAAGAGTGTCAGTCGTTTCTACGATGTTCGTTTCGCTGCCTCGTCTGAGGAGGTGGTAACGTTCATTGGCACGAGCGCGAAGCTGCTCGAGCAGAAACTCCCCTACAACGAGATTTTGCAGATCATGTCGACTCACGTCCGCGACAAGAATCTCCGGAGCGCGCTGCGGGCTATTATCCGGGATCTGAAAGAGGGCGTGGATTCCCGCGAGGCGTTCGTCCGCCAGGGAAAAGTCATCGGCCAGGATACGGCGCTGATGCTGGGTATCGCATCGAAGAGCGGCGACATGAAGACGATCTTCGAGAGTGTGGCTAAATTTGTCGAGCGCCAGGCCGATTTCCGCAAGGGATTATTGAGTTCCATGATGCTTCCGGCCGTGACGACCCTCGCGTTGATTGGTGCACTCGTTTTCTATATCATGTATTTGCTCCCCAGGATGGTGGAGATGCTCGCGCCGGTGATGGGCGAGATGCCGCCGCTGACGGCCTTTTCGATGGAGGTCAGCGAAATTCTCAGGGATAACATCATCCTCATCTGCGCCGGTACCGCTGCTGCCATAGGGGCGTTCTACGCCTATATCATGTCGTTCAACGGGCGGATCTGGTTTGACAAATGGGTGGTGAGGATTCCCTATATCGGCCGCATCCTCCGGAATACGAGCTCCGAGCTGTTCTGCCGGGTGCTGGGAATTCTCTATACGTCGGGTGAGAACATCGACGCAATTCATCATGCGGCGGAGTCGAGCAGAAACCGGTATCTCGAAAAGCAAATGAAGATGGTTGCGATACCGACCATGCTGAAGTATGGAACCGAGTTCTGGAAGGCCATGGAGATGACAAACTTTTTCCCGGAAATGATCATCTCCCGATTCCGGACCGCAGCAGAAACGGGAAGTGTCAAGTCGACATCCGTGCAACTGGCCGATTATTACGAGATGGAAAACCGGTATGCGATGAAGAACCTGGTGAACGTCATCGAGGTCGGCGTTTCCATCGTCATCATGTTTTCCATGGTGTTTCTGACGCTCCTGTCGTCAGAGACCGCCTCCATCAAGATTCAGCCGAAGCAGCAACGGCAGAGTTCAACTGTGCTGCCTGACAGCATGGTTGACCTGCGAGAAAAATAGAACGACCGTGACCACCACGACCCAAACCCGGAAAGCGAAACGTGAGTTCGGCGACCTGCTCATCGAAAAGGGGATCATCTCGGCCGATCAGCTTCTCTCGGCCCTCGAGATTCTGAGCCGCGAGCCGCATGAGAAGCGCCGGAAACTTCCGCAGGTCCTTGTCGACGACCTCCATGTCGAGCGCGACCTGGTATATGAGGAGATCGCAGACTATTACGCGTTCCGGAAGGTGCAGATCAAAGAAGATGAGCTGAATGACGAGACGCTCGCCTTCGTCAGAAAACAGTTGAACGCACTTCCGGCAACGATCCGCGGCATGGCGCTAGAGTTTCGTGCTCTGGCGTACATGCTGGACCCGAACAGGCCGGAGCGGCTGCTGGTCATTACGCCGGACCCGACCCGGAAAGAAATCTACTCCATTGCGCGGGCGTATCCCTACCAGAAATTTGAGATCTGCTACGTCAAGCTGAAGCAATGGGAAGATCTCTGGCAGCGGGTGAATATCACGCGCTCGGGTTACGCGGCGCTCGAATCGGATGGGCGCGATCAAGTAGCGGAGATCGAAGAAGATGCCGAGATGTACGAGCAGGAGCTCGAGGAGGAGATCAATCGCAGCGGGCTTGTCGATCTCATCGAGAACGTCTTCATCGATGCCGTCCGCATGGGGGCAAGCGACATCCACGTCATCCCGCGCGGAGAGAAACGCACGGAGTTCTATTTTCGTGTTGACGGTAAGCTGACCCTCTGGTATGCAAACACGGAGTCGCGGGCTGAGGCCGTTTCTGCCGTGGTGAAAGACCGGGCCATGAATCTTGACAGGTTTGAACGCAACACGGCCCAGGACGGTTTCGCACAGTTTCTTATCGACCGGAAGACGGTTCGATTCCGTGTCTCGGTGATTCCCACGGTTGGCAAAGAGCTGAAGAGCAAGTACGAGTCGATCGTCATCCGCGTTCTGCAGGAGCCGCAGTTCAGCACCCGGCTGGAGGATGTGGGATTCGATCCGTACTCCCTCGTTACGTTCCGTAAGGCGATTACGAAGCCGTATGGCATGGTGATCGTGACGGGTCCTACGGGAAGCGGCAAAAGCACAACG
>JACVXU010000270.1 GCA_015661185.1 Bacteroidota bacterium
GTGCTGACAGTGTAGTTCTTCCCCTTCCCATCGGGATTGTAGATGTACGAACGGTCATACGCTTTCGCTACGTTGTTGTCATAGATGATGTTGTAGCTTGCCTTCAGCAGCGGGCCGATACGCCACGTCAGTTTGCCCTGGGCATACTTCCGTTCGCTCCAGTTCATCGGAACGATAGCGCCATCTCCCACCCCCGCGTTGTCCCGCGATAGGTGGAACTTACCTGCGCTGTCCGTGTAGGCGATGTTCTGTGGATTATACGTGCGGATTCCACTCAGCCAACCGCCGAAATAGATGTACCGGCCATTAGCAAAAAAGCTCAGATCATCCCCAAGGACAGGACCGCTGACGTTCGCCTCCACGTTTCTGATGGCTGTCGGACTAAACTTGTCGACGCCGAGAAAAAGCTCCTTGTCGGCGCTCTGGTAGTCTCCGCCATACAAGCTCACCGAACCAGTGAACTTCTTTCCCCCCTCCCGGGTCGCAATATTGACGATACCAGACATTGCCTGGCCGTACTCTGCGTTGAACGCACCTGAAACAAGCTGGACTTCCTGCACCAGGTTTTTGTTCACTTCAACCACCTGGCTCCCATCATAGACATCCGTGACGGGGACACCGTCGATCCAATACGCCACTTCGCCGCTTCGACCACCGCGCAGACTCCCCGCAACGAATCCCGCCTGGAGTGACAGGACCTGCGAGAACTCATTTACCGGCAGGGCATTAAGCTGGTCTCTGCCTATGATGGCTGTCTTCGCCGTCTGGTCTCTTTGGACCAGGGGCCGTTCAGCGATGATGACAACTTCCTGTCCAAGCTCGAGGACGGTCTCTGTCAGTTGAACATCGATCGTGGCGGTGAGATCGATGTTCACCCTGACCTCTTTTATTTTTGTCGGCAAATAGCCGACCAGAGTCACCGCAATCGTGTAGGTCCCCGGAGGGACATTGAGGATTGTATAGCGCCCATCGAGATCGGTCGAGGCGCCCATCGTTGTGCCCTCGAGCACGATATTACAGCCAATCAGCGGCTCCCCCGTCTTCTTGTCTTTGACGGTTCCGGCGACCTTGCCGTTCGATCGGGCATTCGCGCTTGCGACTCCGGGCAATAACAGCACGATCACCAAAAGGGATAGGATTCTCGACAATCGTTCCATTGATTTGCTCTGACCTCTTGTTAGTTTCCTTCGAGCATTATCTGAAGATAATCATGACGCAGCGTGCATCCTAGCGAGCCGGTTGAAAAGTGTCGCCACCCCGCCTGCCAACTTAGTTCCTTGGGGCGGGCAGGAAAGTCACTAATTGTTTCTTGTTTGGGTGTTCTTCGTTTCTTTGTTGCAGAGTCTCTTGTTGATTGATTTTGGAGTCTCAGGCGGCGGTTTCACATGCAGCCCGTCTGTGTGAGTCCAAACTTTCAGACGTTTTCCGGACCACGAGTTTTGGAACAAACATCGTGTGTACAGGTTCCCGTTTCGGATCTTCCAGCCTCGCCAACAGCACTTCCGCCGCAAGCACACCCATTTCATACATCGGCTGGCGCATGGTCGTCAGCCCAAGATGACTGGCAAGCTCGATGTCGTCGAATCCCACAATCGAGATATCCTGGGGGCACTTCAAGCCTGATTCTCCGAGTGCATCCAGAGCGCCGGCCGCCTGGATATCGCTTGAAACGAAAATCGCACTCGGCATTTTCTTGCCGAGATGGATGAACCGCTGCATCACTTCGTGCCCGGACTCCCTTGTGAAGCCATCCAGTCTCGGCGATGCGCTGTTCTTTATCAGCAATGGATCAACCGGTAGATCTGCCTCTTCCATTGCCGTTCGAAATCCCCGAAGCCGCTCCCTCGCCGGAATGCTCTCGAGGTTCGCACTCAGCATGCCGATACGCTGGTGCCCGGAGGCGATCAGATGGTTTGTGGCGACGTAGGCCCCTTGCCGGTTATCGACCGCCAGGGAATCAAACTGTTTGTGATAGGCATCCACCAGGACAGGAGGTGTGCGTTGGTGAAGCAATTGCGCGACGAAAGAATCCGGGATCCTCATTGAGAAGAACAACATTCCGTCCACCCGGCTTCTCATGGCGTGGTGGCGAAGTGACTCCTCCACTTGATCAGGATGATTGACGCCGAAAAGGATGAGGTCACAATCGAGATCGCTCAGCTTCGACTGAACCCCCTGAAGAATCTCCATGAAAAAGAAGGTGGTGAAGAACGGAATCACCGCCATAATAGAGTTCGTCCGCTTGCGTGCCAGTCCCCGTGCGTACGGATGCGGCCGATAGCTAAGACGATTGGCAACGCGAAGGACTCTTTCTCTCGCTTCCTTGGAAACACTTGGATGGTCGTTGAACACCCGGGAAACGGTACCGATGCCTACCTTCGCCTCGCGAGCGATATCATATATCGTTGGGGGCAAGAACTGAGTTTGTCTTGGAAGGGCTTCCACAAAATCAGACTTTAATAAGAGAGAGTCAAGCGAAAAAGCTCTGGCACGCTATCGACCGCAACACCGCAATTCATTTCAACTCATAACCCTTCAACAATACACATCATTCCGGAATCGCACCTTAGAGCTTACAACACAAGGCCATCATTGTGCGAGACGAGTCTTCTAATGGATGAGACCAGCGACACCACACTCCCGCACCTGTTCAGTCGTTGTGTTATTAGGCCGCGAATGGAGCGAAAAGTCCGGATGAAGGCTCTGCCTGCCTACTCGCCCTATTCCGACGCACGAGCGGGCGCTGTTTAGGCGGGAAGACTAGGGACACAGACGAAAACCCATTATTTGTTCCGCTCTCTGAATCCCGCTTATGAGCGGAATCTCCCGCTCTTGGATCCCGCAAATGGGCGGGATCCTGGAAAGCGGGACAGGAGTGGGACCACAAAAGCACCCCGCCAGAACGCGCAGCGGGCTGGCAAGCCACGAAGAAAAAGATTTGAATTCTTTCAGTTTTTGTGGTGCTTTGCGTCTTCTGCGCCAGAGGCGCATAAGCCTTTGGCTCAGTGTCTTGCCTGCCCTGACTTGTCCCGATGATTTTGATCGGGAAGTTTCCTATTCGGGGGTGGCAGGACTTGTCGGCCGCGTCTCTAAACGGACTGATGGGCTCTTTGTGGTTGTGTCCATTGAGCGTTGTTTTCTTCCGCATATATGCAGGTTCTTAAGGACGGAGATCCATACGGACAAAGATGAACCGTCCTCGAAGGGAGGTCTTTCGTTCCCAGGTGGGTTGTTTCTAGCACGCCGCTAGCCGGGCCTTTTGGATCGGCTCCGCAGAATGATCGCGTTTGCCGAGAGACATACCTTCTGAATTGGCCGCTTGGAGAATCGGTCAATTATTGTTGAGTACACCAAGGGCTATCTAACAAACAGCCACAATGTCATTGCGAGGCGTTGTTTGCCGAAGCAATCTCTCACAAACCAGGCTCGGTTGGCAGGTTGGGTTCGAGATTGCTTCGTCGCGGACCCTTCGACTCCGCTCAGGGTCGCTCCTCGCAATGACTCTTAACGTTTATGAGATGGGTTCTAATCAAATGGAGACGGGAATTGCTGGAGAAAACAACTGATCAGATTGTGCAGGCAGGTGCAAACAAAAAAGCGCCGACATCCTTAGGAATATCGGCGCTTTCGGAAACCCTCACGGAATATGGGGTTATTTCTTGATTCCCAGCACAGCTTCTTTCGCTGCTTTTGCAACTCTGAATTTCACTACGGTTTTCGCTGGAATCTGAATCTGTTCGCCCGTAGCCGGATTGCGACCAATGCGTGCTTTGCGTGCTACGAGCACGAGTTTTCCGATACCAGGCAATGTGAAGGAATTCACGGCCTCTCGATACGCCAGATGCGCAAATTCCTCAAGAATTGCCACGGCTGTTTTTTTCTTGAGCTCAAATTTGCTGGCCAAATGGGCAGCGACTTGGCTCTTTGACATCGGCTTTCCCATAAGAAAGTCCTCTCTTGAAATTGTGGAGTGTATTGGAGTTAGTTAAAGGACACTTGAAGCGAATCTCGTAGATCGTTACATCAATAGCAAAATCAAAAAAGTTCAATATTTACAGGCATACTCTCACTCCCTACTCCGGCCATCTTTTTTGTCTGCATTCTCTTTAGAATCAACGTGTTATGGACGCGAGAAAAGACCAATAAAATCAACCCATCTCCTACCATTAAGATCTTCCCTCAACTGGTCCCCTTTAGAAAAGAACTCAATCCTCTGAGTTATGGAATACATGAGAACTCATTGCGCGTCGAGTATCCTGACCGGATATTCGAAACTGTTCATCGCAACGCGTACTGGAATCTCCTTCTTCGCACATCGTCATCTCAGAATGACAACAGGTCATCGACGGATTGCTATTTTCGATTCAGAGATTATTGCTTCCATAGGACGGCCTCTCGAAAAAGAAATCCATACGCCATCAGGCACAACCAAGTTTCTTACTCTGAAACTCGCAATGTGGAAGAATCTCAATCGCTTTCCTTGCAGTGGATACACCTCACAGATCGATTGAACTTTTTCCCTTGTCTTTTGACTATTTCTTGAGTAGGTTTGCAACGTCAAATTCACCGTGCCGTGCAGAGATTTCGAGCAATCATTCCTCTAGCTTAGTGGATTCTTCCCGCTGTTCGCCTTTTCCGAAATGTTTGAATCACATCGCGTACCCGCAGAATGTGTTCTTCGCATATCTCTATTCACGAACAACTAACAAACAGGAGGCTAATATGAGGCCAGCTATTTTGAGATTGTTTCCCATTGTTCTACTTGCTTTACTCTGTATTGGGACATCCGTCGTCCTCGCTCAGGGCATTACGACTGCGGCAATCGGCGGCAAGGTTGCAAGTTCCACCGGTGAAGCACTACCGGGAGCAAACATTATTGCTGTTCACACTCCAAGCGGCACGACATACGGCACGAGTTCACGTCCGAACGGAAGATACAATGTACCCAACCTCCGTGTCGGGGGACCTTACACTGTTACTGTTTCATTTGTCGGATACAAGAAGCAAGTTCGTGAAGACGTCTACCTGACTCTTTCACAGACGCTCGACCTCGATTTCGCCATGGCCGAGGAAGCGATCCAGGCTGCGGAAGTCGTCATCACGGCGGAACGAAGTTCAGTGATGAGTGCCAGCCGAACGGGAGCTGCAACATCGATCGGGCGCATGACCCTCGCATCCCTTCCGAGTATTTCCGGACGGCTCGCCGACTTCATTCGCTTGACTCCCGAGGCACGCAGTGGAGCATCGTTCGTCGGTCAGGACAACCGTCTTAACAACGTAACCGTCGACGGTTCGTATTTCAACAACTCGTTCGGTCTCGCTGGCCAGCCCGGCGAGCGGACCGGTGTAGCGCCGATATCACTCGACGCCATCGAGCAAGTGCAAGTCAACATCGCCCCTTATGACGTGCGCCAAGGCAATTTCGTTGGCGCAGGCATTAATACCGTGACAAGGAGCGGCGGGAACAAATTCTTTGGTTCGGCTGCCTACTCCATCCAACATCAGGGTCTTGTTGGCAGTGACGCAGGAACATTGAAATATACGGGCGGCAAGTTCAAGTACAACAGACTGACCTTCAGCGTCGGTGGCCCGATCATCGAGAACAAGCTCTTCTTCTTCGCCAACTACGAGGGGGACGAACGCACAGAACCGGGAACGACATTCCAGGCAGCAACTGCCCCCGGCATCACCCCCGCGGGCAACCTGACGAGAGTGTTGGCATCCGACCTGGATGCCCTCAGCAGCTTCCTGAAGACCAATTTCAACTACACCACAGGTCCGTATCAAGGCTACGACCATCTGACGCCGGCGAAAAGGTTTATCATCAAGTTCGATTATAACCTCGATCAGCGGAATAAGCTGACCCTGCGGTACAATCACCTGGATTCAGAGACGGATGTCCTGCTCTCGAACTCCTCGTCACTCGGATTCGGAACACGACGCACCAATCTGACCGGTCTGAACTTCAAGAGCTCAAACTACACAATCCTCGAGAACATTCGCTCCGTTGTCGGCGAGTGGAACTCTACCATAAGTGATAACATGTCCAACAACCTCATCGTCGGCTACAGCTTCAGCGATGAGAGCCGCGGCGATGTTGGCAAACTCTTCCCGTTCATCGACATTCTGAACGCGGGCTCGGTCTACACCTCATTTGGATCCGAGCCATTCACGCCGAACAACGAGCTTCGGTACTCGAGCTACCAGTTGCAGGATAACTTCAGCATGGCCCTCGAGAACCATCTTGTCACATTCGGAATCAGCGCAGAGCGCTACGAATCAGAGAACGTGTTCTTCCCGGGCAAACAGAGCGCCTACGTCTACAACTCGCTGGCAGACTTCTACCTAGACGCCAATGGATATCTATTAAACCCGAACAGGACCACCTCTCCTGTGACACTTCGGACCTTCCAGGTTCGTTGGGCAAATATTCCTGGCATGGAAAAACCAGTCCAACCTCTCGAAGTTCTATATGCGGGTGTCTATGCTCAGGATGAATGGCAGGCAATGAAGGGCCTGAAGTTGACGCTCGGTGTGCGATTGGACGTCCCGTCGTTTGGTGAAACCGGCTTCGCAAACGCGAATGCCGATGCTCTCTCCTTCATGGATGAGAAGGGGAAAACCGTGAAGTATTCAACGGCAAAACTCCCGGACGCGAATATCCTCTTCTCCCCCCGCTTTGGATTCAACTGGGATGTGATGGGTGATCGGAGCACCCAAATTCGCGGTGGCACGGGCGTCTTTACGGGCCGGCCGGCATACGTCTGGATATCCAACCAGATTGGAAACACTGGTGTGTTGACAGGTTTCGAATCGAAGTCGAGCCTCGTTGTGGGTAATGACCGACCATTCAATCCAAATCCGGACAAATACAAACCAGCCACAGTCACCGGCGCCCCGGCGTCCAGCTACGAACTGGCTTTGACTGACCCCGACTTCAGGTTCCCACAGCAATGGAGGACGAACTTTGCAGTCGATCAGAAGCTGCCATTCGGTTTGATCGGAACGGCCGAATTTCTTTACAGTCGGGAGCTCAACGGTGTCTACTACATCAATGCAAACCTGGCGACGCCAAACACGGCGTTCGTTGGTGCGGATAACCGTCCGAGATGGACCACCAGCAACAGGATTAATGCAGCAGTGGCGAATGCCGTCGTTTTGAAGAACCAGAACGAGGGCTCTTCGTGGAGCGTCTCAGCTTCGTTGGAAAAACCGTTCAGCGATGGCCTCTTCGCGAAGTTTGCCTACAACTACGCCGAATCGAAGAATACTGTCGATGCCGGCTCGATTGCCTTTGGTTCGTGGAATAATAACCAGCACCCGGGCAATCCGAACAACCCCGGTATCGGTTTCTCGAGCAATTTTCCCGGGCATCGAGCATTCGCGTCCTTGTCCTACCGTCAGGAATATTTCGATTTCGGCGCCACGACTGTGTCGGTGTTGTGGGAAGGAGCCACGATCGGCAATGCAAGCTATACCTTCAGCGGCGACCTGAATGGTGATGGTGGAACAAGCAACGACTTGATCTATATCCCGAAGAATACATCTGAGATGAACTTCGAACAGTTCGCAGTCACAGTTTCGGGAGTCACGACAACGTTCACTCCGCAGCAGCAGGCGGACGCCTGGGAATCCTATATCAAACAGGACAAGTACCTGAGCGCCAACCGCGGCAAGTATGCCGAGCGCGGCGGCGTGATCTTCCCGATGGTTTTCAGAGCCGACCTTGGCGTCGTTCAAGAGGTCTTTGGCGATTTCCTGGGCAAGCGCAATACGCTTCAGCTCAGACTCGACATTCTGAACGTGGGGAACCTCATCAACAAGAATTGGGGAGCATCTCAGCGCCTTGTCAATGCACAGCCGTTGATCGCCCGCACTGCACTTGCCGACGGCAAGGCTCTCTACCGGTTGCGGAATATTAACGACAAGCTGATGTCCACAACCTTTGAGCAAACCGCATTTATCACTGACGTCTACAGGATTCAGCTTGGTGTGAAGTACTTCTTCAACTAAGCCTGGGCCCGCTTTGAAGCCGCCCTCCAATCCGGGGGGCGGCTTTTTTTTGTTTCCAGCCGTACGATGAAAAACCTTCAAGACACTGATAGTCCGAAATTTCTCGCTGCACTTGAAGCAGGTGACCTCACTGGCCTGAGGGCCGTCCCCAAAAGCGATTTACACATCCACTCCATACTGGGATCCCGCATCGAACGCATCGAGTCATGGCTGGGGACTTCTCTGCCCCGTCCTCCCTCGAAGATGTCAACCCTCGACGACATGATCAACTACGCTCACGGCGTGCTCTACCCGCATATCATGACGCGC
>JACVXU010000271.1 GCA_015661185.1 Bacteroidota bacterium
TTTTTCTTTTTGCTTTCATGCATTGGACAGACTGCGTGCGAGTTTTTCTCGACACACCAACAAAGCAAAAAAGCACACACCCTTCCGCTACCTCTCTCAAGGCACATTCCGTCGCTCGAGAGAGAACGTTTGGTTTTGGGGGGCGTGGCTGTAATTACTTTTTCCCAGAGGTTGAGCAGTCCCCTCTGTGCGGCTGGCGGCGTGAAGGGAGAGGGGATGCAAGGGGTGTGTGCCTTCTTCCTGAAACAGTGCCATTCGTTTTCCACGCACAGACACGGAGCCACTGCGATCGCCTTTTGGATTTTCACTAATCCTTCTCTATCTTCGACCCACACCGAGCATCAAGTATTCAACGTTGACTATTCCACAATTCGGGAGATACTCCTCTGAGCGCTACAGGAATCGACCAGCTTTGCATCAATACTCTTCGCACACTCTCGATGGACGGAGTCCAGAAAGCCAAATCGGGCCACCCCGGCATGCCGATGGGTGCAGCTCCCATGGCGTATGTGCTGTGGACTCGCCACCTCAAGCATAGCCCGGCCAATCCGCGGTGGCATAACAGGGATCGTTTCGTCCTCTCAGCCGGTCACGGCTCGATGCTCCTCTACAGCCTCCTTCATCTCACGGGCTACGATCTGACACTCGACGATCTCAAGAACTTTCGGCAATATCAGAGCAAAACTCCCGGCCATCCCGAATATCACCTGACGCCCGGCGTCGAGACAACGACCGGACCTCTTGGGCAAGGATTTGCCAACGGTGTCGGTATGGCGATCGGCGAAAAGTACCTTGCCGCGCGCTACAACAGGCCGAACTTCGAAGTTGTGAAGTACCGGATCTACGGAATCGTGGGCGACGGCGATCTTATGGAGGGCGTTTCGTCCGAGGCAGCCTCGCTTGCGGGACACCTTCGACTCGGAAACCTTATCTACATGTACGATGATAACCACATCAGCATCGACGGGAACACGAAGCTCGCGTTCACCGAAGACGCGGCAAAGCGTTTCGAGGCGTACGGATGGCACGTTCAGGTTCTCGAGGATGGAAACGACCTCGACGCGATCCAGAACGCCATCAAGGCCGCCGAGGAAGAAACGAACCGCCCATCGCTCATCAAGATTCGAACACACATCGGCTACGGGAGCCCAAACAAGCAGGATACGGCAGAAGCGCACGGCTCTCCGCTGGGCGAAGAGGAAATTCGGCTGACAAAGAGAAAGCTCGGCTGGGATCCCGACAAGCAGTTCTTCGTACCGCCGGAAGCGTTGCAGCACTTCCGTCGTGCCGCGGAGCAGGGAAAGAAGTGGGAATCGTTGTGGAAGACGATGTTTGACAACTACCGCCGCGCCCACCAGGACCTGGCGACTGAGCTGGAACATGTCAGGGAGCGCATCTACGGAGACGCGTGGAAGAACGCTCTTCCCTCCTTTGGTATTGAAGTAAAAGCGATGGCGACACGTGAGGCATCGGGCAAAGTGCTGAATGCGATCGCCCCCCATCTTCCGACGTTGATTGGCGGATCGGCCGATCTTGCTCCGTCGAACAACACGATGCTCAAGGACATTCCTGAATTCCAGGCGGGCGTTTACACGGGACGCAACTTCCACTTCGGCGTCCGCGAACACGCCATGGGTTCGATTCTGAACGGCCTCGCACTCACCGATGGAATCATCCCGTACGGCGGGACGTTCCTCGTGTTTTCGGACTACATGCGGCCGCCGATTCGTATGGCGGCGATCATGGGCATTCGGCCGATCTATGTCTTCACGCACGACAGCATTGGGCTCGGCGAGGACGGACCGACACACCAGCCCGTTGAACAATTCGCAGCTTTGCGGGCTATCCCCAACATTACATTCATCAGGCCTGCCGACGCCAACGAAACGACGGTTGCGTGGAGAGTGACGATCGAGCACACCACAGGTCCGGTTGCACTCGCGCTGACACGACAGAAAGTGCCGATCATCGATCGGACGAAGTACGCCTCCGCCGACAATCTCGCGAAAGGCGCCTATACGCTTGCCGAGAACTCAACCTCACCCAAGATCATTCTGATCGCGTCCGGATCGGAAGTTCAGTACGTCATGGGGGCTTATGAACAGCTCGTGAAAGACCAGGTGCCCGCCAGGGTAGTGAGCATGCCTTCATGGGAGCTCTTCGAGAAGCAATCCAAAGAATATCGCGACTCGGTCATCACCCCTTCGGTCAAGAAGCGGTTGGTCATAGAGGCTTCAGTGGCGATGGGATGGCACAAGTACGCCGGCGATGAGGGGGTCATTCTCGGTATGACCGCCTTCGGGGCTTCTGCTCCGTACGAGTTGCTGTATAAGGAATACGGCTTCACGGTCGAAAACGTGCTGGCGAAAGCACACGAGCTTCTCGGCTGATTCCCCACTCAACACACCCTACTTCAGTCATTTATGACTCAGACCGCAACAGAACGCCCCGTCCACAGTGCCGCATTCAAGCGTCGCAGAGCGCTCAACTGGCTGACCCTTGGCGTCACCTACGCCGCGATGTACATGGGTCGCTACAATCTTTCGTTCGCAAACAAGGCGCTCTCCGATACCTATGGATGGGATAAGACACAGATTGGCTCAATTATCTCGATCGCTCTGACAATCTACGGTGTCTCGGCCTTGTTCAATGGTCCGGTAGCCGATCGGATCGGAGGCAGGAAGGCGATGCTCATTGGCGTCTTTGGCGCCGTTGTCTTCAATATCGCCTTCGGCATGGGAGCCTACATCGGCTTCCTGGGAACGGGCACCGTCCTGATCGGATATTTTGCCACAGCCTGGGCGCTGAACATGTATTTTCAGTCTTACAGTGCGCTGTCCCTCATCAAGGTCAATGCAAGCTGGTTTCACGTTCGAGAGCGGGGAGTTTTCTCCGCCATCTTTGGCTCAATGATCCAGAGTGGTCGGGCGCTGATCTTTATTGTCGGTGGCCTTGCGGTAACCGTGCTCCCCTGGCAGTGGGTGTTCTTTATTCCGGCGGTGATCATGTTCACCATGGGGATTTTCACATACAAATTCGTCCGTGACACCCCCGAAGAAACCGGTCACCCCCCATTTGATACGGCAGATGCCTCGAGCGGCGACACCGACAAAGTCGACTTCAAGTATCTTGCCAGGAAGGTCTTCACGAATCCAATTACGCTCACAATTGCTGCAGCCGAGTTCTGCACCGGGTTCGTTCGGCACGGCTTCGAACAGTGGTTCCCCCGGTATATGATCGAGGCACAGCACCTCACGCTGGAATCGAGGGTCTTCCAGGGAGGCGCGCTTGTTGTCGTTCTCGCCGGGATCCTTGGAGCATTCGCCGCGGGCACGGTCTCAGACTGGGTTTTCAAGTCACGCAGGCCGCCCGTGGCTTTCATCGGGTACTTCCTTCAGATTATCTGCCTTGCGATCATCTGGAGATCACCGGGACTTGAATGGATTATCGGAGCGTTCGTCGTCAATTCCTTCGCGATCAGCATGGTTCATTCGATGCTTTCCGGGACAGCCTCCATGGACTTCGGCGGGAGGAAAGCGGCCGCAAGCGCCACGGGGATGTTCGACGGCATGCAATACATTGGCGGCGCTGCGGTCGGGTCCGGGATGGGGTGGCTGCTGGAAACATTCGGATGGGGCGTGTGGGGCCCGAGCATGATTGGCTTCGCTGTGATAGGCGCCATTCTGATGATCAAGCTTTGGAAGGTTGTGCCGAAAGGAAGCGGGGGGCATTAAGAGGATAAAGCTGGCCGTCGGCCCGTAGCTCTCATCAATTGGCAATTCGCCCTTGACATCTATTCAGCCGTTTGAACCCACCTGAATTCTCGCTAAATTGCATTCGTGAGGAACAACTCTAATAGTCTCCAGCTCGATCTATTGCCGTTCCAATCTTCCATTGCGAAGAAGGATGGCTCGTCAACGTTTGCGCACAATCTCTCGCTTCCGATACACAGGTGGTTCCGTTTCACTGCCGGATTTTCATCTCTCTGGGTGAAGGAACTCATCAATAAAGAAAAGGAAAACGGGCGACTGAATGTCCTTGATCCTTTCACCGGCTCTGGAACCGTCTTGATTGAGGCTGAACTGGCGAATGTGAATTCGATGGGCATAGAATCACATCCTTTCATCGCTAGAGTTGCCAGAGCAAAGCTATACTGGAAGGAATCTCCAGACGATTTTCTATCCTTTGCGAAGGAATTACTCCAACGTGCAAAGAAACGAAAAAGCGCCCAACCCATCTTCCCGCCGTTGATCTACAAGTGTTACCCGCCCAGCATTTTATCGGAATTGGATTCCATAAAGCAATCTTGGCTTGCTCACGCCGATGGCTCTGCACAATCGGAACTCACTTGGCTTGTCATTACGTCCATTTTGAGAGAATGTTCCCCTGTCGGTACTGCTCAATGGCAGTACATCCAGCCACGGAAATCAAAGGCTAG
>JACVXU010000272.1 GCA_015661185.1 Bacteroidota bacterium
GATAAACGGCAGGATGTACGACGCGAACACGATGGATGAAATTGGCAACCAGCCCCGGAAACGTGCAAAGTTCTGGTGGGAGGAATAAGAAGCGGAGAGGATAAATCGTCGTTGGGAACATGATTCGTCAATCGGTAGAAGCAAGAAAGAATTTAGGGTCGTGGGGCAAGGAAGTATGGGGTGGTTTGGCGGGCATGCTTGTCGCGCTCCCGTCCTCCATTGCATTCGGCGTGCTGACCTATTCGCTCATGGGTCAGGAATATGCCGGTGTCGGGGCGTTGGCAGGAATGCTCGGCGCAGCCGCACTTGGACTCATCGCCCCTCTCATCGGAAGAACGGGCGGGTTGATCACGGCCCCCTGCGCCCCCGCCGCCGCTGTGTTGTCTGCGCTGATTTCGGCCCTCGCCGCAGGAAAAGTGGGATCTGGCTTGTCGCCTGCAGATATTCCTCCGCTGCTTGCCCTCACCGCGCTCTTTTCGGCCGGATTCCAGCTTGTCTACGGCCTTATCGGCGGTGGACGTTTGATCAAATTCATCCCTTTTCCGGTTGTGAGCGGTTATCTCTCGGGAGTTGGAGTCCTGATCGCGATCGGTCAGTTACCGAAGCTGTTCGGATTCTCGAAGGAAACCCCTCTGGTTCAAGGCTTGTCATCTCCGGGTCTCTGGAAATGGCACGGCCTTCTTGTGGGAATCGTGACCATCGTGTTGATGCTTTCGGCACAGCGCATCACAAAGAGAATTCCTGCTGCGATCATCGGATTGCTTGGCGGGATAGCAACATATTTTACGCTTGCGGCGTTCACGCCGGCTCTCCTCACTCTGGATGCGAATGCGCTGATCATCGGGCCAATTCGAACCTCCGGTTCCTTTTTCACGGCAATTCAGGATCGTCTTACATCGCTGTTGTCGCTCCAGGTTGATTCGTTGCGGCTGGTCATCATTCCCGCCCTCACATTATCCGTTCTGCTGTCCATCGATACTTTGAAAACCTGCGTTGCTCTCGACGCCATGACGCGAACCCGGCACAAATCGGATCGTGAGCTGATCGGGCAGGGCATCGGAAACCTGGCATCATTCCTTGTCGGCGGGATGCCGGGCGCAGGCACGATGGGTCCCACACTCGTGAATGTAGCGAGCGGCGGGCGAACACCGCGATCGGGCATCATGGAAGGCGGGTTCGTCGTTCTGGCAGTCCTGCTCCTGAGCAACCTGATCGCCTGGGTTCCGATCGCCGCCATCGCAGGAATATTGCTCGTCATCGCCTGGCGCATGTTCGACAAGGGCATGTTCAGGCTTTTGCGCTCTCCGGCAGGAAGGCTCGATTTTGCAGTTATTGCAGGCGTCGTTCTTGTTTCCGTCACTGTCGACCTCATAGCGGCTTCAGGTGTGGGCGTGGGGCTCGCAATCCTTTTGTTTATTCGCGACCAGATTCGAGGTACGGTCATTCGTCGAAAACTGTATCTCAATCAGATTTCTTCGAAAACCAGGAGGCGCGCTTCAGAGCAGGAAGTTCTTGAGAAGAACGGAGATCAAGGAGTGTTCTGCGAGCTGCAGGGGAATCTCTTTTTTGGAACTACCGACCAGCTGTTTTCACAACTTGAGCAGGATTTGCGGACGAAACGGTTCATCCTCCTCGACATGCGCCGCGTCCAATCCATGGATTACACTGCCGCTCACCTCTTTGAACAAATGCATGCACAACTTGCTGAACGAAAGGGGCAATTGTTATTCAGCGGAATGCCCTCAGGGTTGCTGGATGAGCGCAACTTCGAGCACTACCTCGTCCAGCTCGGCGTCGTGAAGGAGGGAGGCGGGGTCATGATCTCGGAAACCCTGGACGGCGCGCTGGAATGGATCGAAGACCGCATTCTGAAAGATGCCAGCCCTGCCACCCAAGGAGAAGAACGAATCCTCCAGGTCAGGGAGTTCGACCTGTTTCGAGGGTTCGATGACGACATGCTAAGCCGCCTGGCTGCGTGTATGAGCGAGCGGAGCCTGGCGTCTGGTGAAAAGGTCTTCTCGCAGGGAGATGAGGGAGACGAGATGTTCCTCGTGCGTCGCGGCGCAGTGCGTATCATGCTCCCCCTCGAGCGGGGAAAACGGCATCACCTTGCGACCATTGAAGCGGGCGAGTTTTTCGGCGAGCTGGCGTTCCTGGATCGTGGTGTGCGTTCTGCAGATGTGGAAACGAAAACTCCCACTGACCTCTATGTGCTCTCCCGTGCCCGGTTCAACGAGCAATCACGGTCGGACCCTGTTGTCGGCGTGCAGGTCTTCGCACGTCTGGCTCTCGCTATCGCGCTGCGTCTTCGTCAGACGGATGCCGAGATGCGCGTGCACGAGGAGCGGTAAGAGTGGCGTCAGTCTCCTCCGCCGAGGTCAACCAGGGCGTCGTCGAATGACGGCGCTGGCTGATTCCCGCTAGCTTCTTCAAGTACCGCGGAGACAATCTTCGGCATCTGAGATTCAATCTCCGCACTGAGAACCATGCCGGGTTGATCCACCACTGCCGGCACAATCCCAAGAAGAACGACCTCAGGCGTTGGCGTCAGCTTCTGAATTGGCAGAAGTAATTCTTGAATTCCCCCTTCATGAACGGAGAAGGGGGACGGCTGATCAAGAGAAACCTCGTCCAGCGTCAGCCGAGCAATGCTCCCTGGCTTGGCGTCTGCCCTGAAGCAGTCGACAATGACCACCTTCGATTTCCCTCGCACGTGCTCGATCAGCTCAAAACCTCCGGTCCCTCCGTCAATGACTTCAACATCCGGCGGAAGTTCCAAACGCAGGAGTAGTTGAGCGACGTGAACGCCGACCCCCTCATCCGAGAGGAGAAGATTCCCCAGCCCCAGGATCAAAGTTTGCTTGTTTGTTCCGGCATCCAATTGATGTCCCCTCACAGAAACCGGAATTTTTTTACAGATTTCCCGGGTTCCAGGATGTGAATAGCACAGGCTATACACGGGTCAAACGACCTGACGATCCGTGCCAGCGCAAACGGGTTCTCTGTATCCTCAACGACGGTTCCGATCATCGCCTGTTCCATCGGTCCCGGCTGCGACCTGTCGTCTTTTGGCGATGCGTTCCACGTTGTTGGCACAACGGCCTGATACCTGGCGATGGCCCCGCGCTTGATGTCAATCCAGTGACCCAGCGCTCCCCTCGCGGCGCACCAAAGCCCCATCCCTTGTGCTGAATCGGGGATTTTGTGATCTGTGCAGACGGGCTCTTCGAGCTTGACCTGCATGATCATGGATGAGATTTCGTCTGCGACGATCTTGCACTCGACTACTCGCGCAAGATGTCGTCCCATGACGGAATAGAGCGCCTCCGGCCCCATTTGCAACTTGCTGAGCGTGTCATCGACAAGCTGAACAACTTTTGGGTTCGATTTTGTCTCGTACGCCATGGCAATGCGCGCCAGGGGGCCGACCTCATAGACTTGATTGTCGTATCTCGGCGACTTCAGCCAGCTGTAAGCGCCCGCTTTCGTCGGACTGGGAATCGTCTCGCCGTTTCCCGGATACACATGGCTCGCCGAACTATACCATGATGCCTTCACGTCCTCCGTAATCTTCTTCGGGTCGACAGAACCGACTTTGCCGTTTGCCATACGCCCCATCGGGAAGAATCTCTTCCGTTTTGTCACATCGGATTCGTCGTCCAGGTCGAACAATCCGAACGAAAGGAGGTTTTTGCATCCGGCTCCGATCTGGAAGTAATCACGGTAGATTTCGGCAATGGTAACGACATCCGGATAATACACGTTGTTGATGAAATCTGTGAGCTCCGTCAGTCGCCACAATGATGTCGTAATATTGTCCAGCCGGGGAATGATGCTCACACCGCCGGGGACTATCGACGCCGCATGAGGCATCTTCCCAGCCCAGATTGCGCACAATTCATGTGCTTTCAACCGGATCTGATACGCCTGAATGTAATGGTTCAAGAGTGTGTCATGAACGGTTTTCGGAACGCGATAATCAGCTTCGTAACGCGGGATAAACGGAGGAACATCGGGGCCGCGGAAGAAATCAAGCGATGCAAGGTGGTAGAAATGCAGGATGTGGGACTGGATGTAATTGGCGCCCTGCATGATATTCCGGATAATCCTTCCGTTGGGCGGCGGCATAATCCCGAACGCGTTCTCCAGCGCTTGAGCGGAGGCAATCGCGTGCGGGATCGGGCACACTCCGCAGAACCGCTGCGTAATTTGAACAGCGTCGAGCGGGTTTCTTCCGACGAGAATCTGCTCAAAGCCCCGATACAGGGTCCCCTCGGCTTTTGCCTCGACGACTCTCTTGTTGTCAACCAGTGCCTCGATTTTGAGGTGGCCTTCGATTCGAGTCATCGGATCGATGACGATGCGTGTTCGCACAGTTTCCATGGCTCACCTCCTCTGATAAATCGGTGAATGGGCATCCGGGAACCCTTTT
>JACVXU010000004.1 GCA_015661185.1 Bacteroidota bacterium
CCCGCTGACACCAGGATCATGGATTTCGTCAAAGAAAGCTGGCCGCTCCCGAGCAGCCCCAACGCGGCCTTCATGGCTTCCTTCTTGTACCGTGCGTTGACGGAAACGACAAGGAGGTTATGAAATCCACCTTCATAGTAGGCCCAGACATCACGGATCTCACTATGAAGTACGCGTGCAAGCGGTCCAAGTATTTGCTGCGTTGCATCTCCGAGGAACTTGTCTTCCATCGGCGGTATTCCCACAACAGTTGCCGGATACACGGGGTTCCGGCGATGGGTCATTGCCTTGAGATGAAACACGGGAAATGGCGCGGAATGCGAGTAGTGACCGAAGTGATCACCGAAAGGTCCCTCTTTCCGGCGTTCTTTCTGCGGCACGACACCTTCGAGTATGAACTCCGCCTGTGCCGGGACCTGGATCGATATCCTCTTTCCTCTCGTCATCCCGATCGGAGCACCGCGGAGAAACGCCGCGAACGCGACTTCATCCATTCCTTCAGGAAGCGCCGCAACAGATGCGAGCAACAGAGCAGGATCGGTTCCCAACGCCACAGCAACTTCGAGATCTTTACCCAACTCCTCAGCGTGGTGATAGTGGAATCCTCCCCCCTTTTGAATCTGCCAGTGCATGCCTGTCGTCCTGGAATCATACACGTGCATGCGATAGATCCCCACGTTGCGTTTCGCATCAACCGGATCATACGTGAACACCTGGCCAAGCGTCAGAAACCGGCCGCCGTCATCCGGCCAGCAGGTTTGAATTGGCAGGATATCAAGATCGGGTTCAAGAACACTTCGTTGAGACTCTGACGCGCTCACGAGCCGCCCGCGCGCCGAGGCAATCCTGCTCAACGTCTTTCTGCGCTGCCAGAGCGCTCCGAACCGCGGCGGCAGCAATCCATCGACAAACTGAAAGAGGTCCTGACCGATCTGTTCGGGATGTCTGCCCAGGGCATGCTCAATGCGTCGCTCTGTCCCGTAGACGTTAATGACCAGAGGAAATCTGGATCCCTTGACGTTTTCGAAAAAGAGAACCGGCTTGCTTTCCCGCAGGGCGCGTACGGCAATCTCCGTCACTTCCAAGTACGGATCGACTTCAACCTTAACCCTGCGCACTTCCCCGATTGATTCAAGGTAGCGGAGGAATTCGGACAGCGATGTGAAGTTCATAGTTCTCTCCCTCTGAATTCAAGCGCGACCCTACAGCTCTTCAGATCTCCACCCCTTTGACTCACGAACGCCAATCACACCCAGCACCTTGTCCACAAACGCATGGACATATTCATCCACACTCTTCGGAACAAAATACAATGGCGGCGAGATGGGCATGATGATGGCACCGTCGCGTGAGAGTCTTGCACACTGTTCGAGCGTAATCGTCGAGAGAGGCGTCTCCCGGACACAAATAACCAGTTTGAACCTCTCTTTCAGTGCGACTTGCGCCGTGCGCGTGATGAGCGTATCGCCGATGCCGGAAGCAATCTTCCCGAGGGTCGATGTCGAACAAGGCAAAATGACGAAAGCATCGAAGCGATTGGACCCTGATGCGACCGGTGCAGTGAGATCTTCATCCGAGAACTCATTCTTGACGAATGGAAGAAGGTCTTTGACCCCGATCCCCAGCTCATCGTTCAGCAGCACTTTTCCCCATCGACTCACAATGAGGTATTTGTCCCCGTCACACAGCTTGACGAATTCACGGGCATAAATCGCACCGGAGGAGCCTGTGATGCCAAGAACGATTCTCATGGGAAGTAGACTCCAACGACGATCATGCCAAGTATGACGAATCCCAGCACCGCGTTGATCTTAAAGAACGCGAGCTCAACGTCACCCGCTTTCTTGTGTTCAAGATAGAGCAGATAGCCCGACAGCATCAGAAGAGGTAGTGCGGCCACCGCTTTGATATACAGGATGAACAGGAGCGCCAGGGAGCCAAATGCCAGGACGTGCAAGATCGCCGATATCCGCAATGCCGTGATCCGTCCATACCGGGACGTAAACGAATGAAGCTGCTCTTCCCGATCGAACATTTCATCAAGGGTTGAATAAATGATATCGAATCCGGTCACCCAGAAAAGTGTGAAGAGCGAAAGCAGTGCGCCCGCGAGGAGGTTCTGGAGGGATTGTTCGACCGCAAACCACCCGCCGAGCGGCGCCATTGCCAGGCCGAGGCCGACACCAAAATGGGCCAGCGCCGTGAATCTTTTCATGTAGGGATAGATGGTGAAAATAATCAGCGGTAAGGGCGACATTGCCAGGCAGAACGGAGAGATGAGCGCCGCCGAACCAACGTACAGCGCTATTCCCACAGCCAGCACACTAAAAGCCTCGTAGACGTTCATGCGCCCGCTGGGCAGCTCGCGCACAGCTGTGCGCGGATTACGCCTGTCGATCTCCCGGTCGATGATCCGGTTCAACGCAAGCGCCGCGGTACGTGCACCCGTCGCCGCCGAGAGGATGAGCAACAGGAGCATCACAGTCGGAGGTTCCTTGGTTGCCAGAAAAGCGCCACTAAAAATGAGCGGGAGCGAAAAGAGCGTGTGTTCGATCTTTATGAAGCGTAGAAACTTCTGAAGTCGCTGCAACCAAATCCCTTGCTAGAGTGGTGGTAGATTTTTGATAAATATAATGCTATTTGATACCGCAATCAAGAATTGCGACAATGCCCAAAAAAATGCCATCGAATCCGATGGCACGGTGGAACAATAGCACAGATGAGAATGCTATTTTATGCCGCTCCCACTCTCCAATTCCGCGTTCACCGTCAAGATGGCGAGCTTGCCCGTGCTATCACTAGCAGCGAGGAGCATGCCTTGTGATTCCTGCCCCATCAGCTTCGCCGGTTGCAGGTTGGCAACAACAACAATCATGCGTCCGACCAGTTCTTCCGGTTTGTAGTGCTGCGCGATGCCGGCGACAATCTGGCGCCGCTCTGCTCCAATCTCGACCTGGATCTTCAGCAACTTGTTGGATTTCGGGACGAGTTCTGCGCTGACCACACGGGCGAGTTTCAGCTCCACTTTCTTGAAATCGTCGATGGTGATCAATGGCTTGACCTCCGCCGGAGGCTTCGGCGGTTCGGCGGCAGCTGGTTCATTCAACGCCTTGATGATCCCATCGATTTGCTCGTCTTCGATTTTTGTCACAAGAATCTCCGCTTTCTTGAGTGCATGTCCGGGCTGAAGCGCCTGTTGAGCGGCACTCTCCCACCCTGCCGAACACGGCGTTCCTTCCAGATCGAGTGTTGACCAGACCTTTTGCGCCATCGCAGGGACGACCGGCTCGAGAAGAATCGCCAGTGACCGCACCACCTGCAGGCACATATTCAGCGTGGTGGCGCAGCGCTCCGGATTCGTCTTCGAGGTCTTCCACGGTTCACTATCGTTGAAATACTTGTTCGCCGCTCGTGCCAGGTTCATCGATTCGATCACTGCTTCCCGGAATTTGTAGTGCTCATAGAACGCACCTACCTTCGACGGCATCCCCGCAATCAGCATTGCCATCTCTTTGTCACGTGCATCCAGTGAACCTGCAACCGGCACCGAGGCTTTGAAATTCTTCTCCGTGAAAGCAAGTGTGCGGTTTACGAAATTCCCGACGATGTCGGCCAACTCGTTGTTCGTTCGCGCCTGGAAATCCTTCAGGTAGAAATCGCTGTCCCGTGACTCCGGTAGATTGATTGCCAGTGTATAGCGCAGTGAATCCGCAGAGAAATGATTCAGGAAATTCTGGACATCGATTCCCCAGCCGCGGCTTTTTGAGAACTTCTGCCCTTCGAAGTTAAGAAACTCGTTGGCCGGGACATTCTCCGGCAGGACGTACTGCTCTCTCCCGGCGTCATTCCAAGCCATCAGCATTGCCGGAAATACGATGCAATGAAACACGACATTATCTTTGCCTATGAAAGCGACGTACTTTGTGTTCTCGCCGAGCCAATAGTCCTTCCAGCGATCGGGCTGCGAAATCCGTGAAGCCCACTCCTTTGCAGACGAAATATATCCGAGAACCGCATCGAACCATACATACAGTACTTTCGATTCGTAGCCCTGCACCGGAACCGGGACCCCCCAACTCAGATCCCTCGTGACGGCCCGGTCCTGCAGGCCATCCTTGAACCAGCTTTCGCAATAACGGAGCACGTTGTCCTTCCACCCATCACGCTCCGAGCGTTCCCGAATATACTCCTGCAATCGCTTCTGGAAATCACCGAGCGGAAAGTACCAATGGGAGGTAGTCCGGACGACGGGTGTCGTTCCGCAGAGTTTGCACTTTGGATCGATGAGTTCAGCCTGGTTCAGCCACGTTCCACAGTTCTCGCACTGATCACCCCGCGCTTCCGTATGCTTGCAATTCGGGCAGGTACCTTCGACGTAACGATCGGCGAGGAACATCCTGTCTTTCTCGCAGTAAAGCTGCTGCTCTTCCTTCTCCTTCAATACCCCGCTACGATGAAATTCCGCAAAGAACTCCTGCGCAGTTTTGTGATGGAGCGGCAGCGAGGTCCTCGAGTAGTTGTCGAAACTCATACCAAACTTCTCGAAGGTGGCTTTGTTCAGTTCGTGGTACCGGTCGACAACGGCTTGCGGCGTGATCTTCTCTTTCTCAGCCGTCACCGTGATGGCGACTCCATGCTCGTCCGATCCGCAGAGAAACAAGACATCGCGTTTCTTCGATCGCTGATAGCGCACATACATATCTGCAGGCAGATACGCACCGGCGAGATGACCGAGATGGAGCAGCCCGTTGGCGTATGGCAATGCTGCGGTAACGAGTATTCTCTCAGGCTGTGATTTCACGAACTCCCCGGAATCAGGACGCTAGATGGCGTTTCAGGTCTATGGCGAGCGACGTTACAACAAGAGGAAGGTAGCCATTTTTGCCTACAAGAGCAATGCTGGTATCGACGCTCTCGAGAGCTCGGTAGAGATACGCGTGCGGAAATTTCTGATTGAAGCTGCTCAAATCTTTGAGCTGATCGCGATTCAACAATCCAGCCTCCCCCTGCTCGCGAAGAACCATTGCGTCACGAAGCCACACACCCAAGAGCTTCATCCACCGCTCGACCGCATTCCTGTCTCCCAACGCGGCAATCCTCTCTACTTCCAGTGCGAGCGGAATCTTCTGAGAGCCGAGCACAAGGCGCAGAAAGTGAACTGCCTCTTGCCGCTGTGCGACCATGTCAACCGAGAGCATCTCGAGCGCGGCGGTGTAACTGCCGTCAGCAAGGCGTGCAACCAACGCCGCCTGCTCTGACTCTACGCCGTTGCGGGTTACCAGAGCCTCCTGCAACTCCTCTTCGCTGAGCGGATCGAACTGAACGAGCTGGCACCGTGAAAGAATGGTGGGGAGCAAATGCTCCTTCTGAGCGGTGGTGAGGATCAACACAGAATCGGACGAAGGCTCCTCGAGCGTCTTCAGAAGGGAATTACTGGCCTCAGCATTCATCTCTTCCGCGTTCGTAATGATGAAGACACGCTTTCCCCCCTCAAAGGAAGAGAGAGAGGCTTCCCGGCGGAGGTTGCGGACACTGTTGATCTTGATGAAATTCGCTTTCGGGACGGCGATCCGATGGTACGGGTTCTCTGCCTTCAGTTTCAATTGGTCCTGTATCGCACCGATCTGATCCTCGGACAATACCGTCACCGGGTCATCGCCCGACTGTTCGTTCTTCCCCACCGGCAACGCGACGATGAGACTGATGTTCGGATGCTGCAACATATCCACCTTTCTGCAGCTTGCGCAAGCCCCGCAGGGGTCGACCTGATTCTGATGACAATTCAGCGCCCGCCCGAACTCGATCGCCATCGCATCTTTCCCAACACCCTCGCCCCCCCAGAAGAGATGAGCGTGGGCAACTGATCCCGAGGACAAGACTCGCCGAAGGAGCTCCTTGACCCGACGTTGACCGATGATCCTATCCCAAGCCATGTGGCATTCCCTGAAACCGTGAACGAAAATCAATTGCAAAAGTACCGCCACAAAGACACGAAGTCCCAAAGGTTCTTGAAAAGGTGGAAAACAAGAAGATCTCCTTCGTGTCTTCGCGACTTCGTGGCAACGTTGAAGTTTTCGACCGTGCTTCTAGAATGAATGGCCAATGCCAAAGTGGAGGACGAAATTTCCCAGCGTCTCTTCGTAGAATTTCCTTCGTGTGATCCACCGCCGTTCAGGCACGCCCATTGGATCATAGACTCTGAATCCGAAATCGATCCTGACCGGTCCGGCAACAGTCGCGTATCGGAGCCCAACGCCTGACGCCAGCGCAATTTCACTCACCCGCATCGCATTGAGTCTGGTCCACACATTGCCGAAATCAAGGAAGAGCACGAGCGAGAAACGACTGAAATCGATGAAACCGAGTCGACCGGCGTCCCGCAGAAGGTTCCACCGGTTCTCGATACTTCCTTCGAACACCGCATTCCCACCTTCTTCAGGGAGCGTCGAGGCAGCAAGCTCCCGGGCCCGCCAACCACGTACGCTGCCGCTTCCACCTCCGAAGAACCTCCTCGTGATCGGGACCGGAGCCGGTGATTGGCCATAAAGCTCCGCGAAACCCCCGTACAGCCTGAAGGCCCAGATCGAAGCCTGAATCCATGGCGGCCCCACGTACCATTGACTCCGCCCTGAGAGCTTGATGTATTTTGAATACGGAAGATCGGTCCCGAAGAGTCCTCCGAAGGCGGACGGTATGAGGCCTGCTTCTTCGACGCTGGCCGACTGAAAGAAGCCTGCGGATGGATAGAAAATGTCGTTACGTTTGTCCCGCTGCAGCGTAAACGACAGAATGGAGTTGAACTGCGGTCGCCGGTCGATGCTTACTGAATCGAAGTAGAGCCGAGCAATCGTAGCATTGATCGCCTCATAGCCAATGCGTTCCAGGCTCCATTCCAGAAAGGCCGTCGTATAGCGTGCAGTTTGTGAGGTTACAGCCAGCCGGCCCCGGATGATGGGGTTGAAATAGTACTTGTTCCTTTTCTCC
Organism: Bacteroidota bacterium; assembly: GCA_015661185.1. Lineage (GTDB taxonomy): Bacteria > Bacteroidota > Ignavibacteria > UBA10030 > UBA10030 > UBA9647. The sequence continues at coordinate 6,985 of JACVXU010000004.1, forward strand.
ACGATAAATGAAAGAGAGGGAGTCAGGGAGGTCTTGTTGTTGAAGAAATATGGCTGGTTGATCTGGAATGAGAGTTCTGCATTCCCGATGACAGAACTGTCCCTTAGCCCGGTTCCTTGAAACACGCGCGAGAATTCGACGTCCTGAATCGACTGAAGCTGAAAACGGAATCTCGTCTCGAAGTTCCTCGCTCCCCCGAAAAAGTTCCGGTTGTTGTAACTGACGCCAAGAAGAATGTTGAATGCGTTGTTCTCGTCGCTGACGCCTATTTCTGGGACAAGCTCCTGGAATGGGCGCGGCCTGACGAACACCTGCATTGGGATTTCAAAACTCGTATCAGACTTCACCCCAACGATTGGCTCGATCCGTGACGTCTCGAACACTCCCAGCCTGTTCAGATTCCGTTCGCTCTCCGTTCGTTTCGCCTCGCTATAGAAATCCCCCTCCTGGAAATCCATCTGCCGGCGAATGACGAGCTCATCAACGCGCTCGGAGGCAAGGGAATCCTGCCGCACAGCTATCCCGCCGAAGAGGTACCGCTTCCCGCGCGTGAGAGCGAATTTCACCGTAATGTTGTTCGTCGAAGCATAGCGGTAGGCAGCAACACTGTCAACGTGCACATCGGCGAAGCCATTGTTGAAGAATGCATTGACGATGCGTGCACGCTCATTGACCACGCGGTCGACAACGAATGGTTCCCCCGGCTCAATCAACGGCCCGGTGTCGAGTTCTTCCCTCAATGCCTGAGGAAGATTGTCGAACCCAACCTTCTGGATCGTATCGATGAGCGACCGATGACCTTCATGGATGAGAAAGGAGATGGCAATGGTGTTCCGGTCAAAGTCGGCACCCAAGAGAGTATCGATGCGGGCGGAAAAAAACCCCTGGTCCTTGTAGTAGGCCTCTAGCCGTGCGCAGTCCTGATCGAACAGAAGCCTGTCGAAGTACTCCGGCTTTTCTCCCAGCTTCTCGCTGATCGTATGCATGAATTTCCAGAAACCGGCGGGAGATTCCTTTGTCCTCATCACTGCGAGGAGGGCGTCGTCGCGGAACGATTCATTTCCTTCGAACCGGATGCTGGAGATTTCGAACCCCTGCCACGCATCCTGAGAAAGGACGAGCGGGGAACACAATACGAGGAGGAGAACAATATGAAGGTACCGGAATTTCATCGGGAGTTCAAAAAAAAACCCAGCCACGAAACGCTGGGTTCAATCCTGGCCCCATCCGTTTTCAAGGAGGGCAATCTCATGCGAAGGAGCCAGAGGTACTAATACTCTTTGTCGTCTTCGAAGAAGAAATCTTCGTCGGTTGGATAGTCCGGCCAGATCTCCTCCATGCTTTCGTACGGCTCGTCGCTGTCTTCAATCTCCTCAAGATTCTGTAGAACCTCCAGCGGTGCACCCGTCCTGACAGCATAATCAATCAATTCCTCCTTCGTAGCGGGCCAGGGCGCGTCATCCAGATACGAGGCCAATTCGAGTGTCCAAATCATTGTTCAAAAACTCCTCCAAGCTCATCAACCGCGCGGGAGCTTCCCGCCAGAGACTACCGGTGTTATTGGCGAGATGCGAGTTGCGTTTTTGTCTTCGGGTAATCAACGCCGTCAAAGAAATAGTCAACGGGATTCTGCAACACCCCCTCGAACCGGACTTCATAGTGCAGGTGCGGACCTGTCACGATGCCTGTTCGGCCCGACCGGGCAATCATCGCCCCGCGTTTAACACGCTCTCCGGTCCCGACCAGCACCCTGTCGAGATGACCGTAGACCGTCGTGTATCCATACCCATGATCGATGGCGATCATAGTTCCAAGCCCGGCTTGTGTGCGACCGGCGGCCTCGATGACACCGTCGCCCGTCGCGTAGACCGGTGTGCCGACATCGTTTGAGATATCAAGCCCTTCGTGCGGCATCCACTGATGGTAGACAGGATGATATCTCATCCCGAAACTGCTCATGGTGTAGAATCCTTCCATCGGCTTGATCGCGGGGAGGCAGGGATACATCTGCTTGTTCCCATCGTACTTCGAGACCGCTTCCGTGTAGCTTACCTGCTGTAGTTGCACTTCCTTTTCAGCTTTCGAGATCGAAAGCCGCAAGTCGTTCAACGCCCGGTTGATACCGCTGGGAATGCCCAGATCGATCCGTTCGTCTGTGCCGCCGAAACCGGCAGACCGTGTATCCTCATCGATCTTCGGCAGGTCCACAAGCAACCTCAGCTCATTCCCCTGATCACTTAACGCTGCGAGTCTATTCTGCAATCCCTGCAGCCTTCCGCCAAGACCGCGGAGCTGATCGCGAAGGACGGTATTTTCTGCGGCGAGAGCCTGGTTCTTCTGCAGACCCAAACCGAGGACATCATCGAAAACCTGATTCGTTTCAAACCCGACGACAAGCATCACCATCCCGCAGATCATCGAGAGAACGATGGCCTTCGTCTTGAACCATCGGGCTTCAACGAAACTGAGAGACTTCGATGAAAAATAGTAGAGTTTGAATCTCCTCATAGTGTGCTCTGGACCTGTCCGTTACTGTATGATTGACGTGACGAGAGTATTTCGTGTTCCAGCCGTTAACCCTGAAAAAGCTGCCCGAAGTTAGAAAATATTCGGTGTTTTGTCAAGCCAATTTGTCCCAATTACTCGAAATCGTGCTCGAAGTAGTCGATAGCTCTCTTCCCCTTCGTTTTCTCTGCAATTGCTGCATCGAGCCGTTTTGCAAACTCCCGGGCAGCATCATATCCGTAGTGTTTTGACAGATAGTCGAGCGCTATCACTTCGACAATCACCGTAATGTTCTTTCCCGGGAAGATGGGAAGTTTTACATGCGGGAGATCGACTCCCAGAATTGAGATGTTTTCGTGGTCCAGCCCTGTTCGGGTGTATTCACGATCGTCCTTCCATTCCTGCAACTCAACAATAATCTCCGCCCGCTTCTGAAAACGGATGGATCGGACGCCAAATATCGATCGGATATCGATCAGTCCGAGGCCCCGGATTTCCATGAAATGCTTCACGACGTCCGTACCTGCTCCGATCAGGATCCCCTCTCCCTTCCGGGTAATCATGATCACATCATCCGCAACAAGCCGATGGCCACGCTCGACAAGGTCAAGGGCGATTTCGCTCTTACCGATACCCGACCGTCCCGCCAGGACGACGCCAATGCCATACACATCCATGAACGATCCGTGCAAGACCGTCTGCGGAGAAAATTGGTCATCGAGAAAGTCGCTGACAAAGTACACGAGTTTGGTCGTCTCGAAAGGCGTTTGGAAGACGGAGACCCCGCGCCGCGTAGCAATCTCAATCAGTTCCTTGTCGATCTCGTTGTTGTCGCAGATAATTATACAGGGGATATCGAATTGGAAAATCGTTTCGAAAGCCTTGACACGCTCGGCAAGGCTCAGATGCCTGAGGTACCGGATTTCCGTGTTACCGAAGACCTGCACCCGATCGAAAGTAAAGAGCTCGACATATCCTGCAAGAGCGAGTCCAGGGCGGTGAATGCTCTTGTCCCGGATGATCTTTTGAAAACCCACCTCCCCGTTGATCGCAATCATCTTCACGCGGGCTTTGTTGCTTTCGAAGAAATATCCGACCGTGATGCTTTCGCGTCGGGTCTCTTTCAAATTCTCAAGTGCCATGAAAGGTTTCCCTCCCTTATCATTCCGCTTTCGCCCGAACAATCCGGACTTGTTTGCGGTCCTTGGAGTGGAGTTTGTCTTTGTACTTCTTCAGCTGAACGAGCGTCTTCGCGACTGCTCCGTCAATCGACTTATGGAAGTCATCCGTCTCGGCTAGCGCCGTAATCTTGTTTCTGTAGACGGAAAGAATGACTTCAGCAATCTTGACACTGTTCTGTGCTTTCAGAAAACTCAGTTTGATCTCACACTTGATGATGCCGTCATAATAACGTTCCAGCTTCTCAGCTGCCTCCTTTGCATAGTCAATCAACGTTTCGTGTGCCTTGAAGTGTCTGGACGTTACAGTCGTGTTCATGTGAACTCCTTTCTTTACGCACGGTTGATTGCGCCCTCATTCCCCGCGGTTCTATGCTTTCGGATGAGACTGCCGGTACACCTTCTTCAATTGTTCGGTTGAGACATGCGTGTACACCTGAGTTGTTGAAAGGCTTTCATGTCCCAGAAGTTCTTTGACCGCCCGCAAGTCTGCACCCCGGTTCAGCAAGTGAGTTGCAAACGTGTGACGCAGGACGTGCGGGGATCGCTTCTCAATTTCTGAAACCAGGCCGATGGATTTCTTCACCATCCGGATGACCGCCTCTGGATAGAATCGCCTCCCCTTGCCCATGACAAAGAGCGCCAATCCATGGTTGGACTGATCTCCCTTCCTGGAAATGCGCTTACGATCCTCAAGATACAGCTCCAAAGCGTGCAGCGCCCGACGCCCCACAGGGATAATCCGCTGCTTCGATCCTTTCCCCGTCACTTTCACAACGCCCTGTGAAAAGTCGACGTCCCCCATGTTGAGGTTGATGAGTTCGCTCAACCTCATGCCGGTGGAATAGAATAGCTCGAGAATCGCCCCTGTTCTTCTCCCCTCGGGAGACTTAATGTCAATGGAGTCGAAGAGGCGCTTTGTCGCTGATTCGTCCAGATACGCCGGGAGCCTTTTATCAAGCTTCGGCGAGACAATCGTGAGCGTTGGATTCGTGGTCGTGATCTTGTGGCGCTTGGCGTACCGGAAAAAAGAACGCAGGGAGGCAATTTTCCTTGCAACACTCTTCTTGCTCAGATCTGCTGCAAGCAGACTGCCGAGATAGGAGCGCAAGAGAGGCTTTCGGACTTCATCAAACGAACGGATGCGGTTTGAATCAAGGTAGGCGACAAACTGATGCAGGTCAGCTTCGTACGAGCGAATCGTGTTGGGGGAATAATTTCGTTCGACCTCAAGATACTCTAGGAACCTGCGAACGTTGCTGTGCATGCCGGCGGAACCCTCAGGAAAGGTCATTTCGATCGATGGACGGACTAGGCGACAACGGCCATTTGTTCCCTCTCAAATTCCTCTCCGCACTCAGGACATTTGAGATACTCTCCTTTCGTCTGGGTATACTTCTGCACCAGATAGGTCGAGCCGCAGTTCGAACAGGGCAGATTGACGGGCTTGTCCCACGATGCGAAGTCGCACTCTGGATACCTGTTGCAGCCATAGAACGTGCGTTTCCCTTTTTTCGTCTTACGCTCCGTGAGGTCCCCCTGCTTGCACTTCGGACACGGGATCCCCATCGAGATCGGTTTTGTATTTTTGCACGCCGGGTAGGTTGAACAGCCCAAAAAAGTTCCAAACCGACCTGATTTCACAACCATGTCGCCGCCGCACAGCTCGCACTTCATGCCGGCCAAGTGTTGATGTTTCTCCGCATCCTCGGCGAGCGGCTTCGTGTTCTTGCACTCGGGGTAACCCGAACAAGCCATGAAGCGGCCGTTCCGGCCCCATTTGATAATCATCTTCCGGTCGCATACTTCACACGGCACCTCTGTCACTTCCTGAAGAGACTTTTTTATTTTCTGGGCATTCTTCTCGACTTTTTCGAGTGCCCGAATGAAAGGATCGTAGAAATCCTTCATCACCTTCACATAGAGCTGCTTTCCGGAGGCAATGGTGTCGAGTTCCTCCTCCATCTGCGCTGTGAACTTCACATTGAAGATATCGGGGAAGTACTGGACCAGGAGCTTGTTCACCTGCATCCCCAGCTCAGTTGCGAAAAGCTTCCGCTCAGTGTGCTCGACGTATTTTCTGTCGATAACGGTACTAACGATGAACGCGTAGGTGCTCGGGCGACCGATGCCCAACGACTCGAGCTCCTTGACGAGACTGCTCTCGGTGTACCGCGGGGGCGGTTTTGTGAAGTGCTGACGGGGAATCATATTCCGCAGCATCGCCGCCTGGCCTTTCGCAAGGTTCTCAGGGAGCTTGGAAATAGGGTCGACATCATCCTTCTCTCCCCCGTTCTCCTCGGCAACGTCATCGTAGACCTGCAGAAAACCGCGGAAGAGGGGGCGCTGGTCGGTTGCACGGAACAGGTATTCCCCGCCGACAACATCAACCGACAATTGCTCGAACTCAGCCGGAGACATCTGGCATGCGATAAACCGGTTCCAGATGAGCTCATACAGGAGGTAGAGATCCTTATCGAGATGCTTCTTCATCTCTTTGGGCGTGTGTTTCACCGAAGTGGGACGGATCGCCTCGTGAGCGTCCTGTGAAGCCTTGCCTTTTTTGAACAGTCGAGGCTCTTTCGGCACGTACTCTTTGCCATAGTTGTCAAAAATATACTCGCGAACCTGCGCCACGGCGTCTCCGCTCAGCCTTGTTGAGTCCGTGCGCATATAGGTGATAAGACCGGTTGGGCCTTCCTCGCCTACGACAACACCCTCATAGAGCTTTTGAGCGAGCATCATCGTCCGCTTTGCAGAGAATCGAAGGCGGCGCGCCGCCTCCTGTTGCAGAGTGCTCGTAATGAATGGAGCCGGGGCGTTTCGCTTAACCGGTTTCCGTTCGACGCTTTTGATTTCGAACTTCTGTTTCTGGATATCATCAAGATACCCGCGCATCGTTGTTTCATCCGGGATGCGGGGCTCGGTACCAGTCACCTTCATGAGCTTGGCCAGGAAGGGCTCGCTCTGGGACGTTTGAAATTCGCCGGTGATGGACCAGTACTCCTCGGGGAGAAAAGCCTTGACCGCTTGTTCCCGCTCGCAGATGAGGCGTAGCGCAACCGACTGAACGCGTCCGGCAGAGAGTCCGTAATAGACTGTCTTCCAGACAAACGGACTTACTTTGTACCCTACAATTCGGTCCATGGCGCGGCGGGCCTGCTGTGACAGCACGAGATGCTTATCCACCTTTTTCGGGTGGCGCATCCCTTCTTTGACACCCTCCGCGGTAATCTCGTGGAACATCACACGCTTGATGTTCTTATTGACTCCTCGAATTTCGTCCGCCAGGTGAGCGGCGATCGCCTCCCCTTCACGGTCAGGGTCAGTCGCCAGGAAGATCGCTTTTGCCTTCGCAGCGCGATCGCGCAATTTCTCAATGACTGCGTCCTTCCCCTGGATGTTCTCGTAGACGACGGCAAATTCATTTTCGACATCGACGCCAAGCTTGCTCTTTGGCAGGTTCTTGATATGACCTACGGAAGCCTCGACAATGAAATCCTTGCCGAGATATTTATTGATCGTCTTCGCTTTCGAAGGGGATTCAACTATGATGAGAGATTTTTCCATTCTTCCTGCACTAATGAATCGTATCGTCACTATTCAGCGAAATCCGGCCGCTCATGCCGGACTGACTATCACCATCGAGCAGCATTCCCGCAACAAAGCTCTTCATCTCGGGAACGCCGGCACTCGAGAAACCTGCGCCCATGATCCGCTCAATAATGGTTTCGATGTCCGCATTGGATAAAAGACCAAGTTGCCTGCACTGCAGAAGATATCCGTAGCCTTCCGGTGTTATGACCATTTTCTCTGCCTCGTGGAGGACCCGATGAGAGAACCGGGTGTCCTGGTCCTTGGCTACAAGTTCCTGACCAAGGGGCATCCGTTCAAAGAGCCACGAGAAGGCCGTGGAGATTTCTGATTGCGTATAGCCGTTCTCCGTCAGAAGTGAGACATCCACGTCGTTCAACTGCTTGTTCGATTTCAGCTCGCTGACCAGAAAGAGGATTATTTCCACAATCCGTTCCTGCATTTCGCTACTCCCTATCGGATGTCGACAAACGGTCCAGGAGGAGATCTTCCCGCCGTGTCATCTGTGCTTTCTTTCGTGCGCTTGAGTCCGCATAGCCCAGCAGGTGAAGCGTTCCGTGGATTATCAGCCTTCGAGTTTCTTCCAAGAACGGTACAGCGTATTCTCGTGCCTGACTTTTTGCGCGATCGAGATTCACATACATCTCTCCTTCAAGAGATGTCCTCTTCCTCTCGCCGAGAGGAAATGCGATGACATCAGTGACGTAATCGTGTTGGAGAAAGCGACGGTTGATGCGCCGGATGAACCGGCTCCCCACAAAAACAACCGACACCTGGAACGATCGCACGGACTCGTGTTCTAGAACAGTCTGAATAGCCCGGAAAGTTTCCCGCTTCGGAAATCGAAAAGATGGATGATTATTCGTGACGACAATCATCCAGTCTTGTTTTTTTGTTTCCGTTTCGTTTTCTCCTGACTTTTCCGACTCTCCTTCGCCTCTGAGCCCGAGGATGCAGACTGAGGAAGGATGTTTTCAGTTAATGATAATGCGATGCCGGAGAGCATCACTTCCGGACCTAATGTTGTGAAGTCCCCCGAGAGGATTCCTCGATCCACGTTGGCATAGAGCGAGCATCCTCCTTCGCGCTCCACCGTGAGGCCCGAGAGCTTCCCGTCGGATTCCGCCACGAAGGTAATCTCACCCAGGAGTTTGCTGACGACATACCCGGTGCAGAAATGCAGCTGGAGATGCGCCGTCGGCGTATAGACTGATACGAGGTTTCCCTTGCGTTGTCCAATATTGATTGACGGGTAGATCTCGAGTGCTAATTTCCGATTGAGGCTCTTGTTCTCGAGCTCAAATCGAACGTTACTGCCTCTGTGTTTGACCGCTACACCAAGGATCTGCGCGATCTTCTTGATGTCCGATTCCTTGAATTCAAATTCCATCAGTGAGCGTCCTGGCATTTCGATCAGAGAAATAAAAACCCCGGCAAGTCTCTCCAGCTGCACCAACACATGCTGAGACGCGGGGCTTCGACATAAATAAGATCGCTTGTTGTCTTCAAATCAGGTTCTTGCACATGAAACCGGGGATATCACGAACTGCCTACCCTCTGATTCTCGCCCTGAATATAACCAAGGCACGACTGATTGTCAAGTTAGATGGTAATAACCATGCCCTCTGCTGCGGCCTCGCATTCAAATTTGTATCCACGCGTTTTCACTTCCTTCTTACTCTTGCGCAGAATATCATCCACTTTCTCGTCGCTGTGAGTCGGTTCATGATGGAACAGGCACAGTTGCTTCACGTCCGCTTCCGCTGCAACCCTTAATGCAAAGAGGTAGTGTGAATGTCCCCAGCCAACCCTGTCGATGTATTCCTCGGGCGTGTAGGTAGCGTCATGCACCAACAAATCCGCCCCGCGGCAGAAGTCGAACACCCGTTGATTGGGATCTCCAACCTGGGATTCGTACTTATCTTTGACGACGGCTTCAAAGTTGGAGAGATTCCCCGCCACCCTGCGGTCGTATGGCTCGTTGTCACTAATGTAGACCAACGTCTTCCCTTTGTACTGGAGCCTGTACCCGACTGTAAAACCCGGGTGATTGACGTACATCGTCTTCACGCTGCATCCGCGCAGCTTCAATTCCCCTTCTTCACGGATCGGCTGGAAATGGATCTTTGCCTTCAGCGCGTGCAACTGAACGGGGAAATAGATCCGATCCATTTGCTCTGAAATGATCTCACTGAGGGATTTCTCGGGACGCTCTGTCCCGATGATGGTGAGCTCGTTACCCGAAATGAATGCCGGCTTGAAGAAAGGAAAACCCTGGATGTGATCCCAGTGCGGATGTGTGATGAGAAGATGAGCATTGAGCGATGCTCCGTTGTTCATCAGGTCATCGCCGAAATTCCGTATACCCGAACCGGCATCCAAGATGATGAGTTCGTCGTCGTCGAGCCGGAGCTCCAGGCATGGAGTATTTCCCCCGTAACGAACGGTATGCCTACCCGGTGTCGGAATGGAGCCTCGAACTCCCCAGAACTTGAGCTTCATGACAATTCCCTCTGGCTGCTATTCTTGATAGGTTTTGACGTAGCCGACGTAGTTTCGAGCCGACTGGACGATTTGCTCTCGTTCCTCTTCCGTCAGCATTCTCTTGATTCGGGCCGGCACCCCAGCAACAAGCGCCCCCTCCGGAACCTCGAAATGCTCCAGCACCAATGCGCCGGCAGCGACAAGCGCGTATGGACCAACCGTTGCATTGTCAAGGACCTTTGCCCCCATGCCGATCAAACAGCGGTCCTTGATGGTCGCTGCGTGGAGGATGGCACCATGCCCAACCGTAACATCCGAACCAATGACGAGGGGATATGTATCATGCGTCACATGGAGTACGCAGTTGTCCTGAATGTTGGTCCTTTCCCCGATCCGGATGTAATGAACGTCTCCACGAATTACCGTGTTAAACCACACACTGCTGTCTCGGCCGATCTCAACGTCTCCAATAATCTGGGCTCCCTCAGCGATGAACACCGAAGGGTCGATTTTGGGCTTGATCCCCCTGTATGGGATTATCATCTCCCCGATGCCTCAACGTACTTCGGAGGCTGCCACCCCGGTCGGTTCCATTTTTGAAGCTCTATCTTGATGCTGCCCAGGATGACGTTCATTCGCGCCACAATTGGGATCTGTGCTTCATCGTTGCTGAACCATCCGCGGAATCCGCCGGTCAATCCAAAAATTCCTACGTAGTCTGCTTTCCCATCAAACGCAACTACATCGACAGGATAGTCAACTGCATCGATATCCGCATCCTCACGTCTGTTCATGAAGTTGATGTACGTATTCACCTGCTTGTTGTCAATCAACGTCGGAATGCGCAATTGACTCTTTGCGCGAACATGTTCGCGCGCATAGAAAAACAACGAGAGCCCATCCTGACACTGATCCGTGATGGCGATTGTGTCCCTCGATTCCACATTCCGCTCGTTCGCCGACAGCCTCTTTCCGTGTTCGAGATACGCCCTTTTGTTCTCGTAGTCGAACCGGAATCTCCGGAAATTGACTTCTTTCTTCGAGCTGTCATCCGCCAGCCAGAAATACGAGTACACCTCACCGTCCATCTCGCTGTGGAACTGGACATGGAGATTGACGAGCCAGCCGAGGCTTGGATTAGAATCGATGAGTGCGCGGGTCCTGTAGACCGTTCTGCCGTTTCTCTGTTCCTTGCTGACGACCTGCGTCCTGATGGTCCCGATGTTAAAGAAGGAGTAACTCACTTTGTACTCGAGCTCCTCACCGACTTCCAACATCCGGCTCTCATTATTGGCAGCCGCTGAGGCCACAGCGCGATGATGCGAGTGAGAAGGAAACCCCGAACCCATCACCAGGATAGCAAGAAAGGCACTGCACGTGAATGCGGTTGTTCCCGGTGTCCACCGGCTGAGTATTGTTGTTGTCATTCCGGGGTCAATTCAACTTCGCAATCTTCTCTGCTTCGGGAAAGAGGCTCAGAGCCTTCTGGTATTGAGCATCGACCTGAAGCATCAATGGATACCATCCCTCGTTACCCCAGAAATTCCTCGCGAATGTTGCCTTCAAGCGCGTTTTGACAAATGTGAGATCTTTTTGATAGTCTTTTTCGTCAATCTTGACTTCATGATTCTGCAGGTAGGAGCGAAAATCAGAAAGCATCTCTTCCGAGAGCACGAATGAATCGCGGAACTTCTTCCAGTTCTTCGCATACTCCGAGCGAATCGGCAATCCCTTCCCGTCAAGATGGGATGTGACGAATTGTTCAAACAACCCACGCCGCAGTGCGGATTGCGAGAGGGCTGTGAGCTGAGCGTTTTTCACGACGTAGTCAGGCGTGATGCCACCCCCGCCATAGACTACCCGCCCGGCGTGCGTTCGGAAAACCGGTCGCGATGAGTCGCTCTCTGCGTTGTGCTCGATGTTCTCGCCTTCTTTCTCCTGCCGCCCAAAAGCCTCTTTCTGATACTCTTCCTTGTCTTTCCCTTCATAGTCACGCTGTATCAACCTTCCGCTCGGCGTGTAGTAGCGGGCTATTGTCAACCTCAGTGCGGATCCGTCCATCAGCTTCCACTGACGCTGCACGAGGCCTTTTCCGAAACTTGTTTCACCCACAATGAGGCCCCGATCCCAGTCCTGGATCGCACCGGCGACAATTTCGCTTGCGCTGGCTGAATAGTTGCCTATGAGAATAATCACCGGAAGGTCCTCGTACGATCCACCGGTCTTGGCGAAGTACACTTCATCGAATTCAGGCCTGCGAGCCTTGGTGTAAACAATCTTGTGCGGCATTTCTTTCGACCCTCCATCAAGGAAGAGGTCCGCCATTTCGAAGGCCTGCTCGAGCAATCCCCCCGGATTCGACCTGAGGTCCAGAATCAGCCTTTTCATTCCCAGAGATTTCAAGCGCTTGAGCGCCTGTTCCATCTCAGTATTCGTCTGCTCACTGAACTTGTTGACGCTGATGTATCCGATTTCATCCTGCACCATCATGGAGATGTCTACGCTCGTGATGGCAATCTTATCACGAATGATCTCGAAATCCAGGAGTTCTTTCGTCCCCGGGCGATGAACTCCGATCTTCACCTTCGTCCCCTTCGGCCCTCTAAGGCGCTGCTTCACCTGGTCGTTGTTCATCCCGACTGCTGAGGAATCGCCTATCCGAACGATGCGATCGTTCGTTTGAATGCCCACCCTCGCGGAAGGCCCGCCACCAAAGGTATCGACGACCAATATTGAGTCATTCCGGATTGTGAACGTAATCCCGACCCCCTCGAACTCTCCCCGAAACTCTTCAGCGACTTGTTCATAAGCCCGGGGCGGGATGTAGACGGAGTGGGGATCGAGCTTGTCCAGAAGCCCTTCGACGGCAGATTCTGTGAGCTTCTTGGTATCGACCTCTTTCACATAGTATTTCTCAGTCAGGCTGAGTACCTCACGGAACTTGTTCGCCTGATCAAACGCTGTGTCACCGGAAATCAGTTGCTTGATTTCCATTCCTGCGAACATACTGACCGCCATCAAAGCAACGATGGTCCATAACGAAATCCTGTTCTTCATTCTCTATTCTCTCATCCTTTGCAAAATCCCGCGATGATTGTCCTTCTGCGATCCCTCTGTATGCAAAATGCTCGAAAATCGGCTCAAAAGCAAGAATCAAGCCCCAGAACCGCTTTTGGTCGCCCGAAAGGCTCTGGTCGTGACAAGAAATGGTGGGAATTGCCGAACCGCGAACAAATTTCGAGAAGGGGTGTACCGGTCATTCGTTGCCAATCGACCACGTTCACGATCGATAGAAATCCAGGAGCGCCACCGACCACACCGCGACCATTATCCGGTTTCCGGTCGGTCTCCGTTTCTTCCCGGCGGGCTCGCCATAATCGTTGTACAAATGTAAGGAATGAATCAGTACCTACGGAGTTGAACTCTCCAGGATATTGTTGTACCCGAACGATCTCCTACTTCTCCGGTTTCATTTGGGGGAAGAAAATCACGTCCCGAATGGAATCCTTGTTCGTAAGAAGCATCGTCAATCGGTCGATGCCGATGCCGAGTCCCGCTGTCGGGGGCATCCCGTACTCCAACGCCCGAAGATAATCCTCATCGAGCACCTGGGCTTCTTCGTCGCCCCGTGCCCCAAGTTTCATCTGCTCCTCGAAACGAGAGCGCTGATCGAGCGGGTCGTTGAGTTCCGAGAATGCGTTGCAGATTTCGTGTCCATTGACAATCCCTTCGAACCGCTCTACCAATCCCGGTTCGGAGCGATGCTTCTTCGCCAGAGGCGACATCTCGAGCGGATAGTCCGTGATGAACGTCGGCTGGATCAGATACGGTTCGGCCTTCTGTCCGAATATCTCATCGATGATCGCACCGGAGCCCAGAGAGGGTCCGATATCGATGTGAAGCTCTTTGGCGATAGAGCGCAGCTCCGCTTCCGGTTTGCCGCGCAGATTCTTTCCCGTGAATTCCTGAATTGCCCCAAACATCGTGATGCGTTTCCACGGAGGTGTGAAGTTGATCTCGTTTCCTCCGAGGGTGACGACGGGCGTGCCGTTGACCGCCATCGCAACGTCGTAGATCATCTGCTCGGTCAATTCCATCATCCAGCGGTAGTCTTTGAGCGCCACGTAAATCTCGAGCATCGTGAACTCAGGGTTATGCGCCCGGTCCATCCCCTCGTTGCGGAAGTCCTTGGAGATTTCGTAGACGCCGTCATACCCGCCGACAATCAGCCGTTTCAGGTAAAGTTCGTCAGCAATGCGCAGATAGAGATCGATGTCCAAGGCATTGTGATGGGACTTGAACGGACGCGCGGAAGCGCCGCCGTAAAGCGGCTGAAGGACCGGGGTCTCAACCTCCAGGTAACCGCGCTCGTCGAAGAACCTTCGCATGGTGCTGATGATTTTCGCCCGCTTCACGAACACTTCGCGTACGTCATGGTTCACGATGAGATCGACATACCGCTGGCGGTACCGCAGCTCTTTGTCCGAAAAGGGATCGTACACGACCTTGTTCCCATGTTCGTCGATCTTCTCCTTCACGATAGGAAGCGGACGCAAAGACTTGGCGAGCAAGGTCAACTCCTGTGAGTGAATCGAGACCTCTCCCATTTTCGTTCGAAAGACATATCCCTTCATTCCTATCACGTCGCCGATATCCATGAGTTTGAAGGCGTCGTACATCTGGCCGAGCGCTTCTTTCTTCAGATAGAGTTGGATCTTCCCCCGCGAGTCCTGTATGTGGCAGAAAGAAGCTTTCCCCATCCGGCGGATAGAGAGAATTCTCCCGGCAACGGAGACCGTGAGTTGCGGAGCATCATCTTTGAAACTCTCGACGATATCCCTCGAGAAATCTGTTCGATCGTAATCATACGGATAGGGATTGATGCCTGCCATCTTCAGGTTCTCGAGCTCTTCGCGGCGGCGCAGCATCAAGACGTTCAGGTCTTCGTGTTCAGAAGCCTGCCGATCTGTGGGTTTGTTTTTCTGATCTTGCGGGTCGTTCATAATCGTTGAGCGGGGTCCATGGAAGTAATTCGTTCGATCTGATCGCGTCCGGGCGCTATGGTCTCCGTCGGCCCTGGGGATACTCCGGCAGAATGAGCCGTTCGGGTGCGACACGGCCATACAGTGCGGAAATCTCGTACATCTTCAGTGCGTGCTCAGGCCCGACCTGATCCCAGGAGAACCGCCAATCCCAGTTACCGAGAGCCTTGCCGGGAAAATTCATTCGCGCTTCAGTGCCGAGACCCAGCACATCCTGGAAGGGGAAAACGGCGAGATCGGCGACAGATCGCGAGGCCAACCTCATAAGGTCAAAATGAACTTCTTGGCACGCCCCCCCGCAGTATTTCTTGACGAAGGTCTTTTCCCGATCTGTCGCACTCTCAAACCAACCCCGCGTCGTGTCGTTATCGTGCGTTCCAGTGTACACAACGCTGTTCTGCTCAAAATGATGCGGAAGGAACGGGTTATCCGGACTCCCTGCGAAAGCGAACTGAAGGACTTTCATTCCCGGGAATTCAAACTGGTTACGAAGTTCAGTGACTTCGGGAGTGATGACACCCAAATCTTCGGCTATGATCGGAAGCGTGCCCAGCTTTCGCTGAACAGCTTTGAAGAGTTTTTCCTTCGGACCAGTCACCCAACGCCCCCGCACAGCTGTCTTTTCCTTCGCCGGTATTTCCCAGTACCCAACGAAACCACGGAAGTGATCGATACGCGCGATGTCCACGAGAAGAAATGTCCTGCGAAAACGCTCGACCCACCACTGGAACCGGTCCTCCTCCATCTTGGCCCACCGATAAAGGGGATTTCCCCAGCGTTGACCAGTTTCACTGAAGTAGTCGGGCGGCACTCCTGCAACAAATGTCGGCTTGCCGTTCTTGTCGAGAGAGAAGAATTCGGGGTGTGACCAAACATCTGCACTGTGATGGGCAACGAAGATCGGTATGTCACCGATGATCTTGATCCCCCGATCGTTCGCATACTTCTTCACGTCGGCCCACTGGCGGTAGAATTGCCATTGAGCGAACTTCCAGAACCGGATTTCTCCGGAAAGCTCCTTGCGGGCGCTCTCGATGGACCTAGTCTTGCGTTGAGCCAGATCTGCGTCCCACTTGGTCCATTCGACACCGGCATGGTGATCCTCGAGCGCCTTGAAGAGAGCAAACTCCTCAAGCCAGGATTCATGCTCATGACAGAATGATTCGAAGTCAGCCTCATCCGGACCACGATGCAGCTCAAAGAACCTCTCCGCAGCCCGACGAAGTGCGAGCATGCGATAGGGAATTACCTTCGTATAGTCCACGCGCCGCGGCTCGAAAGCAGGCACGGGCTTGAGATCATCTTGCTTCAACCATCCTTTGGCTACCAGACCTTCAAAGCTGATAAGCAAAGGATTTCCGGCAAACGCTGAAAGAGCCATATAGGGGGAATTACCATACCCCGTCGGCTCAAGCGGGAGAATCTGCCATACCTTCTGACCCGCGACGACAAGCCATTCTATGAAATGTCTCGAGACATCACCAAGGTCGCCACAGCCGAAGGGGCCCGGGAGCGATGTCGGATGAAGAAGAATTCCACTACTTCGGGGAAATCGCATAGCGTTCCGCTTCCAGTCCTGCTTTTTCTTTTAAATGTCTGACTTCCTGTCGTGTGAGACTTCTCCATCTTCCGCGTGCCAGACCCTGCGTCGTCAGACCGGCGAAAGAAACCCGCTCCAGCGCGTCCACCTCATATCCGAGCGCTTCAACCATTCTCCTGACTTCCCGATTCCGTCCCTCGATCAACGAGATATAGATCTGCGTGCGTTTCGTACCGGGGATAATTCCAACCTGATGCGGTTTCGCCATTCCATCTTCGAGACGGACGCCCCTCTTCAACCTGCTGAAGTGTTCGTCGGCAATCCCGCGCTCAAGCTTCACCCGATAGATTCGCTCGATCTCGTGTTTCGGGTGGATCAACGCGTTGGCCAGTTCCCCGTCATTCGTCAGAAGAAGAACGCCGGTCGTATTCCGGTCGAGCCTCCCCACAGGATAGATCCGATCGCGCATTTTCACATAGTCCATCACCGTGACACGACCTCGTTCGTCACTCACAGTTGTAATACAATCTTTGGGCTTGTTCAAGAGGAGGTAGTGGACCTTCCGCTGAAGGGCGACAATTTGTCCTTGGACGGTCACGCGGTCGGAAAACGGATCGACCTTCACTCCAAGCTCGCGGACGATCTTGCCATTAACTTTGACGACACCGGAGAGAATCAGTTCATCATTCTTGCGGCGAGAGCCAACCCCTGCTAGAGCGAGAAACCTATTCAACCGAATAGCTTCTTGATGAACCCTTGAATCTTCTCTTTCCACGAATTCCACCGGGTCTTTGGTTGGGGACGAGTCTGCTTGTCCGGTGCATCCTCGGATGTTGCATCACGCCCGGAGTACGTAACGCCCTGAGAGTCTTCCTCAACGGTTGGGGAAACAGATTGCGGGATTAGATCGATTGTGCTATCAACCTCTTCAATTTGCCCGGCCGTGGAGGTTCCTTCGACGGACGATTCTCCGACTGGAAGAATTTCACCTTGCCCGGAAATCCCGACCTTCTGTTCCTCGATCGGTCGAATACTTTCCAACTTGTCCTGAACTGCAATGTCCGTTCCCCGACCTTCAGTCATAGGGCTGGTTCCAATCTCTTGGTCACCCTCAACAGGCTGAGTTAGTCCTATGTACTTGGGTAGTTCTGCGGATGAAATCTGCTCAGTTTCACCTATTTCTCCGTTCAAAGCCGAGCTTTCAGCTATGAAGCTCTTCTCAACTGCGGGAACATTCTGCTGCTCCATCTGAGCCGGCTCTCCAATAATCGAAGCTTGATCTTCAAGTATACTGGTCGAACCTATTCCAGGAACATCGGTTACTGGCTGCTCTTCCTTCGTTGCTTCAGGCTGTACAGCTTCAGGTTCCTCGCTCGGACGGACCTTGATTTCGCGTGTGCGCTTCTTCTGTGTAATCTTGACGTCGTCATCGAGGCCTGCTTTCCGTTTCGGAATATGCGGCAGACGAGACTTGAATTCTTCTTCCGCCTTCAATCCCTCCATGTCTTGTTGCGCTTCCAGCATCCGCCGTTCGGTCTCGAATTGACTGTCTCCCAAGATCTCCTGGATCTCCCGTGGCCTCGGGAGGTCATTCAGGTCGTTCAGTCCAAAGTGCTTCAGGAACTCTTTCGACGTGCCGTAGAGCAGCGGGCGCCCAACCGTAGGTGCGCGTCCGACGATCGTGGCAAGGTCCTTTTCGAGGAGTGTCTTGATCACATAGTCACAGTTTACCCCTCGAATCGACTCGAGCTCGGGTTTCGTGATCGGCTGCTTATAAGCGATGATGGCGAGAGTCTCGATGGACGATTGGGACAATTTTCTTCGGGACTGTTCCTTGTAAAGCTTTCCAAGCCATTCTGCATAGGCCGGTAAGGTGGCGAATTGATATCCGCCTGCAATGTGTATGATACGATACGACCGGACTGAAACGGCGTATTCTCCATTCAACTCTTCGACGACGCGCTCAATCTCTTCGTAGGCGATCTTGCGTGGCTCGGTTCCTTCAGAGCCCTGATCCTCGTAGAGCGCCTGGATCTGTCGAACGGAGAGCGGCTCCCGGGCACCAAAGATCAACGCCTCGACAAGGCACTTCACCGTCGTCGGGACCAGCAGGAGTAATGGCCGGGTTGTCGTATTCGCGTCACTCATGGATGTCTACACCACATTCCGCATAATGGAAACTTCGCCAAACGCTTCCGCCTGACGCACCACAATTTGCTTCGAACGTATCATTTCGAGCAATGCAATAAAGGTAACGACGACCCGGATCTTCTCCACCATATCCTTCACCAGCTCGTAGAATGTGGCCTCGGACCGACGTGAGAAAAAGTCGAGAATGTAGTCGATCTGCTCCTCGAGCGTCACGTTCAGCCGAGTGATTTCGTGGACAAATTTCTTCGGCATTCGTTCGATCGCGAACTTGAACGAGGAAATCAAATCGAAGAGGGAGACGTCCCTGAGAGACTGGTCTTCCTCTTCTTCCGTCGTCACACGTGGATCGGCCTCATAGTATCCACGGTAAAACACCTTCCGCTGTGCATCTTCCTGCATGGACATGCCGACCGCCACCTCTTTGAAGCGTTTGTACTCGACAAGACGCTTGATCAGATTTGCGCGCGGGTCCAGTTCTTCTTCCTCTCCTGGTTCAGGCGGCAACAGCATTCGTACTTTGATCTGCATCAACTCAGCCGCCATCACGAGAAACTCCCCGGCCACCTCCAGATCGAGAGTCTCCATGTAGTGGACGTAGTCAAGAAACTCCTTCGTGATCCGCGAGATGGGGATGTTGTAAATGTCGAGCTCATCCCGCTTGATGAAAAACAAGAGCAGATCTAGCGGCCCTTCGAATTCATGGAGTTTGATTGTGTACATCTTCTCTCGTTTGGATTAGCCAGCCAAGCTTCCCTGCGCCCCCCGACAGAACTCGTGGGATGGTATTCATCAACCCATGTTCATCGCAAGATGAACTTCGTCCATCGTTTGACGCGCGATGGCTCTTGCCTTCTCTTCCCCATCGTGCAGAGTCGCCGTCACCTCATCGAGATGGGATTCAAAATATGCCCGTCTCTCACGGTGAGACGCGAGCGCGTCTGCGATTCTGTCTGCACAACGCAACTTGCAATCGACACATCCCAACGCCCCGCTCTCACATCCCGATCGTATCTCGCCGACTTCCGCTGGACTGAACTTGTTGTGATATGCGAATACCAGACAAATATCAGGATGCCCCGGATCGCCTCGCCGTACTTTCTGAGGGTCCGTCACTGCGCCTTTCAGCTTCTTCTTGATCGCGTCGGGCGCATCCGAGAGAAGCACGGTGTTTCCTATCGACTTACTCATGCGACGCCCGTCCAGACCCGGAAGCCGGGCAAATCTTGTCAGCTTCCCCTCGGGTTCCGGAAAGACTGCCTTCGTCGGAGAGTATTGCGCATTGAAACGTCGAGCGATCTCTCTCGTGATCTCAATATGCGGTAACTGATCTTCGCCGACCGGGACCACATCGCCTTTGTACAGCAGGATATCTGCAGCCTGCAACACCGGGTACCCCAGGTGGCCGTATACAACTGTTTCCATCTCCAGGTCCCGCACCTGTTCTTTGAGCGTCGGATTCCGCTCAAGCCTGGAGGTCGTGATCAACATTGAAAACACCAGATGAAGCTCGGCGTGCTCTTTTACCTGCGATTGTCGGAACATCGGGCTTACGGTTGGATCGAGCCCGGCGGACAACCAATCAATAAGCATCTCGACTGAGTTTTGATAGATCTCTGATGAATCAGGATTCGTCGTGAGCGCGTGATAATCCGCAATAAGATGGTAGTTCTGGTATTCACCCTGGAGCGACACCCAGTTCTCCAACGCTCCAACAAGATGTCCAAGATGCAGTTTCCCTGTCGGGCGCATGCCGCTCAGAATGACTTTTCTTTTCTGGCTCAACTCGCGCTACATACTCCTTTCAGACCAAAGCTCGAACGAAAACCCACTATTTGTTCCGCCGGTAACAAAACAGGCGCACCCGTGACTCGACTTTTCTGCCACCTCGCTGCAACTTCAGTCAAACTCCTGGAGAAAGTCCGTTTGCTCAATTCATGAAGAGATACGGCTTCCAGCGATCGTCCACGCTCCCCACGACATCGCGAATGAACATGACGTGATTCGGTCGTATCGGTTTTCTCAACAACGACATCTGTGCTTCGCCCGGCAAGCGGTCCCCTTTCTTGTTGTTGCAGCGTACGCATGCCGCTACAAGGTTCTCCCAGGAATCCAGACCGCCTTTTGCTCTCGCCACAACGTGATCAACTGTCAACGGCACATCCCCCCCCCGGCCACAATATTGACAACGATGCCCATCGCGCCGTAAGATGTTCTTTCTCGAAAGCACAATCTTTTTGAAGGGGATACGAACGTAGATAGAGAGGCGAACGATGCTGGGAAACGGCATCGTCATAGAAACGGAATGTAGGTACCTACCATGAGAGGCTTCGATCAACTCAGCTTTCCCAAGAAACAGAAGGATGACCGCCTTTTTGACGTTGCAAACGCTCAAGGGCTCGTAGTTATGATTCAAAACGAGCACTTTCCGGTTTATTTTTCCGTTGGAACGCACAACGAGTTCTGCTGCGCTGAAGTCTGATGCACCTCCTTACGTCGGCAAATATAGACCTTTGGTAAACAGTTGCTTGAAGATTCAATGATTATGCCTTGCAAAATATAGCATAATCGAGAATGATAGTCAAGAGTTGAAATGACCTGGAATCGGCGAAAGGACACGAAAGCTGCGGATTTCTTGAAGCTGCCGCCTACGGCAAGGGCAGGTCAACCTCCTGGGAGGGAGCAGGCCAGAATTCTGGAATTGGTCCCGGTGCTTTCGGCACTCCTGAACCGATTGCCAATCCTGAGTGAAGCGGAAGTGGAGAACCAGTTGCGTCAGCGTGGTCTCTTGTATCGAGAGTGGATCTCCCGAATCGAATCACCTCCAAATTTCTCCAGAAATGCGTTCGCCAACACCGGAGCGACAACAGCTTCTCCGATCACGGAGCATGCAGGCACCGCGCAGACATCCGACCGCTCGTAGCGTGCATCGACCGTCTTCATTTTTCTGAGGTCAACAGATTTAAGGGGGTTTGCCAATGTGGAAATCGGCTTCATCGCGGCGTGGAGGACAATCATCTCACCGTTTGTGACGCCCCCCTCCAATCCTCCAGCCCTATTCGTCGTCCGGATGACTTTTCCAAACTGGACATCGAAGCCGTCATGCACTTTCGATCCGAACTCAGCTGCATTGGAGAAACCAGCTCCTATCTCCACCCCCTTCACGGCATGAATTGACATCAGCGCTTGTGCAAACAAACCATCAAGTTTCCGGTCGTAGTGAACATAGCTCCCGAGTCCGATGGGCGTACCTGTCGCAATCACTTCAAACACGCCTCCAAGAGTATCACCAAGCTTTTTCGTCCGTCTAATCAGGGCTACCGCTTTTTTCGACACCGATTCATCGAGGATGCGAACCTCGGACTTGTCAGCCTCTTCAGTCGTCTTGTAGGCGCCGCACGACGCTTTCGCGAATTTCGCAATCAGTCGGTCGACTTGCGTTCGATCCGCCACTTTCATGTGCCCAATCGACAGTACGTGGCTTCCGATAAAGATGCCCACATCTTCCAGAACCTTGCGGGCAACCGTGCAGCATGCCACACGCATCGCCGTTTCCCTGGCACTCCCCCGCTCAATCGTATTCCGGATATCATCAAATGCGTATTTGAAGGCTCCGGCGAAATCGACATGTCCGGGCCTTGGGACCGAGATTTTCTCAACGGAGCGACCGTCTCCGTCAATCGCCATCTTTTCTGTCCAATTTTGCCAATCCTTGTTCCTGATCATCAATGCGATCGGGGACCCGAGCGTTTTGCCGAAACGAACTCCGGAGAGAATCTCAACAGTGTCCGATTCGATCCTCATTCTTCCACCACGTCCGTATCCCTGCTGCCGCCGCCACAATTGATGATTGATGTAGTCGGCAGAGATGGAAAGTCCGGCAGGAATCCCCTCGATCACGCCGATGAGTGCCTGCCCGTGCGATTCACCTGCAGTAAGATAGCGGATCAAAGCGAACTCCTTTGGTTCTTCTGGGTTTTGAACGTGTTCATGCTTAATAAAGCGAAAAATGAGCCGATTATCAATTCACACTAAATGAAAAGGCGCAAGTTTCGACCGCTCCTGCGGAGGAATCTTGCGCCCTTCAAAACCTGGTGGAGTCTTCGCCTTATTTCCCTGGAACCTCAATCGCCACGAAACGCATCGACTTATCCTTCCCTTTCACTCTCATGAGAACTGCATCTCCCGCTCTCTTCCCTTTCAAAACCTTGTCGAACTGCGCCACGGAACCGATATTCTGATCCCCTACGCTCACGATGACGTCGCTGGCCGCCAATCCGCGTTTGTTCGATTCACTCATGGGCTCGACGTTTTCGACAAGAATTCCATTTTCGACACCGTACTCCTTCTTCACTTTCGGATCGAGGTTGCTAACTGTCATACCGAGATTCTCGAGTTCGAGAGTTCCCTTGGAACTGACATCCGCCGGTTCAGTTGACTCTTCCCTGGATTGGTTCGACGCGACAGCTTCTTCCGCTATATCTCGCGATTTGAGAACCACTTTTTTCTCAATGTTTTTTCCATCGCGGTAGACTTTTAGGATCACCGTCTCGCCAGGATATTTCGAAGCGATAATTGTCTGGAGCTGATTCGGTGAGTTCACTTCTTTCCCATCCACAGAGAGGATGACGTCCTTGGACTTGATCCCCGCTTCGGCACCCGCACTTTCGTCAGTGACGCCGTCGACAAATACACCCTTCGGTTTGTCAAGACCGACAGCCTTGGCAAACGTTGCGTCGACCATTTTAATATTCACACCGATGTATCCGCGCCGCACCTTTCCGTACTTGATCAGATCGGTGGCCACTTTTCTGGCAAGGTTGATGGGGATTGCGAAGCTGTATCCCTGGTAACGGGCATTCGTTGTTGCAATCGCAGAGTTGATGCCCACGACTTCACCATAGATATCGACGAGGGCGCCACCGCTGTTCCCAGGATTGACGGCGGCGTCGGTCTGAATGAAATCTTCGATGCCGAGTGGTGAGCCATCCTCAATGATTCTCAACTGCCGACCGAGAGCGCTGACAATTCCCTGCGTCATCGTGGAGGTCAGGCCGAGCGGATTACCAAATGCGAACACGGTGTGACCAACCTCGACATTATCCGAGTTGCCGAGTCGAGGCATGGGTAGATCCTGAGCATCGACTTTGATAACCGCAAGGTCGGTATACTTGTCCGTACCGACAAGCTTTGCTTTCTTGAATACCCTGTTGTCCGACAACGTCACCTCAATCCCTTCCGACGTTGCCCCTTCGACGACATGATTATTCGTCAGGATGTATCCATCCGATGTGAGGATGACGCCGGAACCGGCTCCTACTTCAGGTTGTGATCTGGGAGCCTGGAAGTTCGGTCCGAAAAAGTGGAAGAACGGACCCTGGCTGTTTCGGTCGCTTTTTGGTTTCGATGTCACAACGATATAGACGACGGTTGGTGTCACCTGTTTTGAGATGGCATGATAGGCCTCGTTGAGCGACTGAAGAGCCGGGTGTGGATTCGCAGGCTTCGACTGCGCACCGAGCTTAACATCCTGCCCTGCAAAAGTAAAATCAACGCCCTTGAAGCTCGAGACAAGCGTGACCCCGAAGACAATTCCCACTGCAATCAAAAGCACTGCAACAACAACTGATTTCATCGACATGGAGTATCTCCTCAATACGAAGTTGTTCTTTGAACGAATTTATTTGTTTCAGCATCCCCAGATCCGATCAGGCATCAATCTCCGGTTTCGCGACGGAGAATTTCTTCAAGATATCGAGAGATTTGATCGGCTTGAGGTCTTCGAAGTGTTGACGCATATATAAACGTAAAGTTCCATCAATTTCGTTCCCGGCCGCCGATGTCAGTTCGAGCGATGAAACCGAGTCAAGACGGGCGGTCAACAGTCTTTGAAGGGCTTTCAGCGTCCCAATGGATACGCGGACATTTCCTTCTTCCGAATGCGGCCTTGTGCTTGCTTCCAGCGCTGTCTTCCTGACCCGGAGCGGATCGTCTTTAGGAGCGCTTGCTGAGGCCACACAACGCCCGCAAAGGACAGAGCCTTTTGACAACTGAAAGACAGCCATCCCATCCAATCCAATGTCATCGAGGCTGCGGCCGCACACCGAGCACGCGCCCAGACCCGGAGAGAACCCAAAAAGCGATGCACACCGAATCTCAAATGCAAAGAACAGGTTCACGAAGTTCCTTTTTGCGCCCTCAATTTCGTCAAGCGTCCCCACTAGAAGCAGGTACAATGCATCGTTTCCTTCCTCTTCGTGGACCAGCTGGTTCACCAGTTCGAGCACTGAAAGCGCCACAGCCATACGCTCAAGCTCGCTGTGGATGCTCT
The DNA here is from genome assembly GCA_015661185.1 of Bacteroidota bacterium. Lineage (GTDB taxonomy): Bacteria > Bacteroidota > Ignavibacteria > UBA10030 > UBA10030 > UBA9647. Next base: position 31,807 of record JACVXU010000004.1, read on the forward strand.
TGTAGGTCTTGATCGCATCGCATTGCGATACGAGATGCAGCTCGCGGTGTTCTTTCTTGTACAGGACAAGCGAAACGCTCGTGATCGGCTCCAGCCCGGCGCCGAACTTGCTCTTCATCTGTCTGGCGCCTTTTGCGATGCATTTCACCTTACCGAAACGACGAGTATAGAACGTGACAATCTTGCTGCTGTCACGGTAGTTCATCGACTTCAGCACCACAGCTTCTGTCTTTGTGATCATCCCGCATGCCCGGCGGAAGGGCCCTTTTGGCTCAGTGCCGACAGGTTCTGCCCCCTTAAGGCTTCAAGAGCATCCCTGTAAGGCTTTCGCAGTACTTCCCTTTCCGTCACTATCGCAGTGATCAGTTCGTGAGGGGTTACATCGAACGCCGGCGAGTAGACGTCGACTCCTGCCGGAGCGATTTGATATTCACCGATTTTCGTAAGCTCAGTGCCACTCCTTTGTTCAATCGGGATCTCTCTTCCGGTCTCCATCTCGAAATCAACAGTGCTCGTTGGCGCAGCGACGTAAAAGGGAATTTCGTGGTACGTGGCCATGACTGCCAGCCCGTAGGTCCCCACCTTGTTGGCAACATCTCCGTTCAACGTGATGCGATCCGCGCCGACAACGATGGCGTTCACTTTGCCTTGTTGCAGAAGAAAGGCTGCGGTGCTGTCGGTGATGAGCGTGCAGGGAATTCGGAGCCGCTGAAGTTCCCAGGCGGTCAAGCGCGCACCCTGGAGAAGGGGGCGCGTTTCGTCGATGTAAACGTGTTTCAGCTTCTTTTGCTCCCACGCAACTTTGAGGATGCTCTGCGCCGTCCCGTCGCCCCCTGTGGCAAGGCTGCCAGTGTTGCAGTGAGTCAGAACGCTCGCTGCGTTGGGAAGAAGCCCGGCCCCCAGTTGGCCGATGATTCGACATTTCTCTTCGTCCTCGGTATGAATCGCGATTGCCTCCGCCAGCAAGTTCGCATGAATTGCATCCATGGATTTGCCTGTAGAGTCGATTGCGGTATGGCGCATTCGATTCACAGCCCAGAAGAGATTGACAGCCGTTGGACGCGTCGATGTGAAGAGGTGGGTTGTACGTTCGATGCAGGTTGAGATGGACCGCGCATCATCCGACTTCAGACGGCCGAACGCGAGAACGAATCCATAGCCCGCTGCAATTCCGATCAGCGGCGCGCCGCGAAGAGCGAGGGACTTGATCGCACGGGCGACGACCGTTTCGTCGTCGGTCTCAATGTAGACCTCGTTCGCCGGGAGCTTCGATTGATCGAGGAATCTGACTTTGCCGTCATGCCACTCAATCGATCGCACAGACATCACCTTTCGTCAAACCGGGAGAGCTGCATGAAAGACCGGTACCGATCCTGGATTTGCAGATAGGTGAGGTCCTTCATGCCATCGACACTAAACTTCTCGACACAGAAGGACGCGAGGGTGCTGCCGTACACAACCGCGCGCTTAAGATTCTCCGCAGACAGATCATCGGTCCGGGCCAGCCACCCGATGAATCCTCCGGCAAAGGCATCACCCGCACCGGTCGGATCATTGATGTTCTCCAGAGGATACGCCGGAGCTGAAAAGATCGTCTGTTCGGTCACAAGAACGGCCCCGTGTTCCCCCTTTTTGATGATAACGATCCGCGGCCCCGTCTTGATGATCTGTTTTGCAGCTTTGATGAGATTCGGCTCCTGGGTCAACAACCGCGCCTCTGATTCGTTGACGACGAGGACATCCATAAGTTTTATCGTCTCCGCGAGCTCTTTCGGTTTGTGCTCAATCCAGTAGTTCATCGTATCGCCCACAACCAGGCGGGGTTTTCCCAGCCGCCCGAGCACCTGCCGTTGAAGCGTCGGATCTATGTTGCCAAGGCAAACGTACGCACTGTTTTTGTAGGCCGATGGGACGACGGGATTGAATTTCTCGAAGACGTTCAACTCCGTGTAGAGCGAATCCCTCATGTTCAGATCGTAGTGGTATCTGCCTCCCCATCGGAAGGTTTTCCCCTCACGCACAATCTGGAGACCGTCGACATCAATATCGCGGCTCTCAAGGAACCGGATATGCTCTCGCGGAAAATCGCCTCCGACGACGGCGACCAGCCGAACAGGCGCTGTGAAATAGCTGGCTGCGACGGAAATGTAGATAGCAGATCCTCCCAGGGCATCCTTCACGCTACCAAACGGCGTTTCGATAGAATCGATCGCAACGGAGCCAACGACGAGTAAACCCAATGAGCACTCCTCTTACTGAGTATTAAACGGAAAGTGATAGGAGTCGGGAAGCTTCCTGTCTCCCGACGATATATTCATCTACAATCTGTAGTCCGTGACGCTGTCCCGGCCAGACAAGTCTCCGGCTCGCATCTTGAAGTGTGCACCAAGCATACTCCTGATGCTCGCGAGAGAGCCGGGGCTGATCCCCGGGATTGACTTCGACGGCGAAAAAGGGACTTGTGTGTACCGTGTCATTTGCCGCGACATAAAAGGAATTCACATATGGAACCACCCAACATCGGGCGACCTCCAGACCTGTTTCTTCTCGGAACTCCCGAAGGGCGGCTTTGACGGCATGCTCCCCCTCTTTTATCGTCCCAGTTACGAATTGCCACATGCCCGGGTAGAGGCTGTCATCGAGCGATCGTTTCAGGAGGAGGTATTTTGGGCCGTCTTCTTCCGTCTTGAAAACACACACTTCGACAGTGCGAGACACAATATTCGACATGCAACAATCTCCAGATTACTGACGACGGTTCTTCGGGCCTGCTGCTTTTGCCTTCGGGGACCGCGCCGCCTCTTTGAGGCCGGTCACTTCACTCGAGGTCAAGTCACGAAACTGTCCTACTGCAAGATCTCCCAGCTGAAGAGGCCCAACCGAGATTCTTTGAAGACCCGAAAGTTCATACCCGAGCGCGCTCAGCATACGGCGAATCTGACGGTTCTTCCCTTCGGTAATCGAAATTTCGAACTCCGATGGGAGCGTCCGAGAAATGAGTGCAGGCTTCGTCCTGTGCGCGCTGCCTTTGATTCGAATTTCCATTCCTCTGGACAGCACAAGCATGTCCTCCCGTTCGATCGGCCGGTCGAGACAAGCCACGTATGTCTTCGCGAGTTCAGAATCCGGGCTTGTCAACCGATTCGCGAGCTGATGATCATTTGTGAAGAGCAGCAGCCCCGTTGAGTCCTTGTCCAGTCTTCCAACGGGTGACAACCCTTCGCCATGATCACCGATCACATCGAATACAGTCTTTTGACCGCGCTCGTCCGAGCTTGTTGTGACGAATCCTTTCGGCTTGTGGAGGACAACATAGCGAAACGAGCGATGCTTCGCCACCTGATTCTTGACTTCAATCCGGTCTTGCTCGAGATCTATCCAGCGGTGAGGATTCAACTCTACGCGCTTATTGACCGTCACGTCTCCGTCTTGGATATAGCGGATTGCCTGCGACCGTGATGCTAACCCAAGCTTCGAGAGTGCGCGAGGTAGTGTGACCCTTCCTGGTCCACGGGAAGTTTTCATGTCGACCTTGATGGCTCATGTGAAGCAGTCGGTCTCGGTGCAGAATAACTTCTTGCGCCGGAAAAAGATAAAGCAAAATAGTATGGAATCCAAGACGTGCGAGCTTGAACAATCATGCGTTCAGGCCCGGGATTCCGCTCACGCTCTTCGCGGACTTGACGCCCCGCCGAATGGCCTCTGCCGTAACCTGAGCAGCGATTTCTGAGATCAGATCAAGGTCGGCTTCCACCTGCCCGCACGAAAGAGCGAAGGAGACGTCTCCGTCATACGACGTATGGGCAGGAACGACTGCACGAGCCATTCCGTCGTGCATCCGTTGCGACACCCGAAACAATTCAAGTTTCGAGAGCCGGGCGTTGGTGGCAACCACTACCAGCGTTGTGTTGGACGATTCAAGGACTTTTCCACGAGAAAGAGGGCGATGAAGCTCGGTCACGCCGAAGAATTCTCCATCCGCGCGACGCGCTCCCGCGAGGACAGCACCATTAGCGTCGATAATATCGCCGACCGAGTTGACGACAGCAAGCGCAGCGACGATCAGGCCTGATGCCTGCACCGACGTCGTGCCAACTCCTCCCTTCATCCAAAATTCAAATCCCTTCCACTTTCCGACAGTTGTGCCCGTTCCCGCGCCGACATTCCCCTCCTCCACCCCGTTGTCTGATGCGGCGTCGCATGCACGATATCCGCTCAACGCGTCCGGACGCACGGCACTGCTCCCGACATTGAGGTCGAACACCACCGCTGTCGGGACGAGGGGAACCGTTGCCCAAGGAGTGGAGTATCCGACATTGTGCTCCTCAAGCCATCGCATCACACCATCGGCAGCCGCCAAACCAAACGCGCTGCCGCCGGTAAGCAAGATCGCATGAATCTCTTGCGCCGATTTCTCCGGCGCCAACAGCGCCAGCTCCCTGCTTCCGGGAGAGTTCCCGCGTACTTCACAACTGGCTCTGGTATTGGGCGGACATAGAATCACAGTGCAGCCTGTGAGCGCTTTGCTGTCCGTGTGGTGTCCAACTCTGATTCCCGGTACTGCCGTAAGCATAGTCTGGTTAGACTCCTTTCGTGTTCTCTTTCCCGGCACGCGTGTGTGCGAGCACAATGCCGCAAGCAACTCCCACGTTGAGCGAATCGGCTTTGCCGTACTTGGGGATGCGAACGACCACATTCGCGACGCTGCGCACTTCACGCGAAACCCCATGCGCTTCACTTCCAAAGACAAAGATAGAACGTCCTCGCGGCTGCAGGGTCGTATACGCCTGCTTTCCATCACCCGAGAATGCCACAACGAAAAATCCTTGTTCTTTCATCATACTCAGTGTCTGCGGCAGGTCAACACCTTCCACGATTGGTACATGAAAAATCGAACCCACTGTGGAGCGCACGACCTTGTCATTGTAGAGATCGACACATCCCCGACCGAGGAGAATCGCATCCACATCGAACCAATCCGACGATCGCACAATGGATCCCAGATTCCCCGGGTCGCTCACCGCGTCCACAGCGACGACCATTGGGGCAGGCCCGAAGCGTACTGAATCAAGTGTATATGATTTTTGATGAACGACTGCGAGAACGCCCTGCGCGTGAACGGTGTCAGCGATCTGGTTCAGTTCTGTTTCGCTCAACTCTTTGATTGAAGCGCCGCGCTCAGCCAGCTTCGAGAGAATTGCCTTGTAATCCGGATCTTCCAGGTATCGGGACAAGACCGCCACCGCCTCGACTTTCGAGGCTGAATTCAGCACTTCTTTGAGCGCACGCCACCCTTCGAGAATGAACTTGCGCTCTGTCTGTCGGACTTTCTTCTGGGAGAGCGCGCGAAAAAGCTTTATGTCCGCTTTGGAAACTTTCATGTCCAAATATAGACAAAATGGCCAAAAGAGACAAAGCTGGGAGCCGACCAGAAGGCACCAAAATCCCCGCTCACCTGCGCTGATCTACTTCTCATATTCTCCCCATACGGTTCTCAGAATGTCCGAGATTTCGCCAATTGTTGCATACGACTCGACAGCCTCGAGCATGCAGGGAATAATGTTTTCATCCGCTTGAGCTATCTTCCGCAACCGCTCAAGCGACTCTTCAACCCGCTGCTGATTTCGTGCTGCCTTGGTTTCTCCAAGTCTCCGGATTTGCTTCATCCTGGTCCCTTCATCGATTTGAAGGGTTGCGGGCGTTTGTTTGTCTCCCGCCTGGAATTCGTTCACCCCGACGATGATTTTCTCATTCCGTTCGATCGCCATCTGATACTTGTAGGCACTGTCAGCAATCTGCGTTTGGTAGAATTGCTGCTCGATGGCACGAACAGCTCCGCCGAGTTCGTCGATTTTCTGGATGTATTCCCAGACACGCCGTTCTATCTCATTTGTAAGCGACTCGATATAGTACGACCCGCCCATCGGATCGATTGAGTCAGTCACCCCCGACTCATGGGCGATGATTTGCTGGGTCCGGAGTGCCAGCCGCACCGCATCTTCTGTAGGAAGTGCGAGAGCTTCGTCACGCGAGTTGGTATGGAGCGATTGACATCCTCCCAGTACGGCTGCAAGCGCCTGCAGTGTGACCCTCACAACGTTGTTGTCGATCTGTTGGGCGGTCAGAGTCGATCCGCCCGTTTGAGCATGAAAACGCAGCCTCATGGTCTCTTCCAACTTTGCGCCGAACCGTTCTTTCATGAGTCTTGCCCAGATTCGTCTCGCCGCACGGAACTTCGCAATCTCTTCGAAGAAATTGCTGTGCGCATTGAAAAAGAACGAGAGCTGCGAACCGAATTTGTCCACATCCAATCCCCTGTCGACCGCGGCCTGAACATACGCAATCGCATTCGTGAGCGTGAAGGCAAGTTCCTGGACGGCAGTAGCCCCCGCCTCACGAATGTGGTAACCGCTGATCGAAATCGTGTTCCATCGCGGCACGTTGACGCTGCACCATTCGAATACATCGGTCACGAGTCGCATCGACGGATGCGGCGGGAAGATGTGCGTTCCCCGGGCAATATATTCTTTCAGGATGTCATTCTGGACTGTCCCGGAAATGCCTTTGAGGTCAACTCCCTGCTTCTTTGCCACTGCAACGTACATACACAGGAGAATAGCTGCCGTTGCATTGATCGTCATCGACGTTGTTACCTGATCAAGCCGAATTCCCTGGAACAGCGTCTCCATGTCAGCCAGGGTGTCTATCGCAACTCCGACTTTGCCCACTTCTCCCTCGGCGAGCTGATGATCAGAATCATACCCAATCTGTGTCGGCAGGTCAAAAGCAACTGAGAGCCCTGTCGTTCCCTGGCTGATCAGATAGAGATATCTCTGATTGGAATCTTCTGCCGTGCCAAACCCGGCATATTGACGCATCGTCCAGAGGCGATTCCGGTACATTGTTGGATAAATTCCCCTCGTGAACGGGGGCTCGCCGGGAAATCCAAGTTGCGATTGATAGTCCATCTCGAAGGGAAGGTACAGGCGCTCCACCTCTATTCCGGAATCCGTCAGATTGGATTTTTTACGCTCAGGAAGCTTTTCGATGGCGGGTCGGACCCGTTTCTTTTCCCATTCCGCCATGTGCTCGTTCAATGGACCACCCATC
>JACVXU010000069.1 GCA_015661185.1 Bacteroidota bacterium
CGAGGTCCGCAAGCGCGCCTTCCAGTGTTCCGCTATCTCCATCCCTACAACGAGGCTGTCGTCATACTCATCCTGATTTGACTGTTGGTCAGTTCGGATCAGGCGTGAGCGAACGAGCTGCCGCAGCATCACGTCGATACCGTTGAACTCACGATCATAAAAGGTAGTTCCGTTCCATGTGTAGGTGTTCAGCACACGGTTGAAGCTCAATGATGTTACGCGGAGACTATCCTTGAGACGGAGCATCGACGGCCGGAGAGCCTCCTGGGAGAGCGAAGTCAGCGTGATCGATAGGAGCAAGACAACCGGTACGAGGAGCATCATGGCGTTGCCCACGAGTGGGGAACGACGAGGTCGCCCCTGTTGTGCCTGCCCCGGGTTGCTATTCACATCCATAGGCGCTCGTGGAAGAGTCTGAGGAAGCGATCCCGGTCGACCGTGAACGCCACCTGAACGGCGTGATGCTTCCGTGATCTTCGATTATGGAAATCCGAGACGGTCATGCCACGCGTGTAGGTGCCCGTAGTTTCCACGTCGACCCGGACTTTGCGTGTTTTCACCAAGGTTCGATCGACTGCGACGGCCACAGCCATGGGATCGTGGAGATACCCGCCATTGAATCCCTGGGTATCCAAGTGATATCGCATGTATTCCCGTGTCATGTTGAGCACAGTCATGGCCACCATGCTTGCACGACGCTTTGCCCGGTATTCCATTTCTTTTCTCATCACTACAACCTGATGAGTGACATCTAAAGGGATGACGGTAACGGGGACACCTGAGTTCAGAACAATGTGAGCCGCTTCCGGGTCAACGTAGTAGTTGAACTCCGCCACGGGACCGGTGTTACCGGGGACGTGAAATGCACCACCCATCGTGATAACGTGTCCTGCTTTCCGCATCGTGCGCGGATCGGATTTCCAGGCGAGCGCGAGATTTGTGAGCGGTCCGATGGCAACGATCACCAGCTTTGCTCCATAACGATCACAGCATTCCAGTATGGTCTGAACAGCGCTAGCCGGCTTGAAGGGTTCTACTGCGGGAAGGGACTTCGAAACATTGCCCAATCCATCTGAACCGTGGACTTCGGATGCGGTGAGCAGCGACTGACGAAGCGGGCGCTTTGCTCCCTGAGCGACAATGGGGCGCTCCCGAATTTGAAGAAGGTCAAGGATCCGGTGAACGTTGCTCGTGCACTTCTGAACTTCGATGTTGCCGGCAACGGTCGTGATAGCTTTCACCGAGAGCTCCGGGGATCGGAGCGCCAGAATCAAGGCGAGGGCGTCGTCGACGCCCGTGTCGGTGTCTATGAGGATGGGTTTGGGCATTGTTTCGCTTTGAAATCTTATATTTGACTTTTTCTTGGCGGCCTTTGCGGTTAGATGCTATGTCAAAGAGGATCTATCCACACGCTTCTAATGTCGCGTCCTGGAGATGACATGAACATGTCAACGACAGAACTGAGTGATAGGCGGAAAAGAAACGGCACTGTCTCAGAAAGAAGGCACACACCCCTTCCATCCCCTCTCCCCTCGACGCAATCCAGCACACACCCGCCCGACCGACTGACGTCAGTCAGGCGGGCGGGGAGGGGACTGCTAAAACCGGTACCTGAGAACAACACGTCCCCTCTCGAGCGCTGGGTAGCGGGACGTGAGAGGGGAGCAGAGGAGTGTGTGCTTTTCTGTTTTGTAGCCTGTTTGCTCTTGGCCACGCTGTCAGGAGTTTGCTCCTGACAGCAAATAGGCCCGCAATAGTGTCAGGACAAAAGTCCTGACACCGCGACGTGGGGTTTTCGACTATGTTTCTAGGGCCGCATGATATCCCGCCAGGAATACGTTGCTGAGAAACCAAATGACTTTCGGGCTTTCTCTGTGCTGATGAACGAGAAGTTGCCAGACAGCGACGGCGAGATGGTCTTCGTTTCCGGAAAATACTCTGCTGCGAGCGACCGACTTTCGACCTCCGTCCAGGTATCCGGGGCGCAGACAAAGAATGCGTCGTGAACGGGAAGGCCGGGAGATTCAACGCATTGTCGAACAGCCTTCGCAACATCGTACACATGAATGTATGCCCAGAGATTCTTTGACCACTTTTGGTATTCGCTTCTCAGCTGTTTGTACATCTTGATTTCGTTCGGCTCCGGCACCCATATCCAGGGTGGCCTGAGACAGATTGTCTGCATTCCCGTCCGCCCGCTGAAACCGTTGCAGAGCTGCTCACAGGCGAGTTTGCTCAGGCCATAAGGATCCTGGGGTCTCAGAGGATGGTGCTCGTCAATCTGAAGATACCCGGGCCACATCCGCGCGGTGTAGAAGGCGAATCCCAGGACTGACTCGCTCGAGATGAAGATGAATCTTCGAATACCATTCGCAGCACATGCTTCGAGGAGATTGAATGTGGCGAGGGCATTCGTCCGGAAAACTTTTTCAGGCGGGTCGTTCAGAGGGTGAGGGATACCGGCGAGGTGGACAACGACGTCAAATCCTCTGACCTGCTTTCGCACCATTGGCTCATTCAAGAGGTCAATTTCCAAAAAAGGGAGATCGGTTCGATGTGGCTTCTTCACATCAAGGTTTTCGACCTGGTGGGACAAGGCGAGTTCGTCTACGACATACCTCCCCACCATCCCACTCCCTCCTGTCACGAGGATCCTCATGAGGGAAACTCCACACGATCTCCTCTCGCGGGGATTGCTATGTTTCCGAAGCCCGCCTCTGACAGTTTCTTTGAGAGTTGCTGCGCCTGGGCAAGTTCGCCGTGGACGAGAAACGTCCGGTTCACTCTGGATTTGTCCATGGTCTGGGCATATCCCACGAGTTCGTCCTGTCCTGCGTGGGCGGAAAAGGAATTGAGGATTGCGACTTCAGCTCTCAACGGATGGATCTCGCCGAAGATCCTCACCTGCGGTTGCCGTTCGACGATTCTGCGTCCGAGCGTATGTTCGGCCATGAATCCAATCACCAGAACGGTATGCTTTGGATTTTCGATGTTGTTGGCAAGGTGGTGCAGTATTCTACCACCTTCGCACATCCCTGAGGAGGCGATGATCATGCACGGTTCATCGATGTCGTTCAGTTTCTTCGATTCTTCCACACTTCGGATGAATTTCAACCGGCCGAATCCAAAGGGGTCTTCATTCTGAAGAATGTATTGAAGCGTCTCTTTGTCGAAGCACTCCGGGTGCATCTTGAACACCTCAGTCGTGTTGACGGAGAGGGGGCTGTCGACGAAGATGGGGATGGAAGGAAGTTTTCCGGCGTCATTGAGAGTGAAGAGGACATAGAGGAACTCCTGGGTTTTCCCAACGCTGAATGCGGGGACAATCAACTTTCCCTTCCGATCGAGCGTCTTTTGGATCACCTCCATAAGGCGCTGCTCCATCCCCACGATGGGCTCATGGATTCTTCCGCCGTATGTGCTCTCCGAAATCCAGACATTCACGTCGCCGATTGATTCCGGGTCTTTCAGGATCGGCATGTTCTTCCTCCCTAAATCCCCCGAGAAACCGATGACTCTGGTTTTTCCAGCCTCTTTTGTCTCAATGCGGGTCACGGCGGAACCAAGCACGTGGCCGGCGTCGGAGAACGAGACCGTGACACCGTCTGCTATTTCGATACGTTGCCCATAACGGACGGCGACCATTTGCGCCACTGTTTGTTCGACATCTTCTGAAGTATAGAGAGGCTCGACGGGAGGTTCATTCCTCTTCCTGTGCTGTTTGTTCACAAACTCAACGTCACGTTCCTGGAGATAGGCACTATCAAACAGCATGACGTTGCTGAGATCCCGGGTGGCGCTCGTTGCGTAAATCGGTCCCCTGAATCCGCTACGAACGAGATTCGGGAGGTTGCCGGCGTGATCGATGTGTGCATGCGACAACACAACCGCATCAATGTCCGATGCATCAAATGGGAAGTTCTTGTTTCTCTCGAATGCCTCCCCCCTCTTGCCCTGGAACAGGCCGCAATCGAACAGGACACGGCTTCCGTTGACCGTGAGCAGATGCATCGAGCCGGTGACAGTCTGAGCTGCCCCGAGAAATTGCAGAGTCATGTGATTGTCAGTATGTGAGAATGGTTGTCACATTGGTGGTTTTAGGGAGTTCCCGTCTTGGTTCGACCCGTCAGTTCGATGAGCCTTGAATCGATCCATGCTCCCAACTTTTTGAGAGCAGCGATGTCGCTCCGCGCTGCATCCAACCTGCCCATCGCACAGAACGCGAACGCGCGGTTCGTCAGCGCCTCAATGTTGTTCGGAGCAAACGAGAGAGCTACCGTGTAGTCCGCCACGGCTTTGTCAAAATCCCTTTTCTGATAGTATGCAGCCCCCCTGTTATTGTACAGGAATGGATTCGATGGATCGATGGAGATAGCCTTCTCATAATCGTTGATCGCACTGTCGAACTCGCCTTTACCGAAGTACGTCATACCGCGGAAGTTGAGGGCCTTCGCGTTGGACGGCTTGAGTGACAGCGACTGCGAGAATTCCTGCAGTGCCTCATCAGGTCTTGCTATCAAACGATATACGGCGCCGCGGTTGAAGTACACGTCGGCGTCATCGGGATCAAGTTTGAGTGCGTCATTGAAATCCGTCAGTGCCTTGTCAAATTGTTTTGCTTCGGCGTAGATCGATCCCCGATTGACATATGCTTCTATGCGAGCCGGATTCAGCTTGATCGCCTGATTATAGTCATCGACGGCATCATCCATCTTCCCGAGGTACTGATAGGTCAGGCCTCGATAGTAATAGATGTCGGCGTTCGTGGGGAGTTTAGAGAGGGCGATGTTGTATTCAGCCACGGCCTGCGGGTAGGCACCGAGTTCCCTCAGGGCATTGGCCCGATTGAACAGCAGTCTCCAATCATCACTCTCCAGTGCCAGACCTGCGTTGTAGTCGTCGATTGCTTCCCTGAACTTCAATTGGTCGGCATACGCCAATCCCCGGTTATTGTATCCAACAGCCAGACCCGTGTACTGTTGCAGCACATCATTCCAGAGAGTAAGGCTGTCTTTCCACACCTTGGTCCGTTCTCTTGTAAGAACGGAAAGGAATATAACGACCACGGATGCGACCCCAATCACCAATTTCCTGAAGATGGGAATTCCGCCCGGGTATTTCCGCAGGATCCACTTAATCCCTTCTACTGTCCCAAGGATGAGGCCAAGAATGGGAATATAGACAAACCGATCAGCGGCGATGACACCGCCGACACGTGTAAGTTGAATAACCGGCGCCACTGTCACAACATAGAACGCGACACTGAAGAGAACCATCTTCGTTTTCTTGAGAGAGAATGCGACGAGCACGAGGGCGACAAGTACGACGAAGGGAGCGATCGTAAACTCAATGGGGAGCGGATCTCCGAGTCTGCCGGGATATGGATATAGTGATGAAAGGTGAAGGGGGGCGAGATATTTCCAGGGATAGAAGATCAAGCCATGGAACGCGATGAGTATGTTGTCGAATCCAAATGATGCCCCCACAACCGCGCTTTTGACCGGATAGGTCGCATAGAGCACGATGATGCCAAAGAGAAACGAAAGAGCGAACAGCGGCACTTTCTCGATCCAAACGTCCTTTGTGAACCTTCGGTTGAGCAAGAAGTCTACAAGGATTAGCGCAAGAGGGAGAGTGACTGCCATTGCCTTGGAAAGAAGTGAACAGAGAAAGGCGACCGCGGCATAGATATAGAATCTCTTTTGATTTGACCGGACGTAGTACACATAGGCGATCAAGGAGAGAAGATAGAAAAACGAGTACAGCATGTCCTTCCGTTCCGTCACCCAGGCAACGGACTCGACGTGAAGCGGATGGATCCCGAACACCAGAGCGGCAAACAAGGGGACCACCATGCCCCCTCTGAGCGCACGGACGAACCAAAAAACCAAAAGGGTATTGAGAATATGAAAGACGACATTGGTAAGATGATAAATCCAGGGATCGAGCCGGAAGAAATGATATTCCAATGCATAGGAAATCACTACCAGGGGATGGTAGTGGCCATAGTGCATCGAGGCAAAAATGTGCCCCAGGTTGGCGAAGGAAAGGCTGCGAATCATGCCATTTTCCGTCACCATGTGATTGTCGTCCCAGTTCGTAAAACCGTTGCTCATCGTTGCGGAGTATGCAAACGCCGTGATGAGCACGATGACAACCACTGCAACGAGAAGTTCTTTGTTCTCTTTTTGCATGAATTGATCGTGATGGATGTTCTGCGGAGGGGCCCTTCTCAAGGGTCCCAGCAGAAAAGGTAGAGAGAACCGACTAGAGAAGCAATGAAATGGAAGGTGCCTCACCCACAGATGGATGGGCCCAGGCTGTTTCTCCCCTATCAGGTGTGAGTCCAGCTCAAGCAAGCCATGAACCTGTTGACCTCATGAACCCTCGCCAAACCGAACGTGAGTCTTCGCCGTGAGCCCTCTTGCTACGTGCCTGCACGCCGTAGTGCTGCGTTTCGGCACGCAGGCGTGGCTGCAGAGTCTTCCCACGTTTGGGCCTTGGGAGGTGAGCGCTTCTTCCTCCGCACCCAAATAGACTAGGGACAGCTTTCCTCAGCACTCACTTACTATTAGGACATTTGTCCGCTTAGTGTTTTTTACCCTTTTTTCTCTCCACAGCTTTGGATTTGACAGGTTGTGGTTCACCTGTGTCTACCCTGAGCTCTGGGTGAAAGTCTTTGACTAATCGGAGATACTGGCGCACGGTGTGGAGCGTCCGCCCGGTGATCTGGCTGATGGAGATCGCATCGTGCTTCTTTCTGACGAGCGCCAATGCCTGATCGTATGTCTTGATGTATCGATCGACCGCATTCTGTGTGTGTCCTGTCTTCAGCACGATGTCTGCCGGTGAGATCGCCTGCTCATACAACGAGATGATGATCCCTTTGTGTGACGGGTTGCTCCCTTGGTCCAGCACGTAACCCTTCATCGGTAACACTTCCCCTGTCTTCTCGAAGTAAGCCTTTAGATACTTCCCGATCGTTCCTGTTGTCCGGTTCATCAACACGCTCAGTTCCGCTCCACTCAATAATCCACCTTGTGCTTTTGCACTCTTGAGCAACCTCACCATCAACTCAATGTCTCTTGCCTCTCGGTGGCGGTAGTTCGAGTTCCGATCCCCCTTCTTGAAGTAGATCCTCCGCTCAATGTCTTCCTTTCGGATCAGCGGCAAGATCACCGTCTGCACCGCATAGTCTTCCGTCTTCTTACCGTAGTTCTGCCGCTGTCCGTCATCCTTCGTCGTCTGCCACACCACATCCCCAAACCCTAATCGGTTCTGCGATGGATAATACTCCTGGTGCAGTTGCTCCACATCATCAGCCAGCATCATCAACACTCGCCGACTACCCAAGACCTTGTACTCCGTCTCCAATAACCGGATCAACGACGTTTTGAAGTCTCGCTTCGAGATGCTTTCATACCGGTCGCGTATCTGCTGGTTGTGTGTCATACCAGCCTCCAGACCATACCAGAATCCCCTTTTTTTAAAGGGATTTTGCGCTCTACGTGCCGCATCTGGCTCTTGATGCTTTCCAAACGCTCCCGCTGCTCTCGGTTCTTCTCCGCTTGTGCAATCAACTGGAGATACTCTTCTACCAATCGCTCGGTGCGACCAATGTAGTATCCAATCTCCTTCGCTCTGCGTATGCCTCGCTCCCGGGCCATCAGCACCCGGCTGAAGTCGTTCAAATACCCTTTGATCGCTCCACCACTGTGTCCCGTGATCCGCTCGATCTCGCTGTAGGTCTTCCACTCCAAATACAACCCTATGATCCACACCTTGTGGCTGATCCCTTTGCCGATGTCCCGCTGCAGTCCTCTCAGATACAACTTCACTTTCTGATTCACCAACTCTTCCACGTCTCGACGGATTGTCCGGCTGCTGACTCCCAACACCCGACCAAGGTCCTCTTGCGTTAGCAATCCTCCTTGCTCATACGCCTCCTCCGTCATCCGCAAGATCTGAACCTTCCGCATCGCACTGTCTCCCGATCGAGCTTGAACTTCTCGGTCGCTCCTGACCTCCCTCGTCAATCTCACCTCCACCTTCTTCACATCCGCTATCGACTTCCCAGGACCTTCCTCCGCACTCGCACACGTACAGTCAATCTCACCAGTTCCCATCTCCCGATTGTCAAAGAACGTCTCTCTCACCACTTCCAACACTCCACCACTTACGCGCGGTGAAAACTCAAACTCTCGCTCCATCCTCCCCACAAACTCATGCTCTCGTGTCTTCTTCCTCAGTCGGTTATACTCCGCTGCTCGATGCGCCGACCGCCAACGTCCACTCGTTTCCATCTGTCCTCCTTCTTCTTTACTTCTTGCTCTGGAGTCGAAGGTATCAACCTTCAACTCCAGATGCAAAAAAAGTGGGAGGACAAATGTCCTTATTTGAGCATAATCATCTTCTTCGAGCTGATGAAGGACCCTGAAATCAGTCGATAGTAGTATGATCCTGAAGACAGCTTGTTACCACTGTCGTCGGTACCATCCCACACTACAGTAAACCGTCCACCAGCGTGCCTTCCAGAAGCAAGCGTCTTCACCTTCTGTCCAAGTGTGTTGAACACCTGGACAATCACATTCACCTGGCTTGTGGCATCCGCGATCTCGTAGTCGATCTTCGTCCGCTCGTTGAAGGGGTTCGGGTAATTCTGGAACAGAATGAACGATGCCGGGATCTCTCCTTGCAGAGCCATACGGACCGTCACAGTGAGGGCTAGCGCCTGATCGTAGATGACCGCGTTGTCGGCCTTACTGACGATCAGGTGAGCCGATTCGATGGAGCTGGTATCGCTGAGATTCATCGGCAGCCTGAACAACGGTCCGTCACCGGCAGGGATCGCAGCATTGCGCATGTTGTACGCTACGATCCTCATTTCGTTGCCGCTGATATTATAGTAGAAGGAATCGACACGTGCCCGATCGAATATGACATCCGGCCGCGCAATGCTGACACCCGGCTTGAACCGGACGATGAGCTGGGCGCCCTTCACCGGTATGGCGTTTGTCATGTTGAACCGGACACTGTTCTTGGCGATCACAAACTCACCCTTCACGTCAGTTGTCGAATGACCAGCCGCCAGCGCCACGCCCATCGGAAGCAGCGGATCCGTATCCAGCGTGCCGATGGAGGTGTTCACCAGCGAAATTATCAGCAGGTAATTCTGCATTGCGACAATGTCCACGACATCGATGCGACCATCCCTGTTGAAGTCGGCTTTGACCGAATCGATTCCCGTCAGCCTGATCTTGCCCAGGATGTGCTCGATGACAGTCGTCAGGTCAGCGATGTCAACCATGCTGTTCGCGTTAACGTCACCGGTGAGGACGGTCGCCGTGGCAGCGAACCGCACAGAGCCGACGATCAGGTTCGGCGAGGTCGCGCGCACCATGTAGCGTCCCTCCCTGCTGCCGAGTGCGAGAATTGCAGAAGCCTTTCCATCCGCATCGGTCGTACCATTCAGGACCTTTAGCCTCTGACCAATCGCACTGCTCGGGATGCTGTCGATTGCGAAGACCACGCCAACGCCCTCCACCGGATTCCCGGCAATGTCGACAACTGTAACGACAAACGGTGCCAGAAGCGTTGAAAGGATCGGGGCAGACTGGTCGTTGCCAGAGAACATCACCACCGCCGCGGGAGCGCTCGAGGTCGCCCGAGCCGTGAACTTTACCGGACTGCCGGTCAACGAACCTGCCTGCGCACTCACCACGTAGACACCCGCCTTCGTGCCGAGCGTCAGCACTGCCGCTGCCTGACCCAGTTCATCGGTCATTGAATTCCTCACCAGCAGTTTCACACCCGTCGAGCCCGTCGGGATCGAGTCGATCGAGAAGGTCACAGGCACGCCTGCAACAGGATTTCCGAATTCGTCGACGACTCGGGCCACGAATGCTGAATCAAGCGTACCGCTGACGATCTTCGCCTGATCGTTTCCTGCAACGGCGATGATTGACCGAGCCGCGCCGGTGGTTGCCCGGACTCTGAATACCACCGGATTGCCGACCAGTCCATCCGACGTCGCCGTGAGCCTGTAAACTCCGCTCTTCGTGCCGAGCGTGACGAACGCAGCTGCCCGACCCGATGTATCGGTCGTGACGACTGTCGGGGACACGGTTTGACCGGTCGCACCAGTCGGCAGACTGTCGATCGCAAATGTGACCTGCTGACCCGCAACCGGGACACCGATGATGTTGGATACTGTAACCACGACTGGACTCGTAAGTTGGGTTCCGACAGGGGCGGATTGGCCATTGCCCGAAGTATAGGCAATCCTCACTGCGCCTGTCGAGGTTACGGCTGTCGCCTTGAAGAAGATGGGCTTGAAACCAGGCATTGATGCCGAGACCTTGTAGATACCCGGGGTATCACCCAACGTCAGCACCGTCGCAGTCAGACCGCTGTCATCTGTTGTGGCACTGAGGACCGAGAGCTGTTGACTCTTTGCACCGTTCGGTATCGTGTCGATCGCGAATTGCACCTGGATGCCGGACACCGGATTATCTCCAACGTCCACCACTCGTGCCACGAACGGTTCATCGAGCGTTGATCCGACGAGCTTGACCTGGTCATCGCCGCGCATATATACAAGCGAATGCCCGACGCCAACGGTCGCTCTCACCCTGAATTCGATCGGACTGCCGATCAGGCTCTCCGAAGTTGCCCGGATTCTGTAGGTTCCAACTTTGCTACCCAACTTCACGACGACCGATGCGCGACCGAAGGCATCCGTCGTGACTGTCTGAGCCGTGATCATCTGTCCAACTGCCCCAGCCGGCAGACTGTCGATGGCAAACGCAATCGTCTGACCTGACAACGGCATACCGTCCGCGCTGAGGGTCGTGACGATGAGCGGGCTCGCGAGTTCTGTCAGAATTCGTGAAGACTGCGCATCGCCAGCTGTATAGGCGATACTCGGAGTCCTCGACGGCGGCACGGCGACTGCGAAGAATACGATCCTGCCGCCCGACACTCCACTTAGTCCGGCAGAAACCTGATAGAGTCCGGGCTGATTGCCGAGCGTGAAGGAAACTGACGCAACACCATTCGAATCGGTCGTAACGGTGATGGTAGAGAATCCATTCAACGCCTGGCCAGATGCGCCACCCGGTACGCTGTCAATCTGGAACGTCACCAAAGCACCTCTGACGGGATTGCCGCTGGCATCGAGGATCACGACGCTGAACGGCTGCAATAACCGGGCTGTGAGGAAGCCGGTCTGGTTGCTGCCGTCAGAAAGCGCCGCTGTCGCAGCAAAGAGAGTCGGGCTGCCGATCATACCCGGTGCGGTTGCAGACACCTGGTACGTACCAACCTTGTCTCCAAGCACGAGCTTGACAGAAGCGCGACCTTGAGCATCTGTTACGGACTGCAACGAAGTCAGTGCGTGTCCGCTTGCGCCCGTCGGTACCGAGGAGAGCGCAAACTGGACGTTGGTACCCTGTTTCGCGTTACCGAATGTGTCGACGACGCTGACGATGAACACGTCGGCGAGCGGAGTCTTGACGAGGCCGGCCTGGAAGTTGCCCGAAGTCTGCGTCAAATACATCGCCCGTCCGGCGGCCGCATTTGCGCTGAAGACAACCGAACTTCCGGAGAGCGAAGAGGATGTTGCCGTCACGACGTACGTTCCCGGCTTGTGACCGAGCGTAAGGCCAACAGAGGCCTGGCCACTGGCGTTGGTTGTCAGTGACGTTGCCGTAAGTGAGGCGAACAGATCGTTTGCCGGCGAACTGCTGATGGTAAAGTTGACATTTGCCCCGGCGAACGGCGCACCAAACTGATCGAGCACCGTCACGACCAAGGAGTTTGCCAACCGGCGACCAACAGTATCTGCCTGATTGTTTCCGGCGGAAAGCGCCATCAAGGTCGGTACCGGTGTCGAGCTCGTAGCCGTCGCCCTGAAGAAAATGGGGCTTCCAGCAAGGCCGGCCGACGATGCCATGAACCGATAGACACCAGCCTTGTCGCCGAGTGTCAGCACCGTTGAAGCCATGCCGTTGGCATCTGTCACCGCCGTTGAGACGCTCAACGACTGGCCTGTTGCGGCGGCCGGGACGCTATCGATGACAAACGTCACTGTCCTTCCGCTCACCGGATTGCCTGCCGCGTTGAGTACGAGCACCACAAACGCCTGGCTCAGGGTCGTTCCCACAGGCGCTGTCTGGTTCATTCCTGCGAACTTGCTGATAGAAGCCGATCCGCTCACGACGGCTGATACGTCAAACGTCGTCGTGACACCCGGAACTCCTGCGACCGAGACACTGACTTGGTACACGCCAGGCTTGTCGCCCAGGAGAATGCGCGCAGACGCGCGACCCGAGGTGTCGGTCGTGCCGTTGACCGAGGTCATTGCATGGCCGCTTGCACCAGTCGGGGTCGCTGTGATCGCGAACAGAACATTGGCCCCTTGGACTGGATTGCCAAACGCATCCGTTACGCGGAGCACGAACGGCTCAGTCACCACGGTGCCCACCTCGCCTGCTTGTCCAAGGCCGGACAGAGGTGTAATCGAAGCGACCGGGCCGGCGACAGCGTTTACCGTGAATGTGGCTGGGCTGCCGGAGAGTGAGCCCGATTTGGCTACGACCATGTATGTGCCGACTTTATGTCCGGCAACAAGGAACGTCGAGGCTCGTCCGCTGGAGTCGGTCGTCACGCTTGCATTCGTGAGCGAAGCGAATCCATCGGATGCCGGAGTCGAAGCGATCTCAAAGGTAACGGTCGCCCCGGCAAACGGTGCGCCGAACTGATCGAACACGGTCACCGTAAGCGGATTCGTAAACTGCACGCCAACCACGCCGGTCTGGTTATTGCCAGAGGTGAGCGCCAGAGACGTCGCACGCAATACCGTAGGCACAGATGTCGCAGTCGCACTGAAGACAACCTGACTATCTGGCACTGAAATCGATGAAGCAGTGACTTCATAGAGACCGGTGCTGTCCCCCAGCACAATCGTTGATTGTGCCAGACCTTGTGCATTCGTGACCACGAGAGAATCCGTGAGACCATATCCAGCTGCCAATGTAGGCGTTTTCGTGATCGCGAATCTGACAGTGACGCCTTGCGCAGGATTGCCAAACAGATCCTTCGCCGACACAACAAACGGCTGAGGCAGCATAGTTTTGGCCACCTGCGTTTGTCCGGTGCCGGAGGAAGCAGTGAGGATTGCGGCTCGGCCAGCGACGGCGGTCATCGTAAAGGTAATAGACGCGCCTGTCAATGCCGGCGACGTCGCGACAACGGTGTAGGTCCCGGGCCGGGATCCAAGCGTGAATTCCGTCGTCACGCGGCCGTTTCCGCCTGTCACGCTTCCGACCGGGGAGAGCTGTTGACCCGTTGCGCCAGATGGGACGCCCGTGATA
>JACVXU010000273.1 GCA_015661185.1 Bacteroidota bacterium
ACGGGCCGTAGTTGTTCGAACAGCGGGTAACGACAATCGGCAGTCCGAAGGTGTGATGGTATGCAAGAGCAAGCAAATCGGCAGATGCCTTACTCGCCGCATAGGGACTGTTCGGATGTAGCGGTGTCTCTTCGGCAAACCTTCCCTCTGCACCAAGCGAGCCGTACACTTCATCCGTCGAAACCTGAACGAATTTGCTTAGCGTGTGAGCCTTCGCCGCCTCCAGAAGGACATTCGTTCCCAGAATATTGGTACGAACGAACTCGGAGGCGCCCATAAGGCTTCTGTCGACGTGTGATTCCGCGGCGAAATTGACGACGGCATCGATTTCCCGCTCATCGAGCAGGGATCGGACAAGCCCGGCGTCACAGACGTCGCCCTGGACAAATGAGTGACGAGGATTCCCCTCGATGTCCTTGAGGTTCTCCATGTTTCCGGCATAGGTCAGCTTGTCCAGGTTGATGACATGGTGCGCCGGATGCACGTCGAGCATGTATTGGATAAAATTGCTGCCGATGAAGCCGGCACCACCCGTAACAAGAAGGTTCATTTCAGTTGTCGTTTCGGGAAGAAAAGTGCGTTGAACCCATCTAAAAAACAAATCGTCGTCATTCTGAATGCGGACTGCAATTCACCGATCACAATTGTTAAATTTACAAAACAATGCGCGAACATGAAAGACACTTAAGCCTGACTGCGCAGCGTCGGACAACATGGTACAAGCAGAAACAAAGGTGTAAGACAGGATCAGTAAAGCAGTAGCAAGAGGAAGGTGGGTGTGGCCTCAGTATTGTTCTCAGTGCAGAAATAACTTAACGAAATTTCGACCCACTGTCAACCGGCGGTTCCGGGTCGTTCATGGCCTTTACATTCGTTCAGGAGCAGAAATCCCAAGGATTTTGCACCCATTTGCCAGCACTGTCCTTGCAGCCGAACACAAGGCCAGGCGTGCAGACGAAAGCTCCCGATCCGGAGTAACCACGCGATGCTCGTGATAGAATTTGTGGAACACCGTCGCTACGTCGTGGAGATAGGTTGTGATCCGCTGCGGTTCAAACGTATAACACGACGACTCGACCACGTCCGGAAATTCCAGAAGCAGCTTGATGAGCGCGATCTCTTCAGGCTGGACGAGGAGGGAGTAGTCGATTGCTTCATTGTTCGGCGCGGGCAGAGATGAAGTCGATCCTTCGCTCTCCGCAAAACGGAGGATGCTGGCAATCCGAGCGTGGGCATACTGGACATAATAGACAGGATTCTTCTCCGACTGCTCTTTTGCGAGATCGAGATCAAACTCGAGGTGGCTGGAGACGGCCCGCATCAGGAAGAAGAACCGCACCGCATCCGACCCGGCTTCTTCGATTAACTCGTCGAGCGTGACAAAATTCGCCGAGCGCTTCGACATTTTCACCTGCTGGCCGTCGCGCATCAGCGTCACAAACTGGTGGATGACGACCTTCACTTTTTCGGGGTCATACCCGAGGGCTCGGACCCCGGCAAGAACGTCGGGGATTGTAGCAATGTGATCGGCTCCGAATACATCGACGATCAGCTCGAATCCTCGTCGGAATTTTTCCACGTGGTACGCAATGTCGGGAAGCCGGTACGTCGGCTCTCCGGTGCTCTTCACGATCACCCGGTCCTGCTCAAGCCCGAGCGCCGTGGCTTTCAGCCAGACCGCACCCTCGCTGTCATATGCCAGCCCTAGTCGTCGAAACTCCGCGATCACGTCCTGAATCTTGCCCGTTTTGTACAGGGAATCTTCATTGTAGAATACGTCGAATTTCACCCCCATCAGGCCGAGCACGTCTTTGATTCCTCCGAAGAGGGCCTGCTCTGCATATGACTTGCATTCTTCGATCGCCTTCTCCTTCTCCAGAGCGCAAAGACTCTCTCCCCTTGCTTCCTTGAGGCGCTGAGCGATTTCAACGATGTACTCCCCCTGATACCCGTCTTCCAGGAACGGAAAGGCCGGATCGAAGATCTGGCGATAGCGTGCGTATGTCGATTCCGCCAGCATCCTCATCTGTCGGCCGGCGTTGTTGTAGTAGTACTCGCGGGTGACATCGTGCCCGGTCCACTCGAGCAGGTTGGCGATGGTGTCTCCGATGGCCGCCTGGCGTCCATGGCCAACGCTGAGCGGTCCGGTCGGATTCGCGCTCACGAATTCCACTTGCGTCTTCTTGTGTTCACCCGTTGTCGTTCTGCCGAACGCGTCGCCTTGCAAGAGCACGTCGCCAACGCGATGATTGAAGAATCGTTCGGTGAAGTGGAAATTGATGAATCCCGGTCCGGCAATCTCAACATTCGAAATGTACTCCGGCTCCACCTTCAACGCGGTCACAATCTCTTGAGCGACTGCGCGCGGACTTTTTCCCAGGGATTTCGCGAGCACCATGGCAATGTTGGTTGTGAGGTCTCCGTGTGCCTCGTCGCGCGGCTTTTCGAAGGTAAGCTGTGCGCTGCCCAGCCAGTTCATTGATGCGAGTGCTGCGGAGACTTTCTCATTCAGGTAACGCTTCATGGCCTATTCACCGGAGTCACGATTTGACCTTCTTGGTGCGGCGGCCTGTACTTTTGCGTGACCGCTTTGGGGAAGCTCCATCCGGGACGGGAATGACGGGTGGTGTGTCTTCGACCGGAATCAGTTTTGCATCTCCCCAGAGGCGCTCCAGGTTGTAAAACGGCCGCACATCCTTTTTGAAAACGTGAACCACAACGTCAACGTAATCGAGAAGCACCCATGTGAGGGAACGGAAACCTTCGGAGTGCCATAAGGAGACGCCGATTCCCTCCGCGCCAACCCGTACGGCATCGGCGATCGCCTTCGCGTGCGTATCCGAGTCAGCCGAACAAACGACAAAGAAATCGGCCGGGGCTCTCAGCTTTCGCAAGTCCATCAAGAGAACATCGGTTGCCTTCTTGGAATGGGCAAATGCGGCAACCTTTTTGGCAAGAGTTCTCGAGGTCAATATCACATCCTCCGTTTCGTCATTTGAGAGGTTTGAGTAATCGGAAATCCTTCCCGATCACGACCGATACATCAAGATATGAATTCCGGTCGATTTCCTGAACGACTCGTTCCTTCGGAACGCCGAGCGCCTCCGCCACTTGCTGCGCCGCGGCCAGTTGTCCCACTCGATCGATGACGCGCGTTCTTTCGACTTTTGAATCCTTGTAGTTTCCCATCTCTACCACGTCGAATCCTCGTGCCCGAAGATAGTCGGTGAACCGCTGGCTGAGTTTCGAAACCCCTGATCCGTTGAGAACATCAAGCTGGATCGTGTGTGGTTTTCCTCCCTGAACCGTTTCCGGTTTGACAGGCGGATCAATAAAAGTCCGGTTCACGAATGACCATACCATCACCACCACGGCAGCGGCGAAGATCAGTATGAGGCCGTTGCTCCTAAGGCGCTTCCAGATCAGCGGCTTCTTGCGTGCGCGCACTTTTGGGGCGACCGGCTCCCCTTGCGGAGTTTCAGAAGCCGGTTCAGGTTCATTCAATGGTTTTTCGTTCTCTATCACGACCTCGGCCCTGGACACAAAAAAACCGAGCGCCGACCCGACAACGCGGATCGGTCACGCTCGGTATGGAAAAAGAGCAGATATTCAACGCAGAAGGTTAACGATTGTCTTCTTGATATCCGTCAAATCCGCCAAAAAAGTAGTTTCCCCTGCGGTACCCTGAACCCGGCAAATACGTCGCGGGCACTTGATGAAACTGAATCTGAAACAACGTATTCTTCCATGGTCGATAGTTGAGTTCAGCGCGGTTCAGGAACAATCCGCTGAGACTACTTTGATACTGCTTCCCCAACGTATTGAACGGCGACGCCATCAGACTGATGTCGGCGCTCACGTCAAGGTCATCGGAGAATTTGTACATCATGCTGTTCGTGTACATCCCCATCGACAGGCCTTGACTGCCAAAGGTCTGATACGACAAAGAGAAGCTGTGCCTCATACTGAAGCTGTTCGGATCGAACAAGCCGAACATGAAACCGCCGTTATCTGTTTTCACGATAGACTCTGCTACCGTCGAACGAGGTGACACGCTCGTCTTAAACTGCGCCGACGCGGTCGTGTAACAGAGCATCACGACGAGGAAACCAACACCCACTGCCATCTTCTTCATTCATGTCCCTCTAGTTGTGGATCACTTCCTTCGGAATGGTACTCAAATGTGAAGTGATTGTCAAGACTCCGAACACCGGGCTCCGAACACCGGGCTCCGAACACCCTGACATTTCTACTGAGCGTTAACACCGGGCTCAGGTCAGAGTTGGCGCAGCGAGACCAGTATTGAGTATCCCCCGGGCCTGTTCGAGCTGCTCGTATGTGTTGATGCCATGGATCTCGTCCTCGTGATCTGCGACGAGGGCCGAA
>JACVXU010000070.1 GCA_015661185.1 Bacteroidota bacterium
ACGGAAACGATTCAAGGCTTCGCAGAGACTGTGCAAGTCTGATAGATGGCAATCGTGCCCGGGAAAAAGTGAATGCACCTCAGACCGGTTCACCATGAATCATGAACCGGCGAACCCGAGGGAAATTCTGATAGAGCTGCGTCTCAACCTGTGTAATGATCTGATGAACTTCGGCGAGAGTTTTCGTGCTATCCAGCTTGCACGTCAGTGTCACGTGGAGGTAGGAAGCGTGTTTGAGAACGGCAATGTCGGAACACCCGCGAATGCGTCGATCACTGAGAACGAGCGTTTCGATTGCCTGACAAAGATCGCTCTCTTCAGCCGTGACATACGTGAGTTCTCCCTCAACGGGAAGAAACTCCTCGAGATGAATTGTGACTTTCTCGGCGGACGGGATCTCGCTTCGAATTTTCTCCTCAATTTGGAGAGCAAGAGCGTGAGCCTCAACAAATGTGCTTCCTTCACTGTACTCGACATCGAAGTCAATGAAATATTTGCCGCCGGACTGATGGACTTCAAGGTTGTGTGGAGCCCGGAGCCCCTTGTTCACGACAATCATGCGCACTTTGTCGATAATCGTTTCATCCGGTCCCTGAAATGGCTCGGCATGAACCGTCGCATCCGCCGTGGATCGGATCGCGTGGATCGCTTTCTCGATCTCGTCCATGATGAGGTGAGCGCGCTCGAAGGGGATTGTCCGGCGGAGACCGACTGTTGCGTCGACGAAAACCCTCGAGCCTGACATTCTCACTCGCATTGACCTCAGTTCCTCCACCCCGTCGACTGTCCTGATGGACTCCTCGATGTTTTGAGCCAGGCCTTTTGGGACCCGGTCCATCAGAGCATCGATCGTTCGCCGGCCCAGTCGATAGCTGACAAAAAGAACCAGAACTGCCACGCCCATGGCGGCGACAGCGTCGATACTGGTGTATCCCATCGAAACAAACACGAGGCCTGCGAGAACCGTAAGCGACGACCAGATGTCGCTGGAGAAATGCAATGCGTCTGCTTCGAGCGCCTGGCTGTCGTATTTCTTCGCTACCCGGCTCAACGCCCGGGATCTGCTGATGTCAATCACGATCGACACCACGATGACGCCGTAACTCCAGATGGTTGCTTCAACGTGAGAGGAGCGCGTGATAAGCCGCTCGATCGCCTCCCAGATGATCCATCCGCAGGTCACGAGAAGGAGTATGGTCTCAAACAGTGCAGAGACATTTTCCATCTTCCCGTGGCCGTATTGATGATCCTCATCGGGCGGTTTGTCGGATACGCTGACGGCAAACAAGGTGATGAGTGCCGCCAGAAGATCCAATCCGGAGTGAGCCGCCTCGGAAAGAATACCGAGGCTGTTCGTTGAAAGTCCGACGACAAGCTTCATCCCCGTGAGAGCCAGTCCGGCCAACACCGAGCTGAGCGCTATTGCCTGCTTTTCACGTATTGCTGCGGTATCCATCAATGGATCTCTTCAAAGGTGAGGGTTCCTATTGGATAGTCCCGCCAATCTTTGTAGTCGAAGTGCCACCATTCTACCTCGAACACCCTAAAACCCTGTTCTTCCATAACCCGACGCAGAAGCTGACGGTGCCATCGCTGGAGTGACGTCCCGCCGGGATAATTCGGATATGCCCGGTGTGAGAACTCGTCATATCCGCTTGCCATTTCGATCACCGCGCCCGTTTTCAGATCATAGAGGGAGAGATCGGCCGCACAACCGCGGTTGTGGCGCGATCCTTTTGCAGGATCGGCGACAAAATCTCTATGCTCATGTGGCGTTGCATCCCAGAACATCTTCGTCACATACCACGGGCGATACGCATCATGGATAAGCACGCCGTATCCCAACTCGCGCAGCGATTGATGCGCCCGGACAAGCCCTTCTGCTGCCGGCCGTTGCAGAAAAGCTCTTGCCTGCGAATAGAACTGTTCTCCCAGGAAATTGTTCGTCGTTGCATACCGGACATCGAGATGAATTGTGGAATCTAGGAGCTTGAGCTCGACCAGATCGGGCTTCAGAAAGGTCCCTTCTTCCTTTGGCGGTGACGCGTGGAGGGCTTCCCTCCGCAACACGTCAACGGATTTGAGCGGCGTTATGCGAAACGACGCTCCGGATTCTCCCCCGAAGAAGATTCGCTCGAATGTCGAGGTTCGCGCCGCGAATGAGGTAGCGAGCCCGGCAGCATTTCGCCGAAAAACCCACATTGTATCGCCACCCGGCCAGGATCGTGAAATCGTGAAGCGGTCGTCTCCCTCCGCTTGCAGCCGATACAGACGCCTGGAATCCTTGAAGTGCAACGCCCCATCCATTTCGAGAACACACACCGTGTCACTGTCAAGCGTGTACTCGCCAATGAGCCCTTTCCAGGCGTGGGGGATGTCCGAAGGCCTTTCCTGAATTGCTTCCTTGATCGAGAGTTGGCGTGCCTCGGCACGTTCCTGAGCGAAAGGCAAACACTGCAGGCAGATCAGTGCAAGAAGCAGAGCACACCGAGTGCCGCCTCCAAGAAAAGATTGCATGATGCGGATCCGTACCATCGGTACTCCGGAGTTAGAACTTCAAGACTTCGCGCATGCGCCTGAGGAGTGGCTGGATTTCTCTATCCCAGAACTGCCAGTTGTGTCCTCCCTGCGTCTCGTGATACTCGTAGGATGCACCATATGTTCGGAGAAGATCTGTAAACGCTCTGTAAGCCGGAAGAAAGTTCCGGTAACCGTCCTGGATACCGATGACCATATACATGTATGGCAGAGAGTCTTTCGACGTTTGTCGATAGAGGAGGAAAACATCATGCGCGTTGCGGGAGTTGTTTGGTTTTTCTCCAAACGCGCGCCTGAGACTCGGGAAGAGGGATCGCTCTGCCGGCCGCGTTGTGTCGCTCATTCCCCGCGGGAACGTGATGGCGCCACTGAGAGATCCGACAAACTCATACTTCGACGGGTGCCTGAGCCCCAGCATCATTGCGCCGTATCCGCCCATCGAGAGTCCGGCAATCGCCTGCCGCGTGGTATCGATCGAGTACAGTTTGTGGATATACTGAGGAAGATCCCTGACGAGGTAGTCCTCGAACCGCTCATTGGGTTCCATTGCCGAGTTGGCGTACCAGGAATTCTCCCCATCTGGCATCACGACAATCAGCGGAATATTCTGCACGTATTCTCTGAGCTTTGTTCTTGTCAACCAATCGTCATGCCCGCCGCTGTACCCGTGCAACAGGTACAGAATTGGATATTGTTTCGCCGGATCATACTTCGTCGGGAGCAGAATGGAAAGCTTCTTTGTTCTTCCAAGGCTCGGCATGTAGAAACTATCGACACGCACAACGGATTGAGCCAGAAGGATTGACTCAACGAAGAGATTGAAGACGATCAGCGCAGAACAGATCAGCAGAGAGGTTGTTTTCATGTCGTTGGGATCATTGGTTAAGGGTCAGAGCATTCCATTCTTTTTTCGCAAAAACCATTCCAACGCAAAGAGTGCTACAAGAGCGCCGAGCATCCACGTCTTGTTCCAAAGCTCAAACTGCTGGGCAATACGTATGTCCCGGGGGCGAAAGTTCGGCAGAGCGGCAATATCCTCCGGAAACCCACGGAGGTCATGGTGGTCGTAGTACCGTCCTCCTGTCCGAGTAGCAAGTTGTTGCAAAAGAAGTCTATTCGCACGTGTTTCCTGAAATTCGACATTCAACCCGCCGACGGAAAACGAACCGTGCTCCTCGGAAATCTGCCGACCTCCCGCAAGTGCTTTTGCCACATACGTGTAGTCCCCTTCCGGGAGGGGATCGAATGCTCCTTCAAACCGGCCATTGCCCAAAGAAGTGAGCGTCAACTGACTCGTCTGTCCCTTCTGAGAAACCGAAAGAGAGATTTCCGCTTCCATGGGGCGATAGTTTTCGTCGTAGACCTGGCCTGTAAACTCTACGGCTTCCGATCCGCCGAAGATTTCTTTTGTCGGCCGAACCTGGACCGGCTTTTCATCCTCGCGTGTCACGAGCCAACGTACGCTGTTACTAAAGAAGGTCTCCAGAATCCGTTCGGCTCCGGGGATTCCCTCGGAGTAGCTCTTCCACCGCCACAAACCATAGCACAAGATCGCCAGGGATTTTGAGCGATTGACATCTCTGCTGAGAAGCAGCGGATCACCGGTTGTCGAGGACTGTATTCGGGCTGAAGCGAGAGTGATGCCCTCCGGCTTCGCGTGAAACGACTCACCAAGTGTAAACGATGGCGGAAGCTTGCCCCAAACCTCGAGCGAGGACGAGACTCGAAGAATCGGGTTATTGCGTTGAAGATCAGACACGGCGAAGAACACCTGTGTCTCTTCTCCCGCGAGCGCCGGGACCGTGAAAGGAAGATGCGCCTGAAGGGCCTGGAGTTTCCGGAAATCGGTTGTGCGGCTCAGGACAAACAACAGCCCTTTCCGGCTCCCAACCGCATTTGCGATCGCCTGCACCGTGGCAGCCGAACTTCCCGTTCCGGGATACCCCACGAGCACAATGCACTCGGCAGTTCGCAATTCCTGGTCCGTCAGAAGTCCTTCATAGAACTGCCCATTGCCCCGATCGATGAAGGATCGTACTTCGATATTCGGATCATCCCGAAGCGCACGACGCACTGCTGCGACATCAGCGCTGGGCCCGCCGGCAATCATAACAACGGGCATCTTGCTCTTGAGGACTTTTACATAGAACGACGACCTGTTATTTTGATAGCTCACCTCGCCCGGAAGCTGCGAGACTTCCACGGTGATTTTCTTCGTGCCGTCGAGATCGGGAATAAATGAAAGTGGGACATCGTATTGTCGCATGCCCGGCTCAAGCAAAACGGTCTTCCGATCAAGCATCTTCCCCCCTTCAAGCAGCGTCACCTCAACCCGTTCATTGTTGAGCCCGGAGCTTTTCAGCGTCGCATTCACCGGGACTTTGTTCCCCACATAGGTAATTGTGTTTGCAAGAACCTTCTGTACGAGCACATCATGCGGCTCGTTAGTGTCACCAATGCCGACCGCGAACACAGGCAAACCAGCCTCTTCTGCTTCGAAGAGAGGACTCGGCCCGGTCGTGGCATTTCCATCGCTGATCAGGAGCACACCCTGAATATTCCTTCCGGATGTGAGATCCTTCAATTGCTTCAACGCGCCTCCAATGTCTGTCCCTTCCCCCCTGAACGAAATGGAGTCTTTTGCGAACGATTGCAGAAGATGAAGTTTCGTATCGAACACCCCGAACAGCACATCACTGTTTGCTTCGACTGTCTGCAATTCCGGAGAATCCAGGGCCTTGAGCATGATCGCCCTTCTATCTCCGGTCTTATCCTGAATTGTCATGCTTCTCGACTGATCGATGAGAACAGCGAGCACAGGCTTCTCAAATCGATGATAGACGAGTGAAAGAAGCGGCTCACCAAGCAGAAGAAACAGCAAGAAAAGGCCCAGACCGCGCAGAAGCATGAACGTCACTCTGAGTGTACGGGAGACAGGAGGAATTGTAAACCGGTAAGCAAGAACTGCCAGCGCTCCCGCCCCTCCTGCTGCGAGCAGAAGAAGGGCAACGTGCAGGGAAGTTGTAAGATGGAGGTCGGGCATCTCGGTCAATCGCTAACCCTCAATTGGCACTGCTATTTGATGTAGAGGATCTTCTGAGAGCTGAGGGATCCCGGTGCTGTCAAGCGGCATACGTAGACGCCGGTCGCAACTTGAATACCGTTGTCGTTCAGCGCATCACGCCATCGATAGGGGGTTGTCCCCGCCGATGATGTGCCTCTGTATATCGTTCGTACACGTCGTCCAAGAAGGTCATAGATGGCAAGTTCAATGCTCTGTTCACCGGGAGCATCGACAACAATCGTGGTTGAGCCATTGAACGGGTTAGGGAAGTTGTTTCGGAGAATGAACTGCGTTGGCGTCGATCCCCCGCCCAGGTTCACAACAGCTTTTGATGCATCGAGTATGCCCCACCCATAGAAATTGTTGGGGTAGAATCCGGTTTTCGATGTACCGTCGGAGTATTGCTGCGCCGTGCTCATCATGCGAGCCCGGACTTCCATCGGGGTAAGGGTCGAATCTGAAGAGAGAACCAGCGCCGCTACACCTGCCGCGAGGGGCGTTGCGGCAGAGGTGCCGCTGAAGAACGGGGTGTAATCCAATTCGCCGCTGGTAGCAAAGATATTCACTCCGGGAGTTACCACTTCGGGTTTGATCCGTCCGTCGTACGTAGGACCGGTAAGACTGAACGATGCCAGTGGACCATCTGCAAGTGTCGCACCAACGGCGACAATGCTATCGGCATCGGCAGGGGCCATCAGCGCCAATTGTCCATCGGACCTCCGAACGGTGGCACCGCTGGCGTTTCCCATGGCTGTCACAACCAGAACGCCTTTCCTCGCAGCGATGCGGGCAGCCTTCGATGTTGTGGCTGTCTTTCCATCCATGCTTGACCAGGTGTACCAATCGCTGTATCCAAGTGAACTCGAAGTGATGTCAGCGCCGAGCCGCTCCATCCATTCGAGAGCTTCGACATACAGATCCTCCTCTACCTGGATTTCAACGCTATCAATCTCTGTTTTGCCAAGAATGAACGATGCCCCGTACGCAGCGCCAATCAGTATTCCGTTCTGAAATCCTCCGATCTCCGAAAGCACGGAGGCTCCGTGATTTCCCTGGGTCGAGTACTCTCCAGGAGCACGAGACGTATTGGAATCGCGCTGAACGAAATCATATGCCGCAATCACCTTGATGTTCTTCAACGCGGGGTGCGTCCGGTGAGCGTTGAAACCATCGTCCAGGACCCCGATGATGACACCCGATCCCGTGATACCGCGAGCATGCACATCGGGCACTTTGATGGCACTAAGCTGGAGAAAGGATTGGCCGTAGTCTACTCCGGCAGTTGACATTTTCTTGAGCATCGGCTTCTGGATTTGGGGTGTCAGTCCGGGCTGAGGCTTGAAGAACACTGCGACGGGTGTCACCGACGCCACAAACGGAAGAGTGGCCAGTGACGAGCGCTGAACGGCTGTCAATTCTGCTGAGACAGCATTAAACCACCGCGATGACGAGCGGATGACGATGCCCGCAGAATGCAATTGATCGAGATACGATTGATTGAGAGGGAGGTCTAACTCGTCGACGAGCCGGTCAGGAGGAAGAACTTTGCTGCGTCTCCACAAAGCGCGCTCCGATATGCCTAACATGCGCGGATTGGCAAGAGAATTAATGCTGGGCGAACCACGATCCCGAAACGCGATCCAACAGCGCTGCGTCTGGGCAACACAGGCGGAGCTCAGAATACCAACACAAACGAACGGCAGGAAGATTGTGACGAAACTCCCCACGAACCGGATCGGACTTCTCCATCGCCAAAAGGAGCGCTGATTCGGACTAAACCCGTAGAGCATCACCCCCCCGTATTTGCCAATTCACGATCTGGATTCACTCACGAGTCTTTCGATGATTTGAATTGCTGATACACCTTCAGCTTCGGCGTTAAAGCTCGTAACGATGCGATGGCGGAGCACCGGAGGCGCGAGCGCTTTGACGTCATCGATGTCGGGAGTATGTCTGCCGGACAGAATTGCGCGGGTCTTTGCTCCGAGAATAAGGTATTGTGAAGCACGAGGTCCCGCACCCCATCGGATCCAGCTCTTGATAAATGCCGGGGCTGTCTGCACGGTGGGACGCGTCCGATCGACAAGTGTCACCGCGTACTCGATGACATTATCGGCAACCGGTACCCGGCGCACGAGATCCTGGAATGCATTGATCTCATTCGCACTCAGGATGCGTTTGAGATCCGCCTTGTAGGGGCTCGTTGTGGATTTCACAATCGCCACCTCTTCGCTGAAGGAGGGATAGTCGAGCCATAGATTGAACATGAAGCGATCCAACTGGGCTTCCGGCAACGGATAGGTCCCTTCCTGCTCAATGGGATTTTGCGTCGCAAGCACAAAGAACGGTTCCTGCAGCGTGTAGGTCTGACCGGCAGCGGTCACGTGATGCTCCTGCATCGACTCAAGCAGAGCCGCCTGGGTCTTGGGAGGCGTTCGGTTAATCTCATCGGCCAGGACAATATTCGCGAACACGGGTCCCCGAACAAATTTGAAAGCTTTCTGACCCGTACCAACATTCTCTTCAATAATCTCGGTGCCGGTAATATCACTCGGCATCAGATCCGGCGTGAATTGGATGCGGCTGAACTTGAGGTCCAGTGCTTCTGCCAGCGTTTTGATCAAAAGCGTCTTGGCGAGTCCGGGCACTCCAATGAGCAGGCAGTGTCCGCGGGAGAGAAGCGCAATCAGGAGATGCTCAATGACCCGGTCCTGTCCTACTATGACCTTGGCGATTTCAGCCCGGATGTCAGAATAGGCTTTGGAGAGTTCGGAGACTGTCTTAACGTCGTTCATGAGAATCGTTGTCCGTGAAATTGACGGAGGTATTCCTAATGTGAAGCAATCCGGTCGAGGCCAGATTACAGGCGAAGCTCCCAGTAAATGCTATTCTTAAGCTCTTCGATCCACTCACTATTCAAGCGATTGCGCTTCACGTAGAGAGCCATCTGTTCGATCCGCTTGTAGTCCTCTGTCGGGTTGACAGCATGCGGAGAAGTGCGTTTCTTCAGAAGGACAATCTGATACCCGTAGGACGCCTTCAATGTTACCCTGTGTGGATGACTGATCTCTCCCGCTTTGAGATCTTTCACGACCGCTGCAAAATCAGCCTCCAGTTGGTCGACCGCAACCGTTCCCAAATCTCCGCCGATGGATTTCGTCTCATCGTCTTCCGAATTCTTGCGGGCGAGCTCTGCAAACAGTTCACCTTTCAGTGCGCGTTCACGCAACGCGCTCAACCGGACAACGGCCGCCGTGTCACTGGCAGGCCCTTTCTCCGTCCGGACCAGGATATGCCGGGCGTGCACCGATTCACCCCTTCGTTCAAGCAGCTGAACAAGATGATACCCAAATTCCGTCTTTACCACTGGTGAGATCTCTTTCTCTTTCAGCGCAAACACCGCCTGCTCAAACTCGGGAACAAATACCAGCCCACGCTTCGCCCACCCGAGATCTCCGCCGCTCGGCGCGCTTCCATCCTGCGAGTACCGTCGCGCGAAGTCCGCAAAATCGCCTCCCGCGATGATGCTGTCCCGAATCACATTGAGCGTTCGACGGGTCTGCTCCTCAAGCAACGAGTCGGGCTTGGGAACGATGAAGATGTGGCTCAGATCGAGTTCTTCGGGGACTTTCGGAAGACTGTCTTTATAGGATTCAAAGAACTCCTCCACTTCCCGGCGCGCAATCAGAATGTTTGCCTCACGCTGCTGACGCACACGCTGGATGAGAAGCTGCTTTCGCATTTCAGGCCGATATTCACGCTTCATCCTCGCTACCGGCTTGCCATAGATCTGCTCCAACCGCTGTTCAGAACCCGCCTGGCGGACAAAATTCTGAAACTGCTGATCAAGCATTCGGCTCACTTCGTCCTCCGAGACATTGACGCTGTCGATGATTGCCTGAGCGAGAACGAGCTTGTCCGCGATCATTCCTTCGAGCACCTGTTTCCGCAATCCGGGAGCCTGGGGGTCGACACGGTTCTGAAGCGCGACGTACGTGATCCGCTCGTGGAGATCAGACTCCGTGATGATTTCCCTGTCAACGACCGCCACGATGCGATCGACCGCTGTCTGTGCCATCAGTCGGCAGGGAACGGGAACCAGAACGATCGCAGCAACAACAACGCTCGTGAACACTGATGTAGTACGTCCCTTCATTGGAACTTCTCCTATCTCTCGGAATTGGTTGAGCTCGTGTCGGCATGATCGCTCACCATGAACTCAACAGCATGTTTTGAACGAAGTCTTTCAAGCAGACTGTCGAGAGAACGACGGCGGCGCTCGATCGTCAGCCGGCTTCGGATGTCTTGCTCGACATAGGCCAGATCGGCAATTTGCCCCTGGCGACCAAGCTTCCAGACGATGAGAATGTAAAAACCCTCGTTGGTATGAACTGGAAATGAAGGTTCCGGCTTGGTCGATGCCGAGGCAACCCTCCAGAGCTCGACCGGGAAAAGCGTGCGCTGAGAGTAGTATGCCGAATCCATCCTCGCGACGATCAGCAACGACTGCTGAGGATCTGCCACCGTCTGCCGGACGGCGAGCGCCCAGGGTGTTCCTTTGATAACAAGCGTTCGGAATGCGTTGGCGGCATCGCGATCGCGGAATAAAAGAAAACTGACGAGCGCAATGTCTGTTGGAAGGGTGAATTCCTTGTTGTGGACAGAATAATACTGAGAGATGTCTTCGGGTGTGCTCTGGAGAGATTTCTCGGTATAGATTTCATCCTGCAGGAGCGCGTTGATTGCCAGCTGTCGGCGGACTTCCTCGAGTTGTGCGCGTACAGATTCCTTGTTGTCCATCCCCCTGCGCACGGCTTCCCTGTACAGAATCTCGTCGTTGATCCAGCGGCGCGCATACTCTCCGACCTGTGCAGGGGTTACCCCCCGTGAAGAGTCCAACCGTGCCCTCACGTGTTCTAATGTCAATGTCCTGTCGTCAATGCGTGCTACGGGACTCTGGGCAGAGTCCTTGTTGCCGCAGCCGATGATCAACGCCAGACAGAAAAAGAACGCAAGCCTACTGCGTGGCAACGGGTTTCCTTTTGAAGGCTTCCAAGAGAAGTTCTTTGTTCAGAACCACGGCGTATCGTGATTTCAGTTCCGCAATCCATTCATCCTGCCGGGCTTTCGATGCATACTCCTGGTATGCGCTCATCACCTCGGGCATGGCCTCTTCGAATGTCTTCGCTCGCGAGCTGTCCTTTGCCAACACTTTGATGATCGACCAGCCGTTCGGGTGATCAAACGGAGGAGGAATGCTGTCCACGGGGAGGATCGCCGCGTAGCGCGAGAGTTCATTCAATGGGTTCGGGGTCAGTCCCCACACACCCTTTTTCTCCTTGTAGCCGTTTCGCATCGTGTACTTCTCAGCCACATCGCCGAAGTTCTTTCCCGCCCGAATCTCCTTGTACGCTACCCGGACCATGCTGTCGGTCGTGACCAAGATCTCTGCAAAATCCACGCGATCCGGCCAGCGATACTTCTCTTTGGTATGATTGTGGTGAATCTTCAGAAGCGAATCGTTGACAACGACTTTCTTCCACACCTCATCCTGCTCGATACGGTACAGCAAAATTCCATCCTGGTACTCTTTCAAGAGCTTCGAAAACGCAGGATACCGCAGCGGCACCTGGCGGGCATGTTCCTCCATCATCTTGGCTTCAGACACTCGTTCGATCATGTGCTGAATGTTCTTGGGATTCAACAGCATGGACTTGAACTCAGCCGATCCGTTGACATGTTCGATCAAATTGTTGACCGTGGCCGGCCGACCTTCACAAGTGAGGAGGACCCTGCTCCTTAAATCGGCGTTCAACGTGTCGCTCCATGTCCACGAAGCTGGCGTCTGCGTCGTGTCGAACGCGTGCAGCAGTTGAACAATCGTTAACGTGTCGAATTCCAAGCGATATTGTTTTGCAAGATTGCGCACAAACTTTGTATAGTCTGTACTGTAGCGCGTTTGATTATACTGATCACGCAGCTCCTTCTCCATATCCGCATACAGGGGTATGCCCTTGTATCCAGTGATCTTGAAGATGTGGTATCCATACGGCATTCTAAAGGGTGGGGTGATTGAGTCAAGAGGCGTGCCGTAAAAAATGCTTTCTACCTCTGGTGGTACCCGTCCACGTTCATAGAACCCGATGTCTCCGCCGTTGGCTTGGGATCCCGGATCCTGGCTATGTCGCTTAGCAGCCTCAGCGAAATCCGTTCCAGCCCTCAGAGCCCTGTAGATGGTCCAGGCGGAATCTGTGACGGCAGCACTATCTTCCGCAACGTCTTTGAAACGCCGCAGAATATGACTCACACGCACAGCCCCCCTATTCGGCTGACGGTCTGTTACCTTGATGACGTGATAGCCAAACTGAGTCCGCACAGGTCGAGGGGTATATTCCCCAACTTTGAGGTTATAGCAAGCATCGTCAAACTCCGGCACCATCCGACCCGACGAGAAATAGCCCAAATCTCCCTTGTTAGATGAGGCGCTTTGTTCTTCCGAATAGGTCGTAGCCAGCGTGTCGAAGCCATATTTCGGGACTAAATTGATAACATTCATCGCCTTGGTGTACGCGGCGAGTGTATCCTCCGGGATTGGCTCGGGGTTCAGCCGGATCAGGATGTGGCTCGCACGGATCTCCTCTTTTTTCCTGTTGTAAGTTTCCAGGACTTTTGGGCCGATAATCTCTTTTTCCAGCATGTACGATGTGGCCACGGTGACCTCGTACCCCTCAAGTTCACTCTTGATCGTGGAGTCAGACAGCAGGCCTCGGTTCTTTGCTTCCAGCACTTTGAGTCTGAACTTCACGAGCAGGTCCAGGAATTTCTCGCGATCCTCATAGCTTGAGGTCGTGGCTTTTTCCCAGCCACCATTATTTTTCGTATAGCTTTCTTCGAATTCCTCAAGTGTAAGGGGAGAATCTCCGATTTTCGCTACGATGGCAGGGCCGGATCCTGCACATCCTGCCAGAACCAGTACAAAACAGAATCCTGCCAGAAAGGGACGAAAGAACTTGTGCATGAGATTAATGATCAACCTCCATAGGATGTATTGTGGATTGGAACTATGGTATTGTGCTCCAAAGCATTGAAAACTAACCAAATTTGCAGCGCCAAGCAAGGAATTATTCCCCTGGTGGAGTGGCATCAGCGTTCGCAACTCTTGTTCTGCGCTATTTGCCTGACTTTAAGATATCCTTTTTGCGCAAAAGGATCTGGCTTGCATGCCAGCTCTGCATTTCGAACCACTGCGGCGATGTGGAACACTGAACAAGGTACTTTTCACCCTCTTTGACGTAGAAGAAGGTGAGTTGTGTTCCCGCGAAGGAGATCTGTGCGGTGGGCTTGGAGAAGCGGGTGGTGAGCGTGTCCACGAAATCATCGGTCTGGACGTTGGACAGCGATGATATAAGGTTACTGACAATTCCTTCCTGCGTCGAATCTTTCCCGATGGTCCACGCACTGTCCTTGAACGCCAGAATAAACGTCGTGTCACCATACTGATAGCGGACTTCTTTGATGTTTTCCCGGGGAATCGTGATGATCGTTTTGTCGCGCCAGTCTTTCACGGGGCGATTGAAGAGGTACGATGATGCGCCGGTCACAAGCACAACGTCGCTCGATGCTGTACGTCGTGCATACATC
>JACVXU010000274.1 GCA_015661185.1 Bacteroidota bacterium
CTCTAATCTTGAACGAGTGCCATCAGTTAATCGCAATCTTTGTCAAGAGCATTCAGACGGCGTTGAAAACACGTACCACTTGAATATCTGCGCCGGAGGCGCATCCGCCTCTGGCGGACAATAACGAACACGAATAATGAATGTAGAAGTGGTTCTTACCAACAAACTTCATCATTCGAAGTTCGTGTTCGATATTCACTATTCGCGGCGCTCTCTACGTTGTTGCCTAAGAATATCCAATAACGAACACGAATGATAAACGTAGAAGGTATTTCACCGCCAAACTTCATCCTACGACATTCGTGTTCTCACTCCTCATACACGCCGATCTCCCGAATCGAATACGCGGAGATACCCCTTGCTCCTGTCTTCCCATCGATGCGGAGGTAGCGAGCCGCTATCGGCGGGATCTCGCATTCATCGATCCCTCCTGATCCGTTTTTCACTTCACGAATGGTTGCCCACTTCTTCCCATCCGCCGAGGCCTTTAGTTGATACTGCACTGCGTAGGTTTCGCCCCAAGTGATTTTCACGTGCTTGATCATCTGCGGGGTTTTCCATGAAAGCTGGAACCACTGTTCCTCCTGCCCGTTGGACTTTGTCCAGGCGGCCGAATTCCAGCGTGTGTAGAGTTTGCCATCGGTTGCGCTTGCAGGCTTGAAATGAGGTCCGATCGTGGAGAACGATGAAGCCGATGGAGTTGCCAGCGGAGCGATATCGCGCGGCGGTATCACTGAATCCTGGTCGATCATCTCGAGCGCCGTGACTGAATAGGGAGGGATCTTGAGAGAGAAACTGTCAGAGACGTTTTTCAGATCTGGAAGCCGACTGTTTTTCCGCTTCTCGTCGAGAACCCATACCCTGGCCTGGGGTCGGGGCTTAAAGCCTGCAAGCTGCAATTCCACGTTTGTGGATGTCTTCCGGCTCTTGTTAATCAGGATCAGGGAAAGCTTCTTCCCCAACCGGCTGGCATACGTCGATACGGCTGCATTGTCGCCAGTTGCCTTAATGGTCTGTCCCCGCAGGTGTTCTGCGAGCATAGGAAACACGTAATAGCTGAACCGCCGTGTGTTGTTCCCTTCGGATGAAAGGTAACCATAGTCGCCTCCGCGGGGAGGATAGAAGTTGTGCAACGCCCAGAAGCAGGCAATGTCCGTACCGAGCTCCGCCATGCTTCCGAGCATGTCAGCAGTCCAAAGTGCGTTGATGATCTGAATAGTCTGGGGGCCAGGCGAATGGCTGACAGAATTGTAGCCGACATTGATATGGAGAATCGAAGCGGCCTTTTCCGGGCCGGCGGCGCGTTCGATGTCCTTTCGCAACTGTGAATAGAGTTCCCTGTACTTCCCCACCGTTGTCATCAGCGTATCATCGTTCTCCTTTCCCGTCGGCTGAGGGAAATAGGTGAAGGTGATCATGTCGATGTAGTCGTCCGCCGCTTTGAGCACTCGTTCAGCCCAGTTCTCGGGGTGAGGACCCAATGGCACATTTGTCGCAACCTTGATCGTCGGATCCACCGCCCGCATAGCCTTCACAAATCTGATGTATTTTTTTGCATACTGCTCGGGTGGGACATGCCCGCGCGCCCAGGTGCCCCACTGTTCATCTCCAACTTCCCACAGCTTGACATTGTAGCCTTTTTCGAGATTGCAGTACTTCACCCACGCCGCGGCCAACTCAGGAGGCTCATTGAAGTTTATCGTGATGAACGGCTCGGCACCGACGGCTCTGCAGAGGGCTATATATTCATCCGTGTCCATCTCGGATGCGTTGTTCGCCTTCGAATTCCAGACATAGTGATCGGCGTCGTTGCCACCGGGGTATTTCAGGAGAGTGATTCCCGATGCTTTGATCTTCTCTATGGCATCGCGGTCGGCGCTCAGTACCATTTCAGATGTTGGACCGGGGAAGAGGGACTCGTCCCATCGGGCGGTATTAATGCCATAGAGCCATGGGTTGATGGTGCTGACCACTTTCCCGGCGTCGATGCTTACCCGGGCTGACTGCGGAAACACGGGTGCGGTTGCGGCGAGAAGGAGAGCGATAGTCAAAACCGAAGGGGGCCGGATCATAAA
This sequence comes from Bacteroidota bacterium, assembly GCA_015661185.1. Lineage (GTDB taxonomy): Bacteria > Bacteroidota > Ignavibacteria > UBA10030 > UBA10030 > UBA9647. Next base: position 2,076 of record JACVXU010000274.1, read on the forward strand.
CGTCTTTCGATCTGGTGGTTAGGCGCAGTGGAACCTCAAAAGGGGCCTTCGAACCCTGAAAAGCGAACACAGATGACGCAGAGAAAGCACGTGACGGTCACAGATTGAATTCTGTGGAAATCACGTGACATCTGTGTGATCAGTGTGCTACCCGGAGTACGAACCATCCCTCGCGTATTTGTCTCTGAGATGGTTCCTGGTCAAATATCTTGTTCATGATTTCATGTCGGTGGAGGACATTCAAACCCACCTTCTCAGGGAAGCATATCGACGACGCGTTTCTTCTCAAATGGGTCGACATCAAAAGCCACTGCATAGCGTTTACCCGCTTCCGCTCCGCGAACACGAGCAAGAGCCTCGTAGTATTCGAGATAGGGGAAGGAAGAAATCCCACCTTTGATGAACTGGTACTGTGTTACGGCCTCCCTCCACGTCTCCAGTTCATTCGAAACATCCACATAGAGGTACGGTTTGAAATTCTCCGGATCTTCCCAATTCTCTGTATAATATATCGCCCGAACTCCCCTGTGCCTCGGATGCGCTGTTACCACACCTTCGAGAGAAGCGAGAAGGACGGCGTCATTGACGATGGCATGCGTGGCAGCGTGATCCTTGTGTATGCTCGTGCGCCAGTGCGTGATGATGTGTGATGGCTTCACCTGTCGAATGACATCGGCAACGTAACGACGTACATCCTCCGTGTTGGGAAGTTCGCCATCCTTGTACGGGGCGAAAATCGCCTCAGCGCCGATGATCTTCGCGGCTGCCTCCGCTTCGCGGCGTTTCTGCTCCCCGTATGCCTGGGGGGACATTTTTGGATTTCCCCCTTCGCCAAGTGTGAGATGAAGAATGGCGATGCGATCACCGAGCTTGTTGTGTTTGGCGAGGACGGCGCCGCACGTGACTTCGGCATCGCCGCAATGCGCCCCAATTGCAAGAATGGTCTTTTTGGTTTCGTCTGCCATACTACTTGTTCCTGTTTTGTTCGTCTAGTGGGGCGCCAAAATGGTCCCCTCTGATTTCGCCCCCTTCTGAAGTGGCTGAAGCCACTCCAGGTGGTGGCTGGGATTCGCTATCCCCGACCTGCCTGCCCACCGAAGTCCGAAGGACGCAGGTGGGAAGGTCGGGGCAACATGATATTGCACTAGGGACATGGACCAAAACCCCACGTCGCGGTGTCAGGACTTTCGTCCTGACACTATTGTGGGTCTAATCACTGTCAGGAGCAAACTCCTGACAGCGTGGCCAATTCGCCGCGCGAGGTGACGGTCACCACCATGGTGTCGTCCATTATTGTTCTTTGCGGCCTTAGCGGTCCTTTTTTCAACATCCTGCTAAAGCGCTTTCTTGAGCAGCGCGAACCGGCGTGTCTCTTTGAACCCGAACTTGCCGTACACCTTTGCGGCGAGATCGTCCGTCCACATCACCCACGCGTCGTGATAACCTTCCTGGCGCATCCGCTCCAGAGTGCGGGCGAGCAATACCGTTCCGATCCCTATTCCCTGAAAGGCGTCGCTTACTCCGAAGGGTCCAAAATGTGAGCCTTCAAACTGGCAATACCCGATGATGTCGTCCCCTTTGGTGACGAGGGTGAGCTGTTCGGAATGAAATCCGCCTTCGGAAATTTTTCGCAGGTTGCGCCGTTCGACGCGCACCCAGTCGGATGGCATCGACTTCTCGAGAAACTCCAAGAACTTCACAAGGTCGCTGCGGCGGTAGAAGCGGATATCGATTCCGTCTGCTTTCAGCTTCTGCTGGAGCTCGACGGTCTTCTTCGGTACGGCGAACAGCGTGATCGGCGCATCCATGCTGAGCGCCTCGTGGAAGACTTCGTATCCCCTCGTTGTGAAAAGGTCCAGGTACTCTTTGCACGCATGGATGTCAATTCCGGGTGTAAAATACCCTGGTGGATAGCCCGAGACGCGGCACTCGCGCTTCCCCAACGACTTGAATTTCTTTTCGACCTCCGACAGTAAAAAACCACCGACTTCATTGAGATCCTGGTTTGGACGAACGCCGAGCGCGGTGATCCAGCATCGGTCGCCCTCTGGATCGGCATCGCCGAGGGGCATGCGTTTCGCATGAATTCCGAGAACAAAGCCGACGAGGTCGCCATCCGAGAGCGCAAGAAGGAACGTCTGTGGATCGAGGTTCTCGTCCAGCAGGACTCGTGTCTCAAGAATTTCTTCGGTGATCGCGTCAAGGGGAAGAGCAACCGCCCAAAGGGCGAGGAGCTGATCCCGCATGCTGTCTGAATATGGAGCTAACGAGAGAGGCATAGGAGATTTATTTGATGGCAACGAGGATCTTGGTGCTCGAGCCATGGATCATCCTCCATTCAATGCGCTTGCATCCCACAGCGGTCAATATAGATAAGGGGAGTGGAGTTGTCAACAGAAAGGCATCCTGGTTTGCGATCAGGATGCCTTTGTGTGCTCTCGACAATCGTGAAATCCGGGAATGATACCTCTCTTACTGATCCCCTCGGCCGTAATAGGGGGCGCTCGTCTTCTGTGTATTGATCTTGAGAATGACGTGCGAGACGCCAAGACCGCTTCGCGCGGCATAGAGGGTGCTCCCTTTTCCCCATGCAAACAACAGGGTTTGCGGCTGGAACAGTCCGGGATAGAGTGGTTCACTGCTACCGTTCGGGTGAACGACGAGGATTGCGTCGGGACCATCAGTCCCCACATACATGTCGCCATCTGTGTTGAATGTGATGGCATAGACACCCGGGCCATTCTGGCCATAACCGGGGAGAGCGGAAAGGTCAAAGTATTTCTCGGCCGGCCCGAGACTATCAGCCGAGACGATAGGGAACCGCCAGACACCTTCGACAGGATCAACCTTTCCTCCGACGTAGAGGTGACCTTTGTACACTCTCGCCGTGCGCAGGTTCGCCACGAAGGGGAATGATTTTGTCGCCTTACTCGGAGTGAACCGGTGCACGAAGGTATTGTTACCGACCGCCCAGATGTTTCCGTCCTTGTCGAAGTCGAAGTCGTACAGCGAACTCCCGGGGATCTGTGCCCAGATGCTTGATGCCGCCCCTTGCGCAACTGTGAAAATTGCCAGTTGTGTTCTTGCGGCGTAGAGCACGCCGCCCGGACCCATCTTGAGCGCCGACCAGATAGTCACCCCACCGGAGGGAGCAAAATCACTTCGCACGCCCTCGGCAGTGAATTTCTTGATCCCGATTCCTCCGCTGTTGAACGTGAGCGAGGCAAAGAGATTTCCGGACGCGTCGGTGGCAATTCCGTAGGGCTCTTCTAACCCATCAAGACCGCCGAATGTGGAGACAGCCGCCTCTAGCTTGCAGAGCTTGCTGTTGCTGAACATTGCCGCTTTGAACACCTGCACCCGCACCACGACGCTGTCTTTGATGACATTCGGAGCGCGGACAGTCAACTGCGTAGCAGTCGCGGTCAGGATAAGCGCCTCCTTGGAGTCAAAGTAGACTACGTTCTCTTCCTTCACGGTCGAAAGGT
>JACVXU010000071.1 GCA_015661185.1 Bacteroidota bacterium
GTCTTCAAGATAGCAATGGAATTCTTGTAGCTGCAGTGCTCGCTCCACATGACACTGTAGATACCGAGTTCAGTGTATGTCGGCCTCCGGTCGAGAATCTCCAAGACTTTTCGATATTCCTCTGCGGTAAGTCCGTGTTCAAGCGCCAGATCGAGATCGACAATTGGTTCGATTTGCCCTAGAGATTGGTTCATCGGTTATGCACTCAACCTTATGTTGATAAACAACTTAATATGTCAAACTTAGTGTTCTACAATGGTTATCAGCGGCTCGCCCTTCTCAACAGCTCTCCCCTTCTCGACGTGTATAGTTTGGATCCTCCCATGTTTGAGTGAGCGTATCTCGTTCTCCATCTTCATTGCCTCGAGAACGAGGAGGCCACTTCCAGAAACAACTTCCTCTCCGACCTGGACCTCTATCCGTGAAATCAATCCTGGCATGGGGGCCCTGACTACCTGAGGTCCTTTTTCCGACTGAGGCGCGGAGAAAAGTGACTTTACGAGGAGCGAATGTTCATCGTCGACGCTGACGAGATACCGTGTGCCTTTGATTCCTAAGGGCACAGAATACCCAAGACCACCTTTGCCTAAGGTGGTCCCGTCTTGCCAAACTTCAGATGACGGCAGCAACTCAACGAGGTAGGTCTTTCCATCGAGAATGAGAGAAAAAGATTGCCCATCCAGTTCGGCAAGACTGCAACTGTGGGCATTACCATCGATTTCGACCTGCTGATTTGAGAGGGGGACGATCTTGAAGGAATGTCCACCAATCGTCGCCGTAAATGTGCCAGCCATTATCGAAAGCCCCCCCTCCTGCTGTCTTTCCATCCGCTGCTCGTGGGACTCAAACCGTTGTGTCCCGATTCAGTCTGTCGCTTGGTGCGGACACCGATCAGCACCGCACCGACGGCTGCCGCGAGCATCTGATTGGCAGAAACTATGCTCAAGATACTCGGGTCAAAGTGCTTGTCCACAAAGCGGGTATCTATGTTTCCTTCGACGAAACTGCTATGGTTCAGGACCAACGCACAGAATGGAATTGTAGATTTCACTCCTTCGATGGTGAAGTCCGTCAAGGCTCGCTTCATCGCTGTGATTGCATCTCTCCGCGTTTCTCCCCAGGAAATCACCTTTGCCAACAGTGAGTCGTAATAGACAGATATCTCATCACCCTCCTGAAACCCATTCTCAACGCGAATTCGGCCCTGAGGCAGCCGATAACGGACGAGCTTTCCGGTGGATGGCATGAAGCTGTTTTCAGGATCTTCTGCACATATCCGGCACTCGATGGCATGACCCCGAAACTGGAGTTGTTCTTGCCGAATCGAAAGCCGTTCCCCTTCTGCAACTCGAATTTGCTGCTTCACAAGGTCAAGACCAGTGATTTCTTCTGTTACCGGGTGTTCAACCTGAAGTCGAGTGTTCATTTCCAGAAAATAGAACTTCCCCGAGGGTTCAAGCAAGAACTCCATCGTGCCGGCGTTCGTGTAACCTGCCGTCTTCGCTAGTCGTACAGCGGCTTCCCCCAGCTCTCTGCGGAGTTTCTCATCCACCGCCGTCGACGGGGATTCCTCAATAACCTTCTGGTGCCGACGTTGAATGGAGCATTCGCGCTCCCCAAGGTAAATTACATTGCCATAACCATCGGCGAGAATCTGCATTTCGATATGACGCGGTGACTCGAGGTACTTTTCCATATACACCCGGTCATCGCCGAATGCGCCCCGCGCTTCCGATTGAGCCATTCGCAGCGCAGCCTCAAACTCTCCTGCTGCTCGGACAACCCTCATCCCCTTACCACCCCCTCCTGCCGCAGCTTTCAGCAGAATCGGAAAGCCGATATCTGTTGCGTGAAAGAGGCCTTCGCTAACGTCCTTGACGGGATCAACAGTCCCGCTGATCGTTGGAATCCCCAACTTGCGTGCCGCCTTTCGTGCTTGTGTCTTATCACCCATCAAGCGTATGGCATCTCCAGAAGGACCGACAAAGAGGATACCGGCTGCTGCCACGGCATCGGCAAAGTCCGGATTCTCCGCCAGGAACCCATATCCTGGATGAATGGCGTCCACAGAGGCGGCTCTTGAGATCTCAATGATCTTGGCCTGATTCAGATAGCTTTCTTGAGGCGTGGATCCGCCCAATGCGTATGCCTCGTCCGCTTGTAGCACGTGGAGGGACTTCCGATCCACATCAGAGAAAACTGAAACCGAACAGATTTCCAGTTCCTTGCAGGCTCGAATCACCCGTAGCGCAATCTCGCCCCTGTTTGCTATGAGGAGCTTCTTGATCTGCCTTTTTTTCATCGTCCCGTTTTCGGGGTGTCTGTTTAGTCGAGTTCGACGACCGTCACGCCAGATCCTCCCTCGTTCCACTCACCGAGCCGGAAAGCCTTGATGTGCGGATAGGTCTTGAGGAACTCGGTTATGCGCTTTCGGAGGGCACCTGTCCCCTTGCCGTGGATAATATCGACCCGGTGCAATCCCGCCACGATTGCATCATCGAGAAATCGCTCGACCTGCGCAATTGCCTCATCGCCGAACATGCCGCGCAGATCAATCTCGGTTTTGCCTTCGGGTGTGTAGATTGAGCTTCCGACAGTTCCCGCTGCTGACCCTTGCCGCGCGCTCACCTTCTGAAGTGTCTCGAGCCTGACCTTCAGTTTTGTATTCCCGATGAGTACAGTCGCGAATGGAGGCTTGATTTCGACGACTTCCCCATCTTGCGAAGCATCCCTGGCACGCACTGCGTCGCCGACCTGCAAATCCTGTGCGGCGGTGGGTGGCTCTGCGACACTCAGTTCCTCGACCTTCCTTCGCATCTGCTGGACGCTCTCTCTGGCGGATTGAATGATCGTCTTATCTGAAGAGGACTCCCGGATTTCTTTCACCGCGCGTTCGATGAGTGACTGAGCCCCACGAACAATCTCTTTCGCTTCCTCCACGGCTTGTTTGCGAATAAGCTGAAGTTCGTGGCGGAGATCCTTCGTCTTTTGCTCGTAGGCTTGAACCAACGAATTCAGACGATCGCGTTCCGAAGAAACCTGCTGTATTTGTGCCCGATATTCTTGAGACTGACGTTCCAGTTCGGTGAGGAGGTTTTCCAGTTTGATTTTCTCACCGCCGACGAATTCTCGCGCCCGATTCACGACAGGAAGAGGCAACTCGAGACGCTTGGCGAGTTCCAATGCATAGCTGCTGCCGGGAACGCCGAAACGAAATCGATACGTCGGTTTAAGTGTCTCCTGGTCGAACTCCATCGACGCGTTGGAGACACCGGCAGCTTCATGCGCAAATGCCTTCAACATACCATGGTGTGTTGTAGCCACAGTCATCGATCCTCTTGATGTAAGTTCTGTGAGGATGGATGCGGCCAAAGCCCCTCCTTCTGCCGGATCGGTTCCCGCTCCTATTTCGTCGATAAGGACCAGGCTGTGGTCATTCGCTCCGAGCAGAATATCCCGCATTCGCAACAAGTGCGAGCTGTACGTGCTCAGATCGTTCTCGATTGACTGCTCATCACCGATATCGACGAACACGCTCTCGAACAGGCAAAGTTCAGACTCAGGAGCAGCAGGGATATGCAGCCCCGATTGAGCACAAAGGACGAGCAGGCCAATGCTTTTCATCGCGACACTCTTGCCACCGGCATTCGGACCTGTGATGACCAGTGTTCGCACTTCTCCTCCAAGCTCGAGATCCATCGGCACGACCTCTTCGCGCCTGTGGCGTTGAAGCAGGACAGGATGGCGTGCTTGAAACAGCCGAAATTGCATCCGGTCTGTTATGGCCGGCGGATTACCCAATATCTCGATCGAATATTTCGCTTTGGCGAAGATGAGATCCAGGATGGCGAGCGTTGCCATCGCGGGTTCGAGCTGCGGGCGAATCTCCCTGACTTGAACGGTGAGTTCACCCAGGATGCGACTGATCTCGCGTTGTTCGCTCAATTGCAGTTCTGTAAGAGTGTTGTTGAGATCGAGCGTCTCCGCAGGTTCGATAAACACCGTTGCTCCACTGGCGGAGCTCGAATGAATGAACCCGGGAACATGGTTCTTGTGCTCGGTCTTCACCGGCACAACCATTCGTCCGTCACGAGTCGTAATGATCTCTTCCTGAAGGAAGTCTTTTTCAGAGATGCGCTTCAAGATAGACGCCAAGCGCTTACGGAGGATCTCTGCAGTCGAGATCATATCCTGGCGGATCCGCTTCAGGTCTTTGCTCGCCGAATCGCGAATTCGACTGTCTTCATCAATGCACTCGACGATGTTGTACTCCAAAATCTTGTCGCTGAACAATCCAGAGGCAAGTTCTCCCAGCTGGGGGTAGTCCTTTCGTCGCTTCGAGATGAAGATGGAGAGAGTTCTTGACGCCCGAAGGGTGGACGCAATATCGAGCAGCTCACGACTCGTGAGGACGTGGTTTTCAATAGTGGAGCGTTTCAGGGCGGGAACAATGTCTTTAATGCCGCCAAGGGGCGCGACTCCCTCAACGATCAAAAGCTCCTTCGCTTCCGAAACACGATTCAACTCCAGGCGAACGAGCGATGCATCGGTCATCGGAACGAGATGAGCCGCGAGATCGCGTGCAGGCTCCGATGTAACCAACTGCTGCAGACGATCAAGGATCTTGTCGAACTCGAGTTTGTGTATTGCGGTAGAGAAATCAGCCATGAGGGAATCTCAATCCTCACCGCCGTGGAGCACGGAGCGTGGAATCGACTTTTGCCGCGCCCGGTGATACGAAGCTCTCAACGTCTTCTTTCTTCAGAGAGTCAAGGTCTCTCGATCCTGGTGAAGCGACATCCCGCATGGATTGGCCAGCCGTGGAAAGCGTGGATGAGAAGAGGTCCATGATTCTCGGAGCAAAGGAAGCAGTCGTACCGTAAAGTCTGGAATCCCGGGTTGTCTTCTCGGATGGTGGATCCTGCATGGCAAAGATGAAGATCACGACACTGATGACAATCCCACCTTGTACGAGGCCAAGGGCAACGCCGCCAATGCGGTCGACAATACCACCGATCTTGTAGTTGTCCGTCAAGAAGCGATAGAGGATTGACTGGAGAAAAAGTGTGAAGAAAAAAATGATGGCAAACGCCAGGACGGGCGCGTCTTCAGGCAGAACATGAAGCTTGTCCCTCATGAGAGTTCCAAGATCGTGCATGAGCCACTGGCTGAGAAACATCGCGAGAATGCACGTCGCAATTGCAGTAAGCTTTCGGACCGAAGCATCCCGAAAGCCCAACGCCCCAAAAACGACCCAGGGCAACAAGATGATGACATCGATGATCATGGTCAGGCCCCCAGTTTTGCTTTCACGATTTCTTGAACGACTTTCCCATCAATCTTCCCCTTCAACTCCTTCATGGCAAGAGGCATTACTTTACCGAAGTCCTTCGCAGAACTCGCTCCGGTCTCGGACACAATCCGCTGGATGATTTCACCAGCCTCGTCAGAGCTGAGTTGCTTTGGAAGATACGCTGAGATGATCTCCAGTTCAGTCTGCTCCTGCTGTGCCAGTTCCGAGCGCCCGGCCTTTTCGTACACTTCGATGGCCTCCTTGCGTTTTTTGAGGGCAGCCATCAGCACGGACAATTCTTCCTCGGGAGTAATCTCTTTCCCCTCGCCTCGTTTCGAGAGTTCGATCATATGCGCCCGAAGCAAACGAAGGGTATCAAGGCGGACTTTTTCGCCCGACTTCATCGCCGTCTTCAGGTCATTGCTAATCTGTTCGTTGAGAGTCATAGCACCAAGCTTTTCTTCTAATGAAAAAGGCAAGCGATGGATTTGCTTGCCTTTTCGTGACCATTCTCAGTGATGTGCCATGTGATTTGTGGGTGCCCTCTTGATGGATCCCATTCATAGTATTCAAATTGTCGAAGAAAATCAACCACTGCCGTCACATACTTTGATATGCCTTAACGGTGCTATGACTTCCTGTTCATCGGCCACATCCGCTTTGACCATTGTGACCTTCTCCATAAAGAATCCAGAGATTTGCGCCAACCCTTTTTCATGGCGATACGTCGCTATGAAACGGGCTTCTTGAGAGCTTCGCCGGTCGGCAATGACTGAACCCAGCGCGCCAGTTCCCCATGGTACGAGTGCTATTGTTTCACTCAGTAACATGTGTGCTTTTCGATGAACCATTCTCGCTAAAGAATCGCAATTTCATGAATCTGCTGAACTTGATGAGCGCTACGACAACGAAGAGGACTCCGAGTGCCGCAACCACTGAGGATCCGGCCGGGAAATCAAAATGGACTGAAGAGAAAATTCCGAGGAATCCCCCCAGGACACTGATCAGCATCGAGATGCCAACGACTACTTTCTTGCTTTCCGAGAATAGGATGGCAGCAACCGGAGGAACAATCAGATAGGAGAATACAGGGATGACGCCGGCAACCCGGACTGCGAAGACGATTGAAAGACCGATGCAGAGATAGAAAAGAAAATTCCACAGATCGAAGATTCGCATATGTTCGACCTGCCGATTTTCGAATTGCTCCGTCAGCTCAAAGAACCTTCTGCGGAAGAAGAACTGCAAGATGCCGATGATTCCAAACACGATGGCGAGAGTTATGATTTGATCAGTCGTCACCGTGAAGAGACTGCCGAACAGGACTTCTGAGATGTCCGACTCCCCATGCGGTGTCTTCGAAATCAGGAGAACGGTTCCCGCGGAGGCAACAGCGTATACAATTCCAATGATCGCTTCATGCTTCAAACGCTTGTCTTTGACCTTGATAAAGGAGAGCAGGAAAGCTCCAACCATGGTGAAGGCAATCGAGATAATAGTCTCTCCTCCTCCCCCAATATATCCCGCGAATGCCACTCCCAGCATGGAAATTTGTCCAAGAGCGAGATCTACGAACACAATGCCGCGGCCCACTACATGCACTCCCAGGTAGGAAAGCAACAGTCCGAGGATAGTGCTCAGGATCAAGGCGTTTACAACAAAACTTTGGCTCAACAAGTCAGCCATGATAGTTATCTCCAGTCTTTGGTTATGGAATCTAGCGCAATGCTTCGAACAATTGCGAGACGTTGTAATCAAAGAGATCGTAGTATGTTTTGATCTGCTCGTTGGCACCCACGGATGTAGCAAGCGTGACAACTTTGCCGCCGGCATTGCGTGCGACCATATCAGCGGACTCGGCTGTGAAATAGGGGGAAATAATGATGATCTTGATGTGATCACGTTTCATTTCATTGATAACTTTGAAGAGTTGCGAAGGAGTTGGAGGAATGCCCGGTTTCGGCTCCAGGAAGTCAACGATTTGTAGCCCGAAGCGCTGCTCAAAATACGGCCACTCGTTGTGATACGCGATTATCTTCGTGCCCGAATAGGGTCGCAACTTCTCCGTCCATTCCCTCGCCTTCGCATCGATCGTCTCATTGAACTTCATCAGATTCGCTTCATAGAATGAGCGTCGGTCAGGATCTGCCCTGACCAGAGCATCGAAGATGTTCCTGGCGATGACCTTTCCATTCAGAGGATCAAGCCAGTAGTGCGGATTGCCGTAGATGTGAATGTCCCCCTGTGCCCTGCTCGCACTCGTCGGGACCTGAAGCAGCGGAACATTGATGGACGCATCCACATACCCGTCTCCCCCCTTCTGGATCTTTGAATTTCTCGCACTGTTGAGGAGTGGGAGAACCCAACCGATTTCCAGATCCAAGCCGACCGTCACAAAGACATCCGCGCGGGAGAGCTTCATGATGTAACTTGGTTTTGGATCGACGAAATGCGGATTTTGAAATCCCGTCGCAATGGCAAACACGTCGACCTTGTCGCCGCCGATCATACTCGTGATACTCTGCAAGTCGGTCATAGTCGTGACGACCTTAAGCTGAGCCAGTGTAGAGGAGCTCGACAGAAGGCAGAAAAGCAGGAGGAGGAGAAGAAGCGTGACTCGTTTATTCATCATGATAATTCGTCTCCGAGATATGAAATGGAAACTGCCAAGTTCCTAGTATTGATGCGCCGCATGTGATCCAATGCCGAATATGATTCGAAAGATGATTCCCTGACTGCTTCGATCGTAATTGCGATCCGTGTATTGATACTCCAGAGCGAGAATCTGAAACTCGGTCGGCTGAAAGCGGAGCAAGGCTGCCCCAGCGATATCCCGTCTCCCGCCATCGTCTGGATACTGTGAGTAGTCGTATCGCGCTCCGACGAACCATCGTTGCCCCAATTGGTACTCCACGAGCGAATAGATGCCGTGCGTTTTGGTGACAGTTTCCTCATCCGACCGCATATTGGAGAAAAGGAATTCGCTTTGCCATGTGAAGGATTGCAGTGTGTTGTACTGCACGGGCTTCCATTTGTACGTCAGATCCACTCCTCCTATCGTGCTGGAGAAGCCGGACTGATTGGGGCCGTTGGCTCCCGAGAACCCAAGCTCAAGCGTTGAATTCTGGGTCAGGTCGAAGAAATTCTTGAGATGAGCAACAAAGGCAAGCTGGCTGTTTTCCCCACGAACCAGTGACGCGTTCTGTTCGATACGACCAACTTCGAGTGAGAGCTCCTGGAAGAAATCACACGGATTCGGTACCAGCCAGCTCGCGGACGCTCCTTCCATAAACATCCCCTCAGGGCTGAAATAATTCTCTGTCAATTTCGGGAAATCGACAAAACTGAACGCATGCGGGTGAAGGATATTGATTTTCCCAAATGTGGGCTTGAATTTCCCGAGAGTTAGCTGCAGCTGATACGGAAGCGACAGGGACGTCAGCGTGGCGATCTCGAGATCAGGGGCGAGCTCTCCCGTGAGCAGGTCCTTCCCGTAGGAGAACAAGAATTCTGCGCGAGCATATGGATCTACCACTGAGGATACCTGGAATTCCAGCTCATTCAGGTACACATCGAGCTTTCGCTTACCAACGCTGATGTAGGACGACCGAAAGTCCCCTATCGCACTGAGATCCGGATTTGTACTTAGTGTTGACCGCGGAGCGGCCTGAGCCTGTTGAATGGTTGGGGTCGCAGCAGCCGGCTGCATTGATCGCTGAAGCTGAAGGAGAAGGATTGAATCTGCGACCGCACTTGAGTCCGTTTGTTGTGCTCCAGCACTGGTCAATGCCAGGCAGAGCAACGCAAGGATAATGCTGATGATCCTATAGAAGTTCATACGGCTCACCTGAAAAAGGAATTGTCCAGTGAATTCAATGTAAAGAAGGTGGAGCGATGAATCCCTCTTATGCAGAGAAGGACGGCGGCCCTCTGTCAGGTTCCGGGAAGTGCATACCCATCGCGAGGATCCGGATGATCTCGGACTCAACAATGGGCTGAACGCATGCATCCGGTACGGTGGATGAAGACTCGAGGATGGCGTTGGAGGTTGAATCGCGCAGGCAACGGAGGCACTGATGGCAGTCGCCGAGAGACCGGTGGATCTCGATCGCTCCGCAACTGTGATTTTGAATGGTCTGATGGCCATCGGACCTCCCATAGAAGATATGCTGATGGGAGTACTGCATGAAGACGGATGCGCAGATGTGGACAGCGATCAGGACGAGGACTGCAAATTGCTTCTTGTCGTTCTTCATCTTCCGATTGAATGTAGTCACCTGATGAAAGAGATGCAAGATTCTCATTTATTGCATTTCTGTCGAACATGCGCTATCTTTGAAAAAAAATAGGTCACAGTATGAAAACCATTTTTCTGGCTGTATTGTTCCTAATGTTTGGAGCTAATCTTCAGGCTCAGAGCCCGACTGCTCCGGCTGTGGGCTCAATAGCTCCCGATTTCACACTCCCCTATGCCACAAAAGACTCTATTGCCAAGGTGTTTCTGAAGCTTTCTGATTACGCAGGAATGCGAACCGTCATCGTTGCTTTCTATCCTGCCGATTGGAGCACAGGATGCACCAAGGAAGTCTGCACGATGAGGGACAACTTCGCTGCTCTGCAAAACCTGGAAGCTGAGATTCTGGCGATCAGCGGGGACTATGTCTGGTCTCATTACGAATGGGCGAAGTTTCACAACCTGCCATTCAAGCTGCTCAGTGATCATTCACACGCTGTCGCGAAGCTCTACGACAGCTTCAACGATAAGTCTCTCTACAACCGGCGAACCGTTTTTGTCGTGGATAAGAAGGGGAAGATCGCTTACGAGAATCTGAAGTACAATGTTTCCGACCTGCAGGATTTTGAAAAGCTGAAGTCTGCCCTTGCTATGATAAAATGAGAATGTCGCAGGTGAGCCGGTTGAAAGATCCCCAACCTCGCTGTACGGTCAATCCTGTCAACCCAAAACAACTCCGGTGGTGAGCATGTCGCGATTTGGATACGTTACTCTCGTTGTCGTAAGTCTTGTATCAATAGCATTCGCTGATGGACCGGATTCGCTGCGGCATGCCAATGAACGGCATCTCCGAAACGTACGTCAGTTGACGTTTGGCGGCACCAACGCAGAGGCGTACTTTTCCTTTGACGAGCAACGGTTGATATTCCAATCTACTCGTCCCCCCTACGGATGCGATCAGATGTTCACCATGAAGATCGATGGTTCCGCTCAGCAACTCGTTAGTACCGGCATGGGTCGGACGACATGCGGGTACTTCTTACCAGGTGACAACAAGATCCTCTATGCATCAACGCACGGCCACGGAGAGGGGTGTCCTCCTTCGCCGGACAAGTCGAAAGGATATGTCTGGGGCGTGTTCAACGACTACGACATTTTCAAAGCCAACGCGGACGGATCCGGGCTAGAAATTCTCTCAGCAAGCCCCGGTTACGATGCTGAAGCCACGGTTTCTCCGAAGGGAGATAAGGTTGTTTTCACTTCGTCTCGCGATGGCGACCTGGAGCTCTACACAGTGAATCTTGACGGCTCAGATGTCAAACGGATCACTCAGGAGATCGGATATGACGGAGGAGCCTTCTTCTCATGGGATGGAAAGAAGATTGTCTACCGGGGGAATCACCCTACAAATCCCCGGGAGATTTCAGAATACAAATCCCTGCTCGCAGAACAGTTGGTCAAACCGGGGAAGATGGAGATCTTCATCTGCGATGCTGATGGGGGAAACCGCAGGCAATTGACCCATAACAACAACGCAAATTTTGCTCCGTTCTTCTTCCCTGGGGATAAGAGGATCATTTTCTCGTCAAACATGAAAGACCCCGGCGGAAGATATTTCGACCTTTTTGCGATGACAAGTGACGGTTCAGGATTGGAACAGATCACGTTCGACGGACACTTCAATGCGTTCGCCATGTTCTCGAAGGATGGGAAGAAGATCGTGTTTGTTTCTGACCGAAATGCAAAAGGCCGGTATGAGTTCAATATCTTTGTCGCCGATTGGGTCGATTGAATTCGCCATGTTCGATCGACAATTGTCGATCTCCGATTGAATGCTATTGATTGTGCACACCAAACCGTTCAGGGCGATGAGCTGCTCACCGTTGGCGGAAGCATGAGACTCAAGGACAAGAGGATTGTCATTACAGGCGGTTCCAAGGGACTGGGCCGCGCCCTCGCCTTCAGATTCGCTGAGGAGGGTGCCAGACTTGCTTTGTGTGCGAGGTCCTCTGACGAACTCAACAGAGTGGTGCTGGAACTCAGCCTACGGTGGGCTCCACCCCTTTCAGTCGCATGCGATATCGGCGACCACAGCCAGGTTGAACACTTTGCCAGAACAGTCCTCGCGGAATTCGGATCAGTAGATGTCTTGGTGAATAACGCCTCGTTGCTTGGACCTCGAATTGAAATCGTTGAGTGGACGACAGCGACGTGGGATCGGGTCATTGATGTCAACGTGAACGGCCTCTTCGCTGTGACGAAAGCCTTCTTGCCGCTGATGATGAAGCAACGATCGGGATCAATAATCAATGTGAGTTCGTCTGTCGGAAAGAAAGGAAAACAGCGCTGGGGGGCTTATGCCGCGTCGAAATTCGCAGTCGAGGGTTTCACGCAAACGCTCGCAGACGAAGTGAAACACCTTGGGATCAAAGTGAATTCGGTCAATCCGGGGCCGATAGACACGGAGATGCGGCACGCTGCGTATCCCGATGAAGATCGCTCAAAGCTCAAGTCACCTTCTGCGATCGCCGATGTGTTTGTCTTTCTCGCTTCTGATGACAGCAGCGGGACGACTGGGCAGTATTTCGAAGCACAGGAGTTTCTCAAAAACCAAAAGGAGATGGCATGAAACAGCTACATCGATTGGCTTTCGCATTCCTCATAGTTTTGTTCGCATTCCGGACGGGTCTCTTTGCCCAATCAAGTCCTGAAATTACGGCAGCGGAGCTCGCCAAGCACGTCAAATACCTGGCATCCGACCATCTCGAAGGACGAAAGAGTGGCTCAAAGGGAGGTGAGGCAGCTGCGCAGTATCTCGCGAACGAGTTTAAATCATATGGACTCAAGCCAATCGGTGACCAGGGATCCTTCTTTCAGAATTTCGACTTTGTTGCTGGTGTCAAGTTGGGTGAGGGCAATAGCCTGACGTTCAATGTCGCTGGAAAGTTGGCTCCAATGTCTGTCGACCAAGACTTTCGACCTCTCGGGTTTTCCTTGAATGAATCATTCGAGGGAGCTGTTGTATTCATCGGTTATGGGATTTCAGATACAGCAAAGAAGTACGATGATTACGCGGGTATGGATGTCAAGGGGAAGGCGGTGCTCGTCCTGCGAAACGCTCCTCCTGCTGAAGCAGGGCGAGATTTGGGACAGTATTCCAGTCTGCGATACAAGGCAGCAAAGGCTCGGGAACTGGGAGCAAAGGCATTGATTGTAGTTACAGGGCCAGAAGATTCTGACACTGATGATCTGATAAAGCTCAGCTACGACAATGCTAGTGGAAACGCCGGCCTCGCGGCAGTTAACGTTACCAGAAAGGCGGCAGACGAACTCCTGCGCAATTCGGGGAAAACCGTGAAGGATCTTCAGCAGGAGATTATCCGAACGAAAGCTCCGCGGTCCTTGGAGCTTCCTGATGTGTCTGTTCGGCTGCAAACCAGCTTAATCCAATTTCGACAGGAGACGCGAAATATCGTTGGTCTTCTTGAAGGTAGCGACCCCAACCTCAACAATCAGATTATAGTGATCGGAGCGCACTACGACCACCTCGGCATGGGGGGCGAAGGTTCGGGATCGCTAAAACCTGACACTGCTGCCATTCATCACGGAGCGGATGACAATGCATCTGGGACATCTGGACTCCTTGAGCTTGCACAAGCATTCCACAATTATCTTTTTTACCGCGAGCCGAAAATCATGGCCTCGCGC
>JACVXU010000072.1 GCA_015661185.1 Bacteroidota bacterium
GCTCCTGCGATCCAGAATCTGAGGGCGATATTTTTGTGGTAGTTTTTCATTTTATCAGCTCCACTCTTGGTTCGCTTCCTGGTTGGTCGCGAATGATTCCTCAACTTGTTCTTAGTTTGTCAGCGTTAGTGTCACAACCTTTGCAGTTGAAGCAAGCACACCGGCGGAAGCGTTTGCACCGAAGGTGTAGGTGATCGCCTGGTTCGCATCGGCACCCAGGGCAATGTTCGTCACGACATTGGCCGCACTGGCCGGGGTCGTCGCAGAAATATCCACTGTTCCGGCACTTGTCCCCTTGGTGCTGGCAAGGTTCAACTGAAGCGTGTAGCCTGCTGCCATCGCTGCATCAAGGTTCGCTGTAACTTTCACGGTCGAAGCAAAATTCTGTGTAATGCTGTAGCTCGTCGAAGCGTCGCTGACTGTCGTCAAGGCGTTCGTTCCGGCAGTACCTGTGGTGATGGTCATTGCGCCGGGGTTGCCGGAGGTTGCAATCTTGTAGACTGCGTTGACGGCCAAACTGACGTTCTGGGTTGCAGTGGCTTGCGCCATTGCGTTTTGAACGACTGCGAAGCTAAGGACTACGAGGGCGAGAACTACGATTGACTTTTTCATCCTCAATGAGTGTGCCAAATCAAAATCCCTCAGCAAAACCAGGCAAGAGTCACTTCTCTTCCTCGGGATGTGTATCAACATGAGTTTTGTGACTCATGGCGATACACAGCGTTCGATAAGTGCCAAGTTTCATCTTGAATGCAAAAAAAGGCTCAATATATTGATTCCGTTTCGTGTCAGGGATCTGTTCTTATCTCATTCTGGGACGATACTCAATCAGCACGGATTGCAACAAGCGATCATTGCGCTATCTTTTGCACGGTTTTGCTGTCGAAGTATTCTGGCATATCAATTGCGAGGTAGTATCGAAACAACTATCTGTCCCGATATACTGTCTCATGATCTGTAATAGCGCGAGCGGGATATCTTGGCGACGTGCAAGAACAACTATGAGTGGTGAGCAGCCGTGACTATGAACGTCCACGCAAACAATGATATCTGGAAATCCGAATTCCTTACCCAAGTCTCGCATGAAATGCGAACGCCTCTGACAACCATTATTGGTTATTCCGAGGTCATGCTGAGCGATCCAAAACTCCCCCAGGAAGCGAAACAGGAGTATGTGGAGATCATCCGAAACGCAGGGAGAAGGTTGTCGGAGTTCCTGGATGCGTACCTCGAGTCGGAGGTCATCGAACGCAACAGGCGGCTCATCGAGAAGCGTCGCGAGGACCTGTCTCTTCTCACCCAGCGAGCAGTTGAAAGAGCCGCATCGAAAGCAGCGCCGAAGACTGTCACCATAACGGCACAGTGCGAGCCGGGCATCTATGTTGAGAGTGCGGATCCGGACCATCTTCTCCAGATTCTGGAGAACCTTCTTACGAACGCGATTGGCATCGCCCCTGTTGGGGGGCACATCGAGATCACGGCCATCCAGCGACAGCGGTCCGTCGAGATAGAGGTGATCAATCAAGACAGAGGATTCTTGAGCGTTTCAGTCAGTGCAGCAAGCAAGGCATTTCGGTGGATCCAGTCACCAGGCATTGAAATTCAGCATGAAGGACTCGGCCTCGCATTTGCCAAACATGCAGTTGAAATTGAAGGGGGATTGTTGAATATTCAAGGGTACGAGCAGGGACTTACATTCACTCTTCAATTTCCCAGGAACAGCAACAACTAGCGCGCGAGGGATGTACCGATGGCTCAAGAACGACTCATCTATGTAGTCGACGACGAAGAGACAATTTCGAAGCTTCTGGAACACTGGGTGACAAAGAAATGGGGCTATCAGGCACGTTGCTTCCCGACCGGCGAAGCGTGTCTTGAGAGCCTGAGTGTAATCCCGGATGTCATCCTTCTCGACATCATGCTCCCGGGCATCGGCGGTGTCGATACGCTCAAAGAGATCAAGTCGCGATATCCCGACCTTCCCGTCATCATGCTTTCCGCACAAGGGAAAGTCGATGTTGCGATCGAGACGCTCAAGCTGGGGGCAACCGACTACTTTTCCAAACCAGTTGACTTCCTTAAACTCGAAGTGAGCGTCAAGAATGCCATACAGACACACGACCTATCGCGAGAAGTCGCCCGGCTGCGTGAGGCCGTCGGAAAACCGGTACACTTCGACAACATCATCTCTGACAATGGGGCGATGCAGGAAGTGTTCAAGCTCGTCCAGAAGGTCAAGGACAACGACATCTGTGTGCTCGTTCTCGGTGAGAGCGGTACCGGCAAGGAGCTGATTGCCCGCGCGATCCACTACAACGGCTCGCGTGCTAAGGATCCGTTTGTCGTGGTCAACTGCGCTTCCATTCCTCATGATCTTCTCGAAAGTGAGCTCTTCGGCCATGAGAAGGGAGCTTTCACAGGTGCCCATCAGCGCCGGATCGGGAAATTTGAGCAAGCGCAAGAGGGCACGGTGTTTCTCGACGAAATCGGTGAACTGGACCTGAGCTTGCAGGCCAAACTGCTGCGGGTTATTCAGAACAAGCAATTCGAGCGTGTCGGCGGCAACGAAACACTCACCACGAGCGTGCGACTGGTATCTGCGACGAACCGTGATCTTGTAAAGGCAGTCGCACAGAAACAGTTTCGTGAAGACCTCTATTTCCGGCTGGCGACGTTTCCCATCATGCTTCCCCCTCTGCGTGAGCGCCGATCTGACATCCTGTTGCTGGCAGAAACGTTCTTGAAGAAATTCTCCGTCGAAGTCTCGAAAAGCGGCCTTGGTTTTTCCAAGAAAGCGCTCAAGCTCCTGTACGAGTACCCGTGGCCCGGAAATGTGCGTGAGTTGGAGAATGCAATGCAGCGGGCGGTTCTCATGGCCGACGGCCCCGTCATCAACGACGTGGACCTTCCAATGGCGGTCGTGACATTTGGGTCACGAGAAGAAGCCAGCGCAGGTTCTCCCCTTTCTCTTGGACCGGAGCACGTCAGGTCGCTCGAGAAAGTAAAAGAGGAAAGCCTTCGACAAGCGCTTAAAGCCACGGACGGGAATATCGTTGAAGCTGCGAGACGGCTGAAGATTGGTCGGGCGACAATGTACCGCCTGATGAAGAAGTTCAAGATCAATGAGGATAGATAGGGCAGACTGGACAACCTGCCCCTGTACTTCACTTCAAGGTTTTGACGGAGTCAGCCCTTCCCCTCCCTTGATGATGCCGTGTTCGATGGCGTAGTGGACAAGATTAGCCAGATCGTGGATATCAAGCTTTTGCATGATGTTCGTCCGGTGAGTGTCCACGGTCCTGGGGCTGATGAAAAGCTGTTCTGCAATTTGTTGGTTCGTCAAGCCGTTGGCAACCAACGCGAGGATTTCCCGTTCCCTCCTCGTCAGGAGCACATCCCCCTTCGGTGAATCAGAGGGCCCCTTCTCGACGCGTTTGACGTACCCTTCAGCCATGAGTTGTGATATCTTCGGGCTGAAGTAATTCTCCCCTTTCGCCGCGGCCCGGATAGCAGCCGCCAACTCATCTCTTCCCGCACTTTTGAGCACATACCCTGAAGCACCCGACTTGAGAATCTGATAGACGTATTCCTCGTTCTCGTGCATCGTGAGCACAAGCACGTTTGTTTCCGGATACCGTTTCTTGATGATCTTTGTCGCCTCGATGCCGGAGAGCTTCGGCATGGAGAGGTCGATAACGATGACGTCGGGGCGAAGCTCACCGGTCTTGTGCACCGCATCTTCGCCGTCTTCCGCTTCTCCGACAACCGAGAAGTCTTTGATACTCTGCAACAACGTGGCAATGCCGCTGCGAATGAGGGTGTGGTCGTCTGCGAGGAGAATACGTATCTTATCCATTGCTGTTGGAATCCGTTCGTGGTATTTCGACAATGATCTCCGTCCCGTGTCCCGGACGTGAATCAAGCACAAACACACCGTTGAACGATGCGGCGCGCTCGCGCATACTCACGAGGCCCATCCCGTGACGCTGACCTGACCGCGGCTCAAATCGGCTGGTATGGAATCCCTTTCCGTCGTCCTCGATGATGAGCTTGATGGAATTGGAATCCCCGATGAGCTGGACGTTGATTTGATGAGCATCGGCGTGTTTGGCGATGTTGTTGAGCGCTTCCTGTGTAATCCGGTACAGGCCAACTTCAATCGATGGATCGAGTCTGCCCTCCACACCATTGGTGTGGACCTCCACCCTCAATTCATTGCTCTTGGAGAACTGCTCCACCAGGAATTGGAGTGCAGGCACTAATCCGAAATCGACAAGGACGCTTGGCATAAGATTATACGAGATCTCCCGCGCTTCCGCCATCGCGTTGTCCAGCAGCGATTTGATGTCCACCATACGGTTCCGATCGTCCTCCGATTGCAGGTCCGCAGCATCTTCGAGGATCTCCACGTTGAACTTGATCGCCGTGAGCATTTGACCGAGACTGTCGTGGATTTCACGCGCGATACGGCGGCGCTCCTCTTCCTGCGCCATCACCCGTGAGCCAGAGAGTAGTTCCAGCTCTTTCTCGCGTAACAGCAAGTGGTCATACAGATGTGCATTTGCGAGCGCAATCGATGACTTTTCCGCGAGCGACGTGAGCAGCCGCATTTCACGTGCGGAGAATTCGTGGGCGCGACGATAGCCGACAACCAGCTGACCCCGGATCTCGTTTGCGACAAACAAAGGAAAGCGAACTGCGGAAACGATCTTCTCATCCTCGAAGGGAGGAAACTGCCCCACAGGAAAGTCCGCTGAGCCGCTCAAGTCCTTCATGACGACCGGCTCTTTCGACCGTACCATCGCAGCGTGGACCTTTTCCAGTCGGAGGGGCACGTCCGGCATTGGGACTCTGTTGCCGGTCACCGCACGCCAGTGGGCAAGGTTCGTGTCCAGATCTACCATGATTACACCAGCCCAATCCGCACGAGTGAGGGCCTTGGCGTGATAAGAGATTGCATCGAGCACAGACTGCAGGTTCACGCTCGAGACAAGCTGACGGTCGATGGTGCTCATCGTCTCCTGCTCCCAGAGCCAGAGAGCCTGCTCCCGTTCCAGGGATTTTCTCTTTGTGATGTCACGGAATGATGCCTGGACGGCAGGTTTCAAGTTCCAAGCGACAAGCTTCGCGTTCACTTCCAGATCGATCACCCTTCCATGTTTTGTCAGCCCCTTCATTTCGAAGTTCCGCAATACATCCTCTCCGATCGCTCTGCCTTCGTATCCCTCCAGAACCAGGAACCGGTTCGACGGCGCGATCGTATCGACGAAGCTCACTTCTTTCATGTCTTCAGCGGAATCATAGCCGAAGATCTTGGCCGATGACGCGTTGACGAAGACGAGCTTCTCCCCCTGCACGATCATGATCCCATCCAGCGAACTCTCTACAATGTTCTGGTACTTCTCCTGTGACTCCTCAAACTTTCGTGCAAGCTCCCGGCGCTCCGTGACATCGTGGTGGATGCCGATCGCTTCCAGGAGCCGGCCGTCTCGACTCAGGACCGGTGAGATGATCAGGAGCGAATGGCTGAGCTCGCCGTTGTGCCCCACCAACTCCACTTCACCCGACCACGCGTGGCCGGACCGCAGCATTTCGGAAATCCGCTTCCAGAGTTCTTCATGTCCTTCAGCATGGCCCTGAACTCTCACTCCTTCAAAAATCGAGCGTCCCAGGAGGTCACTCGAAGCAATTCCCATCCAGCGCTCGAATGCGGGATTCCCATAGAGGATCTTGCCATTGACGTCGAGAGCTTCTATGGGATTGAGCGAGGCGTCAAGAAACGTTTCGTAGCGTCGCCGCCGCTCTTCGTTTTTGCGGCCCCGGAACACGATGAAAACCGAGAGCGTTGCGCCCAGACCAACGAGGAGCATTACGACAAAGAACCCGCGGTACTTGGTCAGCCGCGTCTCAGCCTCTGCCTGCTGCACCAAACGGATGCCTTCCTCCGACTCCGCACGGACTGCTTGGCTGAAGTACTCGCGCATTTTTCCGAAGAACACATTGGGTTCGCCAAGAAAGCTCATGGGAGGCTGCTGAATCGAAGATGCCTTCGTGCCCTTGCGAAGTCCCGGCCATTGCGGGGACACGGTAAAAACTTCCTTTGACTTCTCGACAAGATCATCGAACATCAGCCAGAGGTGGGCGGAGCTGCTGAGGAGCCGTTCCTTGTCAGGGGATGGCAGGTCCGTCAGGAGATCCACATAGATAGGCCAGACATTGTGAAGGGAACGCACTTTGGCGTCAAATGTCGGACGGAGGGAATCCCGCTTTGACGGGAAAAGGTATGCTTCTTGCGCAACATAGAAGAGGCGAACTGATTGGTCGTACCCAGAGAGAATCAATGTGTCACGCACCGTTGCGGACTCGAACAAGCGGTTTTTGCTTTGCGTTCTTACCCAGAAATCCGAAAGAAGGTATGCGAGCCCAAGGCAGGCGGGAACAAGAACCAGGGCGAGAGCGGACACGAGAGTCCCCTGAGACCGACCGAATTTCCAAAACAGCTCAATCACCGATTTTGCGTCAGCCGGATTCTTCATAGGGGGAAATCAATGACGCCCGACTCAAAACGAGCAATTCCCGAAGAAGATCTCCGGGATCGCCGGGTGTGGTTGAGTCAGGGTGGAGGATGTAAGCCCGACCCACACTAGATCGAGCGGACCAGCGTGGATGGGACACGCCCGGTTACTTGGCAACAACCTTTTTATAGGCCTCGACGTCAAGCAAGCCTGCGAGTTCGCCCGGATTCCCGATTCGCATCCTGACCATCCACCCTTTGCCGTACGGATCTTTGTTGACAGCATCGGGACTGACCTGTATATCCTTGTTGGCTTCGAGAATCTCGCCTGACACCGGAGCGTAGATGTCAGAGACCGCCTTGACGGCTTCGATAGTGCCAAATGATTTGCCCTGAACGACCTTTGAGCCAACTGCGGGCAGTTCCACGTACACCACGTCGCCAAGCTCACCTTGCGCATAGTCAGTGATCCCCACCCACGCCATTTCGCCTTCCACCCGGATCCACTCATGGTCTTTAGTATATTTGAGGTTGTCTGGGAAGTTCATTGTATCCTCGTCTGGTTGACTTCTCTGGATTGTTGTTCGCCGGATCAGGTCATTCTCGCGATGAACAGTCGTGCTTCGGCACGCCGATTCTTCAGTCTTTGAATTTGAATTGTTCGATGAACTTTGTGTCGAATATCCCACTTCTGAATTGCTCGTTGCGCATTAGTTTCTTGTGGAACGGTATCGTGGTCTGAATCCCCTCGATAATAAACTCATCCAGGGTATGGTACATCTTTTCCACCACTTCTTCCCTCGACTTCGCCTTCACAATCAGCTTTGCGACCAGAGAATCGTAGTAAGGAGGAATCTCGTACCCGGCGTACGCGTGCGTGTCGACCCGGACGCCGAAGCCACCCGGCAAATGAAAGCTCACGATTTTTCCTGGTGATGGGCGAAAATCAAATGCCGGATCCTCAGCGTTGATGCGGCACTCCATCGCATACCACTCCGGTTTTGCCTTCACCTTCTTGAGACGCTCGCCGGCAGCCACCTCGATCTGCAGCTTTACCAGATCGGTCCCCATCACTTCCTCGGTCACCGGATGCTCGACCTGAATGCGGGTGTTCATCTCCATGAAGTAGAAGTTTTTGTTCTTATCCAGCAGGAACTCGATTGTGCCCGCTCCGAGGTACCGGACACTTTTTGCCCCTTTGACGGCAGCAGCCCCCATTGCCTCCCGCATCTCTGGGGTGATTGCCGGGGAGGGGGATTCCTCAACAAGCTTCTGGTGCCGCCGCTGGATCGAACAATCGCGCTCACCGAAATGAACCACGTTTCCGAAGCGATCACCCATCACCTGAATCTCTATGTGGCGAGGCTCCTCGAGGTATTTCTCGAAGTATACAGACGAGTTTCCGAAAGCCTTCTCGGCTTCATGGCTAGCCGTTCGATAAGCGTTTTCAAGCTCGCTCTGCTCGCGCACGATGCGCATACCGCGACCGCCACCTCCTGCCGTCGCCTTGATGATGATCGGATAGCCCACATCGCCTGCAATCCGCTTTGCATCGTTGAAATCTGACACTATTCCATCGCTTCCCGGGATGACCGGAACGCCCGCTTTCTTCATCGTTTCCTTGGCAAAGGCCTTGTCACCCATTGCCGTGATGGATTCGGGTTTTGGACCAATGAACGTCAAGCCGGAGGTCCCGCATATCTCCGCAAAACTCGCATTCTCAGACAGAAACCCGTATCCAGGATGGATGGAATCGGCATTGGTCACTTCGGCAGCCGCTATCAGGCGGGGAACATTCAGGTAGCTCTCCTTGCTCTGAGGGGGCCCGATGCAGACAGCCTCATCGGCAAACCGAACATGCAACGAATACCGATCCGCCTCAGAATACACCGCGACAGTTTTGATGCCGAGTTCCCGACAGGCACGGATAATCCGGAGTGCGATCTCCCCGCGATTTGCTATGAGCATTTTCTTGAACAAAGCGATTCCTTAAGTAGAGGTTCTCATGCTTCAAGGGTCATGGAGTTGGCCACGCGAGGTGCGCGCGGCAGACTAGGATTTCTCAATCAAGAAGAGAATCTGGTTGTATTCGACCGGTTTACCGTTCTCGACAAGAACCTGAGTTACCTTCCCGTTTACGTCGGATTCGATCTCATTCATCAGCTTCATTGCTTCGACAATGCAGAGGACCGCTCCAACGCTGACAGTCTGACCGACTTCGACATAGTTTTCAGCGTCCGGGGCTGGCGCGCGATAGAACGTGCCAACGATAGGGGATCGGACTTCGTGGTGCTTGACTTCCGGCTTGGCCGGTTCCTGTGCCGGAGGAGCTGCTGCGGCGGGAGCCGGCGCAGAACTGGCGGTCATTTGCTGTGCTGGAGAGCCCATCTGGGCTATATACATGGGCTGAGAATTCTTGTGCTTCGCCACACGTATCTTCTTGCCCTCCTCCTCGA
Source organism: Bacteroidota bacterium (assembly GCA_015661185.1). Taxonomy (GTDB): domain Bacteria; phylum Bacteroidota; class Ignavibacteria; order UBA10030; family UBA10030; genus UBA9647. The sequence continues at coordinate 8,971 of JACVXU010000072.1, forward strand.
TCTCAATCTCATCGACTTCACTCTTCTCGATGAGCTTGATCACCTTCTTGACATATGCAAGGTCCATTGATCTTCCGGGGTTATGGTGTGTCACGAGAGCCTTAGTGCTCGTCGTTGCCCCTCTCACAAACGCTGAGCGGGTGAGGATGTGCCCCTAGCTTTTTACCCGTTCCAAATAGTTCCCCGTCCGGGTATCGACGCGAATAACATCGCCTTCGTTAATGAACAACGGTACGTTCACCATCGCGCCCGACTCAACTTTGGCGGGTTTGGTTGCGCCTGATGCTGTATCCCCACGAACCCCCGGAACAGTATCCACAACCTTGAGCTCGACATTGAACGGGATTTCGCATGCCACGATTTCCATTCCGACCATCATCAGCTGCACGGACTCTCCTTCTTTCAGAAACTTGGCTCCTTCGCCAAGAATCACATCGGAGACTGGCATCTGTTCGTAGTTTTCCTTGTCCATGAACTGGTAGCTTGCACCATCATGGTAGAGGTACGTGAACCCCTTCTGCTCGAGCCGGACCTCTTCCACTTCCTCGCCGGATCTGTAACGGGTCTCGCTGACGCGCCCACTCTTCAAATTGCGCAATTTTGCCTGCACAAATGCGCGGAGGTTCCCAGGCGTGCGATGAATATACTCGTCGATCCGATGGAGCTCTCCGTTGTATTTGATAATCATACCGACGCGAAAATCTGCAGTTGTAGCCATAAATCCTTCCAAAATCATCAAGTTTTTGACAAAAAAACCCTCTTTTTGCATAAAAATCGGGCTAAAATTATACAGAAAAGAAGTGCCAATGTCAAGTCAAATTCCGATGGTTGCTTACTTGGAGAATAGACCATTTCCGGACAACACCTATCCCCCAATGAATTCTTTCAAATGGAGTCGATTTCTTTTCTTTTCCGTTCGAATAGTGCTATATTTGGTCACTTTTTAGTGAAGAACAGTCAAAAACGAGGGTTCATGCTGACAAATAGTAAGCAAATCCGCTTCCACGAAAATATCCTCGAGACCATCGGCGGGACACCGCTCATTAAGTTGAACCGGATCGCTCAGGGATACAAACCACAAATCTTCGTTAAAGTTGAATTCTTCAATCCAGGCGGCTCTGTAAAAGACCGCATCGGATTGGTAATGATCGAGGAAGCAGAACGAGAAGGGCGGCTAAAACCCGGCGGGACGATCGTTGAAGCGACATCCGGAAACACGGGGATGGGGCTGGCGATAGCAGCCGCGCTCAAGGGCTACAAGTGCGTCTTCACCATGCCAGACAAGATGAGCATCGAGAAGATACGCCTTCTGCGCGCATTCGGTGCGGAAGTAATCGTGACTCCAACAGCGGTCCCTCACGAATCGCCAGAGAGTTACACCGAGGTGGCAAAACGGATTGTTCGAGAAACTCCAAACTCAATCCTCGCCAACCAGTACTACAATCCCAAAAACCCGGAAGCGCATTATCAAACGACGGGGCCGGAGATCTGGGAACAAACAGGCGGACAGATCGATTACTTTGTTTGTGGAATCGGAACTGGAGGCACAATCAGCGGCGTCGGAAAGTACCTCAAAGAGAAAAACCCCGGGGTCAAGATCGTCGGTGTCGACCCGAGAGGCTCCCTGCTCCGAGACTACTTCTACACAAAGAAACTGCCCACGGCGTTTAGTCCTTACAAGATCGAGGGAATTGGTCAGGATTTTGTCCCTGGAGCTCTCCATTTTGAGTTTATTGATGAGATGATTGAAGTAACCGATAAAGAGTCTTTCCTGATGGCGCGGCGAATGACGCGGGAAGAAGGCATGTTTGTAGGCGGGTCCTCCGGCACTGCAATCGCCGGGACACTGAAACTCGCTGAACGTCTGTCGGAGAAGGACGTTGTCGTCGCGCTTCTGCCCGATACTGGCGAGCGGTACCTTAGCAAGATCTACAACGACGACTGGATGCGGGAGAACCGCTTCCTCATCCCAGAGAAGATTACACTCAGGTATGTTCTGCAGGCGAAGCGTGGAGTCAATCAACTTATCTCTATCGATCCGGTCACGACCGTACGAAAGGCGTTGGATCTCCTGAGTGAGCACAATGTTTCTCAATTGCCGGTCATCGACAACGGTCAGCCTGTCGGCAGCGTCGAGGAGAGCGAGCTGATGAGCTCGGTTCTCGAAAGCCCGGCACTCTTCGACGCACCTGTCAGCTCGCTGATGGAAGCGGCGTTCCCGGTGGTCCATATTGAAGAGAGCATCAACCAGGCAATTGCCCTGCTCTCAAAGAAGCATCCAGCAGTGCTTGTGCAGGACGATGGAAAGATTGTCGGCATTGTCACCCGCTTTGACGTGATCGAGTATATGTCGAGATAGGGAAGATACTCGCGGATGGGTGCGGATCCTCGCGGATAGGAATCACTTATGGTCGACCTCTTGTTCCGTGATATTACTGAAAAAATCATCGGGGCGGCGTTTGAGGTGCACAACGCTCTTGGAAAGGGGCTGAGCGAAAAGACTTATGAGAACGCGTTGGCATTGAAGCTGCAGCGTCTGGGCCTCAGAATCTCTCAGCAGAAAGAACTTCCGGTCATGTTCGAAGGCCAAAAAGTCGGCGAACAGGTTGTTGATCTCCTTGTAGAGGAATGTGTGATCGTCGAGATCAAAGCAATTCAAAACTTATCAAGATCCAACGAAGCCCAGCTGCTTGGCTATCTCAAGAATACGCACTTCCAAGTCGGGCTACTGATCAACTTTGGAGACAGAGTTGAATTCAAGCGGTTCGTTTACTCCATCGATGGTCGTTAGAATGACAATCGTGAGAACGGGCGAACCCATCCGCGAGCATCTGTGAGCATCTGTGAGCATCTGTGAGCATCTGTGAGCATCTGTGAGCATCCGCGACCATCCGCGAAAGAAAGGAACTACCATGGGGTTTTCGACGAAAGCAATCCATACAGGCATCGAACCGGATCCCACCACCGGCGCACTCATGACACCGATTCACCTGACGTCGACGTACCATCAGGAGGAGCTGGGGAAGAACAAAGGGTACGATTACTCGCGCGCCGGCAATCCGACCCGGACCGTACTGGAAACAAACATCGCGGCACTCGAGAATGGAAAGGAAGGCTTTGCATTCGCATCGGGGATGGCCGCGGAAGCGGCAGTGTTCCATCTGCTGAAAGCGGGTGACCACATCATTGTTTCGCAGAATGTCTACGGAGGCACCTACAGGCTCGCCAAACTCGTTCTGGAAAACTTTGGACTTCAATTTGATTTCGTTGACACCACCGATCTAGCTGTAGTAAAGGCCTCGTTGAAGCCCAACACCAAGATGGTGTTCATCGAGACCCCGACGAACCCCACCATGGAGATCACGGATCTGCGCGCGTCAGCAAAGCTCTGCAAAGCCCACAAGGTGGTCTCAGTAGTGGACAATACGTTCGCAACTCCGTACTTGCAGAATCCACTCGACTTCGGCATCGATATCGTCCTTCACAGCGCAACGAAGTACCTGAACGGGCACAGCGATATGCTGGGCGGCCTTGTCGTCCTCAACGACGCGAAACTTGCCGAGCGATTGCGCTTCATCCAAAAATCTGTCGGAGGGATTCTCAGTCCATTCGAGGCGTGGATGTGCCTCCGCGGTATCAAGACACTCGCTGTTCGCATGGCGCGACACGATTCGAACGCTGTGGAAGTCGCAAGTTTCCTCAATACTCAGCGGAGAGTGAAGAAGGTCAACTATCCCGGCCTCGTTGCGCACCCACAGCATTGGCTGGCTCAGAAGCAGATGAGGGGTTTTGGGGGAATGATCTCGTTCGATCTGGGGAGCCTCGAGAAGGCAAAGAAATTCCTGAAATCGGTGCGCCTGTGCGCCCTGGCAGAAAGCCTCGGAGGCGTCGAGACATTGATCTCTCATCCGGCAACGATGACGCATGCCTCCGTTCCTCCGGAGGAACGTCAACGCATCGGCGTCACAGACGGACTTGTGAGAATTTCCGTCGGAATTGAAGACGTCGAAGACATCATTGAGGATCTCAGGCACGCTCTGGGAAAACTGTAGAAGCGACCTCAAAAAGCCGCGTCGAGACTGGCGGAAGGCCGCGGATTGAGGTCCTCAGAGGCTTCGATAGAGTCCACTCCAACGCAGGTACGCATTGAGTATGATACTGGTACCTTCTGTGGTACACGAAGAAAACTCGTCATCCTGAGGACGCACGAAGGGTTGAAGGATGTCATAGGCCCGGTACAGTCTTCGACTTTGGCTTGACAAAAAGCGTCAAGCCTGCGCTCAGACTGACGTCGATTTGTTTTTGAGATGGACTTTAGTCACATTTTTTCACGAAACAGGATGCCACGTCCGTGAAATCCTTCTTAACATTTCTCCTCCTTCTCATTGCCGGCTCTTCGCTCTGGGCGCAACTCCTCCCTATCGACAACAAATGGGTCGGGCAAACGCTCAAGTTCATGACGCTGGATGAAAAGATCGGACAGCTTTTCTTCCCGGCGAGCACTTCCTCGAGCCGCACCCTGGAGTGGATCCAGAAATACAACATTGGCGGCATCTGGTTTGCAAGGGCTGAGGCGAAGAAGATCGCCGAGGACCTCAACGCGTTTCAACGGGCTTCCAAGTATCCCATCCTTGTCACCGTGGATTTCGAGAAAGGTGCCGGTACGTATGTCGATGG
>JACVXU010000073.1 GCA_015661185.1 Bacteroidota bacterium
TCACCGGTACGGTCGTTAACGGCAGCGTGTACCCTAACTTCGACAGATCGATCAGCAACTCTGCAGTATAGCCCTTGTCCACATTCGCCGTGTCGTTCACCGTGCTGCCCGTGGGCAAATACCCCCAGCCTGAACCTGAGTTCGCCACGCCCGGCTCATAGCGCATCGTGTCCTTGTTCCCTTCAAAGTTCTGCCAATACAGCTTGTATTCTCTCACCTGTCCGGCTGACGCCCGGATCTTCATGAACAAGCCGTCACCTTCCCAGCCGAACTTACAGATGGACTTGTCGTCCGATTGGATGCCGATATACAGGTTCAGTCCCTTGCGAAGAAACTTCACGCGAGCGAGCGAACTGTCCTTATGAGGAACACTGAAGGATACATTGTTGTCCGTGAACGGATTCTTCACATCGATGCCGCCGGTCACCGTGAACTCACCGGTCTGTCTCTTCCCTGCAGCACCAAGTCCATACAACAGCGTCGGTGCCCCTGTCCAATCGGCTTCATCAAGCTTGCCGTCCACCGTGATCGTTCCGGCATTCTTCACCACTACTTTCGCAGGATCGTCGGTCTGCGCGCGAGCCACGCTCGCAACTACCAGAAGCATTATCGCCGCTGATAGCACGTTGAGAAGGAAGCATTTCTTCATACGGTCCTCCATTTGTGATATGTGAATGGTGCGGTAAGTTCTATTCAATGTACAAGCGATTGTGACGATTGAAGAGTAGTCCCAAATACGATGCTTGGGCACCAGACGCACTCTCCGTTACAGGAGACTTTTCCTTGGCGCTGTTGATTCGCGGACAACCAACGTAGCTGGCAGAACAACTCGATTGCCGGATGCATGTCGCTTTCCTGTGCTGAGGAAGAGGAGCAATCGTTCGACCGCCAGTGAACCCAGTTCGCTGATGTTCACGTGAATTGAAGTAAGTGAAGGGTGTATAAGGCTTGATATCTGAATGTCATCGAATCCGGCGACCGCTATTTCATCGGGAACAGAGACTCCTCGCTCTCGCAAGTATCTCAGAACACCAATTGCCATTTCGTCGTTGGAGGCAAAAACGGCGGTTGGACGGTTCTTCAGCTCGAGAAGAACTCTACCGGCAGCATAGCCTGATGGTTCCGTGAAATCACCGGCGACAATGAACTCATCCTTTGCGTCAATACCATTTGCACGAAGTTCGGCATGATATCCCGCCAGCCGTTCCTCGCCGTCTTCATTCCCCCGGTCCCCCTTCACGATCGCAATCCGCCGATGACCGAGGGAGAGCAGATGACGCATGACCTGTCGTGCCCCGTCAACGTTATCGATGCGGATGGAGTCGTGCGTTCTGCGTGCCTTCGACGAACTCAGGACGACTGTGGGAATGGAATTCAGGTACTCGGCTACGAGTGTTTCTGAATCCAGATGCGGGGACATCAGAATGAATCCGTCCACTCGGCCGCTCATCATCTTTGTTGCCGTTTCGAGTTCTTCTTTGTTGCTATGCGAGGCGGAAACAAGAAGGTGATATCGTTCTTTGTGAGCGATTGCATCAGCGCCCCGGATTATTTCGGAAAAAAACTCGCCGTGCATGTCCGGAAGCAACATCCCTATCGTCTCGGTTCGCTTCATGCTCAAACTGCGCGCCGAAGCGTTCGGGATGTAGTTCAATTGATGCGCAACAGACCGGATCTTTTCGCCAGTCTGTTTGACCACGAGATCGCTATTATTGAAGACACGTGACACAGTTGCCACCGAGACGCCCGCACGGCGTGCAACTTCGTGAATTGTCACCCTGGCTTTCTGTTTTGACATTCGAGATAGTGTTGCTTGGAGAAGGAGATCGTGTGAGAAATGTAACCGTTTACAATGTAAACGGTTACATTTTAGCAAGCAGGCATGACAATGTCAAGCAAAATCTTTCGGACAGAGAACAGGATTTGACAACTCCCATTCGTGATTCAGCGTCCATTGCGCTCAAATACGGCCAGATCTATGTAGAATAGGACGCCTATGCCCTGGTTTTTCCAAGAGCCAATTCAAATGCTCGATACAGAGTTTTGAATTGTGAACTTAGAGATAGAACTCCGCAACGGGACGCTGGTTCTAACACCAAAAACTCTCGATCACTCGAGAGCGTTGTTCGCGAGTGGCTGCCATTTTGAGAATCCCGTCGAACGCAGTGAGACTGGATCTGCATCAGCGCACAGACCAAGTTGGCATCGAGTTCCGGGGAGCGATGCCACTCCAACCTTCTTTTGTCCTTCTCTGCTTTATGTCTCCTCTTACCCATGTTGCCCTCCAATTATTCTAATCCAATACTTGAATCTTTATTGGGGGGCAGGGGGCCCGCTTCATTCTCTGCCTTTGGGCCGGTGAAGGATCTTCCAGTCATGGAGGAACTACACCAACAATGAGTGGCTGCTTTTCCTCAGGGTGCTAGTTGTCCGTCAGCTCCTTCTTATAACATCTTCTTCTTTTGTGTTGCCGTGCTTCATAAAACTTCCATTGTGCCCGGACTTTCGCATTCGCTTCCAGTTCTCTGTTTGTTTCGACTTTTTCAATATGGTTCTTTATGAATACCTTGTTCATTTCGTGGATTAGAATTGCGTTGACACCTTTGTTCTGCATATCAGGGCGTACCGCGGTAAGATAAAGATCTGCCTTCCTGTTCCTTTTCATTGCTCTTAACACGTGGATGAATCCAAACGGAAAAAGACGGCCGTTGCATTTCTGAAGCGCGTTGGATAGAGAAGGCATGGCAATGCCGAAAGCAACAACGTTGTTATGAGAATCCAATACGACCGGTAGATACTCGGGAATAATAAAACTGAAATACTGCTTTACGTACATGTCTATTTGTTTGTCCGACAGTTCAACAAATCCATATAGATCTTTGTACGCTTCGTTGAGCACATGAAATATGTCTTTGGCATAAGGGAGCATCTCCTTGGTTTTATCTACTTTCAGAATCGTAAGATTGTTTCTTTCTAGCGCAATCCCGGCTATTCTCTCGACCTTCTCAGGAATCGCTGGATGCATCGTAACTTCATATTCAATCCAATCTACGTCTTTCGAATAGCCTGCATGTTCAATGTGTGCCGGGTAGTATGGGTAGTTGTAAATTGCGCCCAGGGTGCTCACTTCTTCAAATCCGTTGACGAGCGTTCCTTCACTATCCATGTCAGTAAAGCCAAGGGGACCGTGAATAACGTTCATGCCATTGATCCTCGCCCATTGTTCCACAGCACGGAGAAGTGCAGAGGATACTTCTGCATCATCAATAAAATCTACCCATCCAAAGCGGGCCGCTTGCCTATTCCATCTTTCATTATATTTTCTGTTCAGAATCCCTGCAATCCGACCGACTATGGTTCCGCCTTTGTAGGCCAGCCAATACTTTGCTTCGCAGAAATCAAATGCAGGATTCCTGTCCTTTCTGAGCGTCTGCAATTCGTCGGTACGAATGGGAGGCACCCAATATTCATTTCCACGATAAAGTGAATATTGAAATGCTACGAATTGTTTTAGTTCACGCAAAGTACCTACCTCTTTCAGCTCTATTTCCATGTGCGTTCCTCCTCGGACTGCGCTCAATTGCACCACGCTGTACATTCATTTACCATCGCACTGAACGAATTCTTGCGATATGGCCATCCGCACTTCCGCTGATTCCGCCTGCCCTGACATCGTGAGCGTAGTCGAAGGATTGTCGGGTTCAGCTTGTCCGATATACTAACCCATCGTGATCGGCAGATGAAGTGCCCGGGCCATGCTACTGCGACGAGAAGAAATGCCAGCTATTGTCGCCGGACCACGACCTCCTTTGACAATGACATTTATTTGTACCAATCGGCGCGCGTCAGCGGTAGCCCGCAATCTCCGCCAGCGGGTTTCATAAGCAACGACTGATAGACATTTGTCTCTCCGATCTTGAACTGACGCGCCGCGGCGGACATGTACAGTCTCCACACGCGGTACGTTGATTCATCCGTTGCTCGAATTGCTTCCTCCCGATGAGCCTCCAAACGCCGGACCCAATGCCGAAGCGTCAGCATATAGTGCTCGCGCAGACTCTCAACATCCCGCACTTCGAACCCAATGCCCTCAGCGATTGTCGTGATCTCGCCGAGCGGAACCGGCTCAGAGTCCGGGAAAACATAGCCTTGGGAAAAAGTCGGCCTCCTATGATCCCCATGCTCCGCAATTCCGTGGTTCAGAAATGTGCCGCCCGGGCGGAGCAGACGCCATGCATGCTTGAAGTACTCCGGCAGCATGGATCTGCCGACGTGTTCAACCATCCCAATGCTCACCAATTTGTCAAATGACTCCGGTCCGTCAACATCGCGATAGTCACGCACTTCCGCCCGGCATCGGTCCTCCAGGCGTTCTTGACGGATTCGCTCGTTGGCCAGTTCTGCTTGTGGCTCGCTAAGAGTAATTCCCAATGCGGACACACCATATTTCTTCGCTGCGTAGATGATCATTCCGCCCCATCCGCAGCCGATATCGAGCAGCCGCTCGCCCTCGCGAAGCCGCAGTTTGCGGCAGATGTAGTCCAGTTTCCGCTCTTGGGCAGAATCGAGATCCTCCTCCGGAGTGGCAAAATACCCGCACGAGTACACCATTCTTCCATCGAGGTAAAGGGCAAAGAAGGCATTGGAAGTATTGTAATGATACGTCACAGCCAGACGATCGCGCTCGACAGAATGAATTGCCCCGGCGAGTTTCACTGCCCGTCTGCCGGATTTTGCACCGTCCCTGGAAGGCAGGCTCTGAAGCTGCGCGACGAGACGAATTCGATCGACGAGCCGAGGATTCAGGCCGACAAGGTGTTCTACCATTGGGAAAACACTTTCCATGCTGCCTTCGATGTCGAAATCATCGTAGATATATGCCTCAGCCAGCGCGCGCTCTCCACCGGAAAGGAACATGCTACGGAGAGCGCCCGGATGGCGAATGACCATCGTGAAGTGACTTGCCATGCCGGGCTCAGCATCCAACGTGGAGCCGTCCCAAAGCCTGATGGTGAAATCACGGGGATGAAGATCCTTCAACAGGAATTGCAGTACAGATAAACACGTCTTCACTGATTTGCCGTCTGACTTCGCTTGAATGTTCATTGTTTCTCCTCCTCACAGTCGACAAGCGTTCAACAAGCGATTCCGGGGACATTCTGTCACCGCATCCTGGGTGCTCCTAAATCTTGTTGTGAAGAACTGATACCCCTACCATAACTCCTTTCCGATTAGGATTGGAACAACACGAACCGTGGGCGATAGCACGATCTGACCTACCGCTGATTGCCACACTACAAAGCTACTGCAGTTCAAACCGAAAGGCAAATCCCAGAGCACTCAAGGGTGGCTGCCAAAGAGGCAATGTAGTATGGTCAGAGAATCCTGGGCTAAAATGAAAAAGCCCTCGCCAACCCAGCCATTTGGAAATTTCCGAAGTTTTTGCGATATTATGTTCGGTTAAGCTTTAGAACGATTGCAATGCATGCGTTTTCAGCGTGATCGAGGATCTCCTTAGGGCTGCCAGCAAAGGTAGAGGGTAGAGTGCAGAAAGGAGAAGGTGGGGAGTGCGTCGGTATCACTTGAGCCTACACTATTCCTTCTTCATTTTTTCGAGCCTGTAGCCGCCAAAACGGCCTGCGAACGCAGAGAGCAGCAGCCGTTTTGCTCGTCCCGCTGAGCGAAGCGGGATCTGCAGCAAAGCATCAGAGTATTTTCACCGCGCCTGTAGCTCAATTGGATAGAGCATCAGCCTACGGAGCTGAGGGTTGTGGGTTCAAATCCCTCCAGGCGTACGATAGCTTCAACCTTGCCCAAACTTCAATATTTATTATTCGATATTTCTTGTTGGACATTCACAGAGCATTATCCCTCTTTTTTCCTACCCATTCAGTCCGGGCAAGTTTGCTCATTCGAAGTCCCGACGCAAAACGGGTGGATTCTCATTTCGACGATGAAGTTAGCGTCTCAGTTGTAGCAAGTAGCTAACTTCAGTCGAAATGGAAGTTGTGGGTTCCCCGCCCGACCACCCGTACAAGAATCTCATGAGTCGGGCGGGCGGGAAATCCCTCCAGGCGTACAAAAAGCAATCCAGCCAGTCGCCAGATCACCTCGCTCTTGGTCATTCCGCGTTCGATATTGGACGTTCCATTCGATTCATCCCGGTTTGTATCTGTTTGATTCAGGGACACCCGAACGTGCCACTAAAGATCTCTCAAATCGGCCCAGTCCACGTCTACGTTCTGCGAAGCGTCGCAGATGGCGGCCGTTATGTTGGCTTGTCGACCGATGTTCCTCACAGACTTGAAGAACATAACGCAGGGAAGGTCAAGTCTACTAAAGCTCGAGTTCCCTTCGTCCTCGTCTATCAGGAGTCATTCGATAGTCTGATGGAAGCCCGAGCACGAGAGAAATACTTCAAGACTGCTGCCGGTCGGCGATGGCTTGACAAGCGCGGGGCCTAGGTGGGGTTCCCCGCCCAGGTCTGCTTTCGCTGCAATGAGGCTCCGCCTCCCTGATGATGAGCTTCAAGAATTGGCCGCCACGCTGTTCATTCAGCGCACTCGCCTCGCACGGACCGTTAATCAAGAATCAATTCCGCTCAGATCGTTCGGTGCCAAGTGAAGTAACGGGGCGCTTTCTATCCTCCATGCTTTCTATCCTCCAAATGAGAGTCGTGGTTTTTTGTTGTGGGTTTGATTATCATGCCATTGAATTCATAAGGAATGCTTCTATATATAAAGAAAGAGCCGTGTTTATGTCTAGCCACGCTACGCCCCGGATTTGGCACGTCGGCAACTGGTGCATCCAACTCGGCCAGACCTACATTGAATCCCCATTCAAGTCTGAGAAGAAAGATGTCGAGATGCTCAACTATGCGCAACCGTTCGTCGACGCGCTGAGCGCGATCCCCGGAGCAGAGGTCATCTCTCAGCCCTCATGGGAGATGTACCACATGTCTCCCGAAGCTTTTGACGAGCGGCTCCGATGGTCTACCGCCATTGTCTTTGCGGACGTGGAGACCAAATGTCTGATGTTGCATCCCGACTTTTTCCAGCGTGCGAAGTGGGGAGACAAACCTGTGACATTCCCCGATCGGTTTGACATCCTCCGTGACTGGATTGCCCGGGGGGGACATTTCCATATGAATGGAGGATGGTACAGCTTCGGTGGAGAGTTGGGGAAAGGGGGATGGGGCCGCTCACGGATACATGACGTGTTCCCTGTTGTCTGCCTTCAGGGCGATGACCTGATTGAGTCGACCGCAGGCTACGACGTGCGGTGCAACGATGCGGAGAATCCGATGGTCAAAGGACTCGATTGGTCGTCACTCCCCGCGCTTCTGGGTTTCAACGAATCGCGGCTTCGCGATGGATGTGACGCTGTGGTGGAGATTCTTAATCAGGGGACCTGGCACCCCTTGCTTGCTTCCCGGAGGTTTGGCACCGGGCGGGTCACTTGCTGGATGACCGGCGCCAGCCCGCACTGGGGGATTAACTTCATGAAATGGAATCAGTACCGTCAGTTCTGGAAGCAGGTATTTGTCGGATGAATTTCGGAGCCGTCGATTGGATCCTGACCGTGGCATATCTGCTTGCCAGCGTCGCGCTCGGCATTTGGGCAAAGCGGTACGTTGAGAACCTCGCCGGCTATATGGTTGCCGGCAGGAAAGTGAAGGTCTCTCTGGGCATTGCAACGTTTGTGGCGACCGAATTGGGAACCGTGACGTATGTGTACTACGGAGAACTCGGGTACGTGGCGGGCTTTTCGGGATTCATCATCGGCATTCTGGCGATGGTTGCGTACGCGGTCGTGGGTCGAACGGGATTCATCATTGAGAACCTCCGCCGCCTCCGCGTGATGACCATTCCCGAGTACTACGAGCTGCGGTACTCGCGCAGGGTTCGCCTCCTTGGAGGGATCATCCTCTTTCTCGGGGGTGTCTTGAACATGGGAATTTTTCTGAAGTTCGACGGGATCTTCCTTTCGGAAGTCATGGGTTTCGGCCCCGGAGCACTCGCGATCATCATGACGGTCATGCTTCTGATCGTCGTCTCCTACACGGTTCTCGGCGGCATGTTTTCGATTGTGATCACGGACTTCATGCAATTTGTAGTCCTCGCGTTCGGCATGTTGGTGGCAACCATAGCGGTGTTGTGGCGGGTGGACCTGACGAGCATCAGTACTGCGGTGTCGACCACGCTGGGGGCGTCGGGTGTCGATCCCTTCGCCAATCCGCGGTTCGGTTGGACTTTTGTCCTTTGGATTTTCGTGAGCAGTGTGGCGGCCGGAGCATTGTGGCAGCCCGGGACGTCAAAAGCTCTCGCCTCAGAAAGTCCGGAAGTGGCGAAGAAGATGTTTTTCTGGACGGGGCTTACGTTTGCAGGACGGGCAATGATTCCAATGTTTTGGGGCGTTGCTGCGCTGGCGTTTTTCGGTCCGGGCTTGACCAGTGCCGCTGCGATGCCGAAACTCCTTGGTGCAGTCGTCCCCCCCGGATTTCTCGGGTTGCTCGTAGCGGGGATGCTCGCCGCGTCGATGTCCACCTACAGCGCGTATCTGCTCGCATGGAGTTCTGTGCTGGCACGCGACGTGATTGGTTGTACGCGGCCCAGGGACTTTTCGGAATCAACAACCGTCGCAATAACCAGATTTGTAGCAGGAGTGATCGGGGTATTCCTCCTGGTTTTCGGTCTCTGGTATCAGATTCCGGATACCGCTTTCCAGTACCTGTACGTGACGGGGGCTATGTACACTTCAGGGGCTCTGGGTTGTGTCGCGGCGGGGATGTACTGGCGCAAGGCGAACAAAATCGGAGCCTACGCATCGCTCATTATGGGTGCAGTCGCGCCTGCCGGCTTTCTCGTGCTCGAGAAATCGCGTGACGCATTGCCGGCGTGGTTGACCTTTATCTCCGACGTGAACATTGCCGGCATCCTCAGCTTCTTTCTGGCAGCGCTTGGCATGATCGTCGGCTCGCTTGCAAGCCAGCGCACATCACCTCCCAAACATCTCACAACCGCGGAGCAACCATGACGGCCGGCGCGTTGTTCTGGCTCATCCTCTTTGGCATCGCTGCACTGGTGTTCTTCGGCATTGCGCTCGTGGTCACGATCCGTGGTGTGGGCGACCTGCGCGACCTTCTCAGTTCTTCCGAGCACCGGGTGAAGGAACCATAATGTCCGGTTTTGCGACAATCGGAAATCTCCGCCGAAGGCGCATGCGCCTTTTGAGCCATAGGCTCATCGGCTTTTGCTCGCTGGCTCTGAGTTCGATGCTGCTCAGTATCGTTTCTCCCGGCTGCGACGATTTAGGCGTCCCGCTCCACATCCTTCCGTCAGTGATTTCCTTCAGTGCCGCTCCCAGGAATATTTTTGAGGGACAAGCCGTACAGTTCAAACTGCGTGCAGCTGCGGAATTAGGGCTTGCACGCGGGATCATCGATTTTCGCGACGGCACGATGAGAGATACAGTAAACCTTTCAGGAAGCAGAGACTCGGCCCAAACCTCACACGCCTATCTGGTTCCAGGGATCTTCAAACCTACACTTACGATTGAAGACGTGTCCGGGCAGAGAGCGATGACCTCCGATTCAGTCTATGTCCGGGCCAATCAGCTGCCAAAGATCATCAGCCGTCTGACTGGTACTGAAGGCTCAGTATCCCGTGCCCCAAAGAAAGTTCTGGCAAGTGACCCGGAAGGAGACTCCCTGGCGATTTCAGTTTCCCCAGTAAGTCCCGGCTTGGTCTTCCGGCTGAATGCGAGTAATGATTCGGTCATCTATTATCTTACAAATCGCGATGACCATGGATCGAAGCAGGCGAAAATTACGGTCGTTGACCAGATGAACCGGACAGTGGAGAAGATCATCGACATTGTGTTCGCTCCTCTTGATGATATCAGCGGATGCGTGCGTGATCGGTTTGAAGGGACATACCTCGCCGGATACAAGCCGGTCGTGGTGATGCAGGGTCCTTTCACCGGATGGGTGGCGGCAATAACCGGCACGGATACGGTGAAGGTGCCTGTAGATGCCGGTGGTAAGTACGCTTTTCATAAGCTAACCTCGACAAATCACACACTTCGTGCATTCATCACAAACGGAAGGGATTCGAGTTTTATCGCGACCTATAAAGTCTCCTCTGGAGATCGGACTTTCGACATCGGCGTCGAGACAAACGCCGGCACCGGCATGCCGCTTCGCAAATTGCTCTCGCTGTATCAGACCGTCAACTTCAGATCGAGGGACACGTTGCCAGGGCATGGCTGTCTGGTGGGTATGGATCTGAGAAATAGCGCGTCTCACTACGAATTCTACCTCGTAAACAAAAACATACTATCGCTGTGGTTAAATGCGAAGAGCATCACTGCTGAACAGCAGGGTTGGCTCGCGGACGAGATCCAGGCAAGATGCTTTGCTCATCTCCCTCCTGCGAACCGTCCACGCATCGTCAAGGGCGATCCAAACGACCCGCTCCCTCTCAGACAGATGTCACCTTACACCATGATCCCCTATAGCGGCTACATAATGATCTATGTGGATTTCCTCCAAATGAAGAATAATCTAACTATTTGGGATGTGGTGTACGATGTAATATATGATTGTGCACGGATCGGTCTCAACGGCGGAGACGTGTCTACCCCGCCATATGGTTTTTCGATGATTGCCCTCGTGCAGAAGGTTGGCAAATCCATCTCGGGCGATGGATCCGTGCTGGACCAATACTATAACGATAAGACCACGAGAGCGGAAAACACTGTACTTGATATCCCGTCAATCGCAGACATGAAGCTCGACTGGCAGGTGGTTTTCGAGACCCCTAAGTACAACAACAATGTCGAAGCGAAGTACTTCGAGATACCTGAATAACCTTCTCGTTTGCATGAGCTGTTTTTTCCAATTCTCAAGTTGACCAAAAGATTTCTCGATGTTATTTTCGACCACAATCAACTGATTCCTCTTTCGCTCGTAACAGTTCCTCCTGGCGGATTTCCCTCAACGGTGGTTGCCGCTTCTTCTTGCGGATGTTCTGAATGTGAACGTTTGCGGCGCCCTGAGTAAGCCTTCAGCATCAAATGCGCCGGAAGTTTGGGTAGTGTCCTAATTTGGTTGTAGGTTTCAACGCGGAGACGCAGAGTCCGCAGAGAAACGCGGAGAAACTCCGATATTGTGAAACCTCTGCGATCCTCTGCGTGCTCCGCGCCTCCGCGTTTAAGAACTTCGATCAAGAAAGGACACTACTGAAGTTTGCTATTGATGTGATCGGGGTCTACATTGAAAGATAGAGCCGGTCCCGTTTTGTGTGGGTCCGGAGGAGCGAGAGGATAAGCATGAGTGTATATAGAATGTCGGGTTCAGGACTTTACAACGCACACCATCAGCTTGTTGCGAAGGCAAAGGGCGAAAGCCTCTTTGACGGCGACAATCAAAGAGTCGGTTTTGTCAGGGGGAACACCCTTTTCGACCCGGAAGACAGAAAAATGATGAGTGTTCGCGGCTCTGAAATCTACGATGCATCCAACAGGAGGGTCGGCTCGCTTTCGGAAGTGAAGAAGGCAATCCACGGAGCTGTGGAAGAAATGATGTCCACTGCCATGTGGTATTGCTTCATTCGCTGACGCGTGACCTCCGTTGGCCCCCCGTTCTCGTCCACCAGCATCAAAACCCAACCGTAGCAATCCTTACCCGGTTTCGCTGCCTGTGTAGGCACGTTACAGTCTTCGACTACGGCTTGACAAGTCCTTCGACTCGCTCCGCTCGCTCAGGACGTCAAGCCTGCGCTCAGACTGACGTTGTTTCTTTTCGAGGGCGAATGAATAAGAAGGCCAAACCAAAAAAGTTCTGTGGAGCCGTTTCCGGATGAACGGGGCCCGGTACAGGTTGCGCGTGACGGGAGAACCAGTCAAACGCGGAAGGATCCGGGTCTTGGCCATCGCTAACACCCAGAGTCAGATTTGACAAGCATGGTTGTGGACCAAGAAGAAGACTGGGCGGCAAAGTTAGAAGTCCGTCTTTTACGGGTTCAAGCAAGGTGAAAAGGCGGACTTCTACTTCGTCTACCTCATGTCGAAACGCAGGAAGGCCACGAAAGCTCCCACAAAGGCAAAAACATTGAACAGCATCAGCAATCCGAGATCAAAGAATGCCCCAACCACCGATGTGCCGAAGGAGTACTCGGGGTCTTTGAATTTCGGCATCTCGGAGACATCGATTTTGGTCTGGGTGGGACCAGTCATGGAAGCCGAAGGCGTACCGCGACCAGCCGACATACGGATGCTGATTCCGCCGCCCCCCCCTTTCTGCTGAGCGTAGTTTGAGTACTGTGTCTTGTATTCCTTCATGGCGTCTTCGTACCGCTTCTTCAATGCAACATCGGTACCGGACAGTTTCATGGTCGCGAGTTGAAATTGCGAAGCCGGCGAGAGTTTCGCGAGAGAAAACGCCAGGAGCTCCTGCCCGCTTTTCTGATTGTAGTAGTCTTCGTACACCCGCGCCGAATATTCCGTGATCTGCTGTTCCATTTCCTTGCGCTTCGCCTCGATTTCCTGCTGCAGCGTCGCGAACATCTTCTGCCGGTACTCAGGCTTCATCTCCGATCCTGATCTGTAGAGCTCTCTCGACCTCTTCATTATGGCAGTCATCCCTTCGGTTCGGGTTTGACTCGAATAGCTTGCGAGCTTGCTCTCGATTTCATCAACCGTCGGAACCGGCATTGCACGACCGGCGAGCATCGTCGCCGCCTTCGGCACAATGAGCACTGCGCAAATCCAGACGACGAGCAGGATTAGGAACGAAACGCTTGAACGGTGCGTCAACGCTGAAACGAACACCCCCAACAGCATGAAGCATGTCGCGTAGAGAATGGATGCGAGGACGAAGATCGCATATTGCCCCCAGGAGGATGCGCTCAAATTCACTCCGAGCAGGACGAGGAGAAGAACTCCGACAAGGAATGAGATGAGAACAGGGGCGAGAATTGCGAGCCAGCTTCCGACGAGCTTGCCGACAATATACTCCGCCTTCGAGACTCTGTTCGCAAACACAAGCTTCAGAGTGCCGCTCTCCTTCTCGCCGTTGACCGCGTTATATGTAAAGAGAATCGCAATGAGGCTCAGCACGATCAATACGACAAATGTTGGATCGAGGAACTGAAACGCAGCAAGCATGGGATCGTCTGAATACTCGCTCCGGACTTTCCGCCAGGCAGTGGGGCTCACCATCATCCAGTTGGTTTGCTGGGACGCGAGATCCAGCATCATCTGGACGCCCTGTTCGTACTGCGCGACCCTCGCTTTGTAATGAGTGATGCCCAGCCAGATGCTCATCACAATGAGCAACGTGCTGACGCTCGCTGCGACAAGGAAGCGTGTGCTCTGGAGATGATCCCGGAGTTCTTTCTCAGCAATCGTTTTCCACATACGAATCCGTCCTTGATATTGAATAAGTCACGAGGGGCCAGGATGAGAAATCCGAATCGAACTTCGCACTAGAAGCGCGGTCGAGAACATCAATTCTGCCACGAAGTCTCAAAGACACCAAGAAAGATCTTTAGTTTTCCTTCTCTTTCAAGAACCCTTGTGCCTTCGTGTCTTTCCTGCCCGCCTCGAAGAACTGAGTTGGCAGGCGGGGTGGCACCACTTTTCACCTGGACCTCTAGCGCAGATCAAACCTCAGAAACGCAAAAAATGCCCCGCCGAAGAAGAGCGCATTCAAGACAACAAGCAAGCCAAGATCAAACAGGGATGCGGCGATGGTGCTCCCCAGCGGGCGGGGTTGCACGACAAACTCGGGAAGCTCTGAAGGATTCAACGTCTTCTGCTTGTCCTCATCGCTCTGCGCGGTGCTGAATCTCCTGATTATCACGCGCATGTAGTCCGCCGTCGATCCTGTTTTCGCTTGAATGAATTTCGCATACGAATCCTGGTAGCGGTCAAGCTCCTTCAAGTACCGGAACTTCATCCCGACGTCCGTCCCCGAAAGGTTCATTGCAGCAATCTGGAACACAGCGGTCGGTGAGACCCTGGAGATGCCAAAGGCCCACTGCTCCTGCCAGTCTTTCTTGTTTCGCCAGTCTTCGTTGAGCCTGCCGTAGAATTCCTGCCGTTCCTTCTCAAAGGATTTCGTCGAACTATCCTGGAAGGCTGCGAATTTCGACGTGAAACTCGTGTCCATTCCAACGGAACGGCTGCTAAACCACTGCTGCATCGCCGCCATCCGCCGCGTCATCTGGTCTGCTGTAAACTTCCGCTTCTGCGATTCGATCGCATCCATGCTGGGCGCCGACGCTATCTGCGACGCAAGCAAGACGCTCCCCTTCGGAACAATGAGAACAGAGAAAATCCAGACAACCAGCGAGAGCAGGAACGAGACGCTCGAGCGCGTCACCATCGCCGAGATCATGATGCTGAGCGTGAGAAAGACGCCGAAACTGAGAAGTCCTGCGAAGATGAGCAGCCCCAACTGGATCCATTCGTCCCCGCTCATCGGGACTCCCAGCCCGAGCAGCATCAAGCAGCCGATCAACAGCGGCACGAGCAGCGGAACACCGAGGGCGATCACGCTCCCGAGCAACTTGCTCATGATGAAGCTTGCCCGCGAGACTTTGTTTGAAAAGACGAGCTTGAGTGTCCCCGACTCCTTTTCCCCGTTGATCGCATCGTAGCCGAAGAGGATCGCAAAAAGACTGAAGACGATGATGACGACGAAGTTCAGGTCGAGAAATCTGAACACAGCAAACAGGGGATCGGCACTGAACCGGCTGTTGATCAGGGTCAGCTCGCCCGAGGCGCGCATATCGGTAGTACGACCCACATCATTCGTGACGCCGTTGACGAGCACTTCCAACGGCTGCGGTTTCCGGAACACACGATTTTGAACCTGTCTCCAATCGGTCGCCGCGGCAATGGATGCTGCGTTCGTTGCCTTTGCCGCTTCAAATTCCCGCACGCTCTCATGGTAGTTTCGTATCCCCACGTAGAAACTGAGCAGCACCAGAACCGCCGCGGCAGCAAACGTGATAGCGAATTTCGTCGAGTAGATGATGTCGCGAAGCTCTTTTTCGAGGAGAATCTTCAGCATGGCAGTGCCTTTATCGTTCTATGGTTGCCCGCAGCAACAGAGAGTCTGCGGGTCATCAAGCGGCGACTTTCCCCTGGATGTAATCCAGGTACAGTTTTTCGAGATTCTCGTGCTCCAGCTCCGCCCGCGTTTTCATAGCGAGGAGCTTTCCCTCGCTCATGATACCGACGGTGTCGGAGATCTCTTTTGCGCGGAAGATATCGTGCGTGCTGATCAGAATTGCCCGTCCCTGCGCACGTAGTTGATGGAGAATGGCCAGGAATTCATTCGCAGCTTTCGGATCCAGCCCGCTCGTGGGCTCGTCGAGAATGATCGCCGGAGCCTCTTTGACGATCGCGATGGCGAGACCTACCTTCTGCCTCATACCTTTCGAGAAGCCTTTCAGCCTTTGCTCGAACGCCTTTTCCTGCAAACCGACCTGTCGGAGCACATTGTAGTAGTCATCCCGCTTCAGGTTCTGTCTCCCTCCAAGGCGGGCAAAGAAGTCCAGGTTTTGCCGCGCCGTGAAATTTGGGTACAACATCACTACGTCGGAGAGATACGCGACGTGCTGCTTGGCCGCGAGAGGATCTTTCGCCACGTCAATCCCGTTGATGATTGCGACCCCTTCGGTCGGATTCAAGAAGCCGAGGAAGAGGTTGATGGTCGTCGTCTTCCCCGCACCGTTGTCCCCCAATAGACAGAAAATCTCCCCCGCTTTGACGGAGAACGAGACGTGATCGAGCGCGCAGAGTCCGTCTTCATAGACTTTGGTCAGCATCTGCGCTTCAAGTATGTTGGTTTGATCCATGAAAGATCCTCTTGACTGAGTGTGAGTATCAGTGATGCATTATCGTTTCGTGAGACGAATTCCGAAGACCACAATACCGATGACCAGGCCGACGATGAGGAGTACGATTGCCGCAGTGCCAAAGACGCTCGCTTTCGCCGAGACCTGTATCGTGACGGTCTTTGGCTCC
>JACVXU010000275.1 GCA_015661185.1 Bacteroidota bacterium
GATGACCTTGTCAAACAATTTCAACGCCCGTTCAAGAATGTCCAGGTGGCCATTGGTGATTGGGTCGAATGTTCGGGGATAGATGGCTGTTCTCATGGCAGTTCCTCGAATCAGTCTCTGGATGAAATGCGAACCACGAAATCCGAAAACCTAGAAAATTTGAAATGCCAAGTAGTATCCTTTTTTGATCGTAATTCTTAAACGCAGAGGCGCCGAGCACGCAGAGGATCGCAGAGGTTTCACAATATCGGCGTTTCTCCGCGTTTCTCTGCGGACTCTGCGTCTCCGCGTTGAAATTCACAACCAAATTAGGACACTGCCAAATGCCAAGACCACAACGAATGAAATATCACCAACCGACAATCGGAAAGCGACAATCGAAAATCAAATCTGTTTCGCCTTTGTTTGCATTATCAGAACCGTTGTCTGTCCAAACGGTTTTCGTGTGATATCATACATCGTCTCCGACACGACAACCTGACTTTCCTTGCTGTGTTCCATGACGACAATCGTCCCCTCTTTCACTACCGGCGATTCATAGATCGCGTTGGGGAGATCCTCGATCCGTTCAAGGCGATAGGGGGGATCGACAAAGACGAGATCGAACGCCCGATGCGTGTTCTTGAGAAACCAAAAGACATCGGCTGTGTAGGCAGTGCACTGATCGGAGCAGCCGAGCGTTGCGATGTTTGACTCGAGTGCGCGCAAGGACTGCTGTGCTTTGTCAACGAAGACGACGTTTCGGGCGCCACGACTGATCGCTTCCAGTCCCAGGCTTCCGCTTCCGGCAAAAAGATCGAGGACCTCGATCCCGTCGAAATCCAGTCGGTTTGAGAGAATGTCGAAAATGGTTTGTTTTGCCCGGTCTGTCGTCGGTCGTATCGAAAGATCGCGGACGCTGGAAAGGCTACGGCCGCGGTACTGTCCTGCTATGATTCTCATTGAGTTCGCAATGCCAGTCCTATGGCTGCGGCAAAACGTGAGCTCTCCTTCACGTACGCCTCGTCGAGCTTCTTGGATGGAATCAGATTTCGCATAGAGTCCAGGGCCAGCGTTGCGATCCCCGTTTCCCGCTGAATCTGGTTGAGTGTTTGGGGAGTAACATTGAAACCGTAGAGGATGATCTTTGTCGGGGCCTGGATCCCGTCTTTCTGTTCAAGGTACTGTCTGTATGTGAGGATGCACTTCTTCAGGTCATCCAGGTGTTCCGTGGAGAATCCGCGGTAGTCTGTGTACTCGCCCTGACAGACGAGGCTCGCATCGAGGAAGTCGCCGCGAAGGCCGATCAGCATGACGTTCTCTTTGAGGATCTCTGGATGGCAGTGACGGAGCGTTTTCTCAGCGCTGAAATGATCGATGTCGATCAGATGAACCTCCATGCGGAGTTCGCTTGCCGCGCGCTTCAGGAATCCGATAAGTCCTCTCCGCACCCCCACGAGGAATACCTGTTTCACGTTCTTCTTCGGACCTGGAATAGGATAGGCGCTGATGGTGAAGTCCTTGTGAGGGACGTTGGGGTAGTACTGTTCAAATTCCCATTGGATGTGCGACGTCAGCTCGGTCCCCTGCAGCGTCGCGTCCACCGGAATGACGTTGATGAGGAGCGGCTCCGTGGGAAGGGCGAAGGAGATCGTCTTGGAGTGTACTTTGTTTTGCTTTAGCAGCTCTTCGAGCTCGTAGACAAACGTAAAGAGCTGAGGATGATCGGGAGAAAAATTCCCGTCGTGGTTAAAATCGATCGAAGTGCTGCGCTCGTTCAATGCCGTGACCGTTTTCTTCTTCCCGTGGTCGAGTTCGGCAAGCTGGATTTGCCCCTTGTACAATGATACGCCGACATAGTAGGAGGATCTCATGATTGCACGGTGCCTTTCCCGTTCGGTATGATGCGCGGACGACGGATCCCTGATGGTCTATTGAACGGTGACGAATGGTTTGAGCTTCTCGAACTTCTTCTTGCTGATCCCTTCGACTTTCTGCAGGTCTTCGGCCGATCCAAACTTACGCTGGTTCCCTCTGAAAATGACTATGCGCTCTGCCAGGGTCTGGCCAATTCCGGGGAGCGCAAGCAATTCATCTTTGGAAGCAGTGTTGATGTTGACCAGCTTTCCCGGACGTCCCGTCTTTTGCTGCACGGAATCGGGCGCCAGCTCCTTCCGGAACGCGGCAAATGAACTATCAACTGCCCGATAGTCGAACTCGCGCCTGGACGGATAGGTCTCCTGATACAATCGAATTCCTGCCCCGACGACCAGAGTCGTCGAAAGGAACAGAATGACTCTCTGTTCCGAACGCGTCATCGCAAGCCAGTTGGTAAGGCGCTGCCACATTCGATTCTAGGAAAAGGCGTCCTTCATCTTGCCGAACAGTGTTTTCGAATGGCCGTGGCGTTCCTCTTCATTGGGGACGATATGCTCGTTGGTGCCCAGCTGCTTCAGGAGCTCTTTTTCTTTCGAAGTGAGCTTTGAAGGCACCCAGATGTTGATTCGAACCAGCTGGTCTCCCCGGTTGTACCCGTTGAGGTGGGAAATACCCTTCTCCCGCATTCGCAACAACCGGCCCGCAGGAGTCCCCGCATCGATAACCAGCTTTGCCTTGCCGGTGAGCGTCGGAATCTCGATTTCCCCCCCCAATGCGGCCATAGGAAAACTGACATTGAGGTCATAGATGATATCATCGCCGCTGCGCGTGAAGTACTGGTGTGGTTGTTCTTCAATCAGAACGATCAGATCGCCGGGAGGCCCGCCACGCTGTCCGGCATTGCCTTGCCCTTGAAGCGGGATATAGTTGCCTTCAGCCACACCGGCGGGGACACTCACTTTGATTGTGGTTTCACCCGGGAGGCGCCCTTCTCCGTGGCAGTTGAGGCATGGCTCGCGAACGATTCGTCCCTCGCCACCGCACGTAGGGCATGTCGTGATGTTGACGAACTGTCCGAACATTGAGCGGGACACCTGGCGCAACTCACCGCTCCCATTGCATTGCGGGCAGCTCGAAGTGCTGGTGCCCGATTTTGCTCCGGAGCCATTGCAGACGTCACACTTCTTCTGTTTTCTGACCTTGATCTTCTTCTCGATCCCTGTCGCAATTTCCTCGAGCGTCAGCGGCAGCTTCACCTTCAAATCCGCCCCTGCTGTGCCATGCTGCGATCGTGCTGAGCGTCTTCCACGACCTGAGCCGCCGAAGACCTCGTCAAAAATGCCACCGCCGAAACCGCCCCCGAAGACGTCACCAAACGCAGAGAAGATATCGTTTACGTCGTGGAAGTCACGCCCGTGTACCCCGCGCATTCCTTCATGACCAAACTGGTCATAGCGTCTGCGCTTCTCCTGATCGGAAAGCACCTCGTATGCTTCGGCAGCTTCCTTAAATTGGTCTTCCGCTTCTTTGTTCCCGGGGTTTCGATCGGGGTGATACTTCAGCGCCATCTGCCGATACGCTTTTTTGATCTCTTCCTGAGAGGCGCTTCGGGAGACGCCGAGTATGTCGTAATAATCGCGTTTAGCCATGCTATGTGCTAGTTCTCCAGCTTCTTGGTGGTGCCGGCATCTGGATCGATGGCTTGAATGCTGCCACCGCCAGGTCCATTCACAGCCGGAGTTGTTGATACGACAACTTTCGAGTGGCGGAGGACGCGGTCGTCGAGCGAATATCCTTTCTCGACCACTTCGATGACAATGTGGGGCGGGACGTCGCTTCGGGGTACCTGGAGGAGAGCATCGTGGTAGTGTACATCAAACTCCTTGCCGAGAGATTCGATTTCCTTCACCCCCTGCAACGTTAGAAACTTCATCAGTTTTTGATATATGAGCTCCACCCCCTTGGAGAACGCTTCGGACTCGCGACGGTCCTTGCCAAGTTTGAGAGACCGTTCAAAATCATCGATGACGGGCAGGAGGCTCTGAATGATGTCGGCTTTCCCGTATTTCAGAGCAGCGCCTGCGTCATTCTCCATCCGCTTCTTGAAGTTGTCGAATTCCGCAACTTTCCTCAGAAGAATGTCCTTATAGTACTCGACCTGTTTTTCCGCCTCTGCGAGCTTCAGAGCCGTCTCCCCGCCTTTTACCGAATCGGGCACCTCTGACATTTGAGGCTCTGATTCGGTTTGCAGCGACTGCTCGCCAAGATCCTTCGTTTCTTCCATGCTCTCCTGACTCTCGTTCATTCGTGGTGCTCCTAAGCCCTCATCATTTTCTCAACCAGTCTTGCTACGTGGTCTACGAGGGGAATCACCTTGGCGTAGTCCATCCGCCGCGGGCCGATGATGCCGACTCTTCCCTTGACTCCGTCCAGATCATACATGGCCGAGACGATACTGTATTCCTTAGCCTTGCTGTCCTGATTCTCAGAACCGATCGTC
>JACVXU010000074.1 GCA_015661185.1 Bacteroidota bacterium
CGCCTCATTGAGCTTGTGAGGCTGGCGGGGATGCGCCTCCGGCGCAGACATTCACCTAGCCGATTCTGTTTTGGATGGTTTGCGGTGAGCTTCTATCCTCGAAAGCCTTCTACTCAATGTTCGCAAAGTTTAGGCGTCCCGTCTGAAAAACAGACGGGGTCCTAGAATCCACCTTCCACTTGCTCACTTTGTTCGCTCATGGGGTGATTTGGGACAGGGATAATCCCCGAGCTTCTACAAGAATCCACCCCATATTGCCTCCGTATATCGTTCGTGGATGATGCATTTCTTATCCTCCTAGAGGCCCCCTCGGCCAGTGTTCACCGGATCCCATGGAGGTGCATACTGTTGCCACTATGACTCTTTCGTCTTTTCACTGTTGATAATGACAGAAATCATAGCGGTGTGTTGTTTTTCGGCAAAGTAATTGATAAGTTTCCCGACAACGTGATAAACCCGCTAGGTCGGGATACCCCCCACGAGAACTTAACGGATGTCTCAAAGAGCAGGAGTCTAGAATCCAGTGAAACCAAGAGTGCTCATCGTCGATGATGAGGAATTCCTCCGCAAGATGATTGTGATGGGATTTGAGCGAGACGGGTTCACCGTATTCCAGGCGGACAATGGAGAGGACGCTGTCAAAATCGCAGGAGAGGAACTCCCCGAACTCATTCTCCTCGATCTCGTGATGCCCCGATTGCTCGGCTTCGAAGTCTGCCAGATTCTCCGGAATGACCATCGGTTCTCGAAGACAGCCATCATCATCATGTCGGCGAAGTCGTACAAGCCTGATATGGACAAGGCTGCCGAACTCGGCGCGGATGCCTATGTTGTGAAGCCGTTTGAGATGGCCGAGATGCTGAAGACGGCACGCGAAAACATGGACAAACGTCAGAATTCCAAATGATGAAAGCCCGTTTTTGGGGAACCCGCGGCTCCATCGCAACTCCAGGCCCTTCGACGGTGCGCTACGGGGGGAATACCTCCTGTGTTGAGTTGCGCGCCGGTACCCACATCATTGTGTTCGATGCGGGCACGGGAATTCGCGAGCTTGGCAATCAGTTGATGAAAGAATTTCCCTCCCAGCCGCTGACCATTCACGTTTTCATCAGTCATACTCACTGGGATCATATTCAAGGATTTCCCTTTTTTCTCCCCGCGTACGAACCACAGAACACGATCCATCTTTACGGGCCGCCGGGTCGGGACAAATCCCTGGACAAGATTCTCAAGATCCAGATGGATTCGGACTACTTTCCCGTCGAGCTGGGAGCGATGAGCCCCAATATCCATATCCACGAGATGCGTGAAGATGTCACCATCGACGACCTGACGGTCCGACATTTCTATCTCAATCATCCGGCACTGTGTCTTGCATACCGCGTCTCTGACGGCCACGCCAATGTCGTGTATGCAACCGATAACGAGCCGTATCAAGGCACACTCTTCCGGCAATCACAGAACCCGTCAACAGCCTCGGATTTTCCGACCTACCTCGACGAAAAATTCATCGACTTCCTTTCTCACGCAGATCTCCTCATAGGCGAGGCACAATACACAACCGAGGAATACAAAGAGAAGCGGGGTTGGGGGCATTCTCCTCTCGAGTCCGTCGTTCGCTTTGCCGTCCAGGCGAACGTAAAGAAGTTTGCTCTCTTTCATCATGATCCCATGCACGATGATGACTTCGTGGATGGAATGGTCCAGGAAGCCAAACAACTCACGGGGCTGTACAACGGAACTACTGAGTGTGTCGGCGCTCGGGAAGGTCTCGAAATCGTCGTCCCGTAGTGCGTGCACAACATCCTCCTTCCAACTGCATCAGACGTTCTCAACGCCTCTTTCATCTTCTTAATCAACCATTCACAATGAATTGCTCGATCCCAGTGAAGGCACTTCTTGTATTTCTGTTGATGACGTGGTCGGCTTTCGCCCAGCTCAAGTTGTCGGATCGCTCGCAGCTCAAGAATGCCGAGTACCTTGAACACCAGATAAAGACCATCAACGATAGCGATCTTTTCAAAGCGCTCGTGCTCGATCAGCCCGGCTTGAAGGATGTTGAACAAGCAGCCGGACGCAGGGATTTCGTTCGGGCATATCAGGCTTGGGGGGCATGGTGGGATGCAAGGCAACAGCCTCGCTATGCAACGCAGACCGACAAGCTTCTGATCGATACAGAAATGCTGAAAGGGTATGATGAAATCCGGGCGTACGCAACGCAACACCCGGCGGAACGCGATACAGTGCTTGCCCGGGCAGCACTCCTGTTGAAAAACATCTTTCGGCCGTGGGGAGATGTCGTTGTTGACTTTGGTCCTCAGGTAGATTTCAACCGTGAGATCGGCCAGTCAGGAAAATACGGTTTCCACTATTGGGGTTGGTCAAGAGTTTTGACGAGCGCCTACCTCATGACCGGTGAACAGAAGTACCTTGCGAAATTCGATGAGTTATTTCTCCGATGGTATGACCAAAGAAACAGCATTATACGCGGCTTTCCGGAATTCGATGTGGTGTATTATGAACTCGGCCTCGGTGTCAGAAACCGGATGTTCATTGAGTACTATTTCCTGCCGTTCCAAGAACGCTCCTGGCAGACGCATGAACGGATGTTGAAAACAATGCTGGGTGCGGGGCGGTGGTTGTACGAGCTCGAACAGTGGGAGGGATATCGCTCCGGGAATTGGCAGATTCACGGCTCATACATGCTCGCACAGCTTGCGATGGTTTTCCCCGAGTTCAGGGAATCATCCTTGTGGTTGAACCTTGCGTTGCAGCGTCTGGATGAACACCTGCGGCAGGATTTCTTTGAAGACGGGGGGCACTCCGAGCGGGCACCGCGGAACTATACCCAGGCGACGTATCTCACCTATCGCAATCTCTACTATCTGCTTTCAACATACCATGTGCGGGAGGATCTTGCACGGGCAATCCGTGAGCGGATGGGGAACACGATCGACTGGTGGATCGCCATGCTGGCACCGACGGGTGAGATTCCCGCAATTAATGACAGCCACCGTGGATTGTTTCCCACCTTCATTCTCGAGGATGGAGCAGAGTTCTACAAAAAGCCGTACGTCTATGGTGTCCTCAAGAGCCTGTCAGACGTCGCTCCGAAGGGCTCAGCGCTGACATTTCCCCCGTTTGTGTCTCGGCATATGCCCGCCTCCGGATTCACAGTCATGAGAAGCGACTGGACACGCGACGCCCTTTACATGAACATCAACTACGGCAAATGGAGTGGTTCTCATACGCATAGTGACATGCTCGACTTTGAGATTTACGCGTACGGCAAAGCACTTGCCGTTGATGCGGGGATCGGTCTGACGTATGATGATCCTCTCTATATCCCCTGGTACAAATCTTCCCGAGCACACAACATGATCACAGTCAATGATCGGAATATGGAACGCGAGTTCGTTGAAGGAGAGAATGTCAAGTGGAGTTCAAGTCCTTTGCTCGAGTATTTCTCGGGAGAACACCGTGGGTATGAAACACTGGGAGTGCGACATCGCCGTCAGATTCTTTTTGTGAGCCACCGCTACTGGCTCATCCTCGACGATGTGAAGTGTGAGAAGGGAGGAGATACACTTTCGTGGTACTTCCACACTCCGACGACCCTTGTGCGCGATGGGCGGGAGTATCACAGCACCGGTCAGCCGGGCATACTTGTCTATCCACTCACAGGCGGAGAGAGTCCGCGCACCGGCACCTCGATGGCCTCCAGCACAAGTGATCTCACGCCGGGGAAGACCGAGGAAATCAATTGGATTGCATTCGACCAGATCTCACGAGCCGCGAAGACGCTGCAATATAACGTTCTTCTCTTTCCTTACCGCGACCAGCGCACTCCGATTGAGCATACGGCAATATCGGAGACACACTTTCGCATCAAGTCGCCCGAGGGGGTCGATGATCTGTATGTTTCAAGCGGGCTGACCAGTGACGGAGAGATTGAGACGGATGCCCCGGTGCTGCTCCTTCATCGTGAAGGAAACCAGACTGTCCGCTATAGTCTCGTCGATGGGACGTACCTGCGAGTTGGCGGAAAGCAAATCTGGAGTTCAACGAGGCGCGTTGCCGCAGAAGGTATTGTGCCGAACTAAACGGAACGGGTTGCAGCTGTCCAAAATGCGAGTGAGGTGCCGCGCACCTTCATGGTAGAAATCCGACTTCTTCCGGGTTTCGCCGAGTAGAAGTCGGACTTCTCAACGGGGTGCGTGGCACCTTCCTAGAGACCTGTGAGTTGTGTGCTCGCCTCCCACATTCTTTTGCGGAGGGCAGCGTCATGCGTCGTCGGTGATGAAGGGGCTTCCTGTTTCTCCTGGAAGTACTTTCCCGTAATCCCCTCGACTTCGGGTGAAGCAGCCAGAAAGACGAGCGTCTCTGCGCCGTCGGCCGGGCTGGCGCCGGGCATGTTGAAGCCGGTTCGCAGAAGCTTTGTTCCGATGACGCCCGGGTGGAGACAATTTGATGTGATGCCGGTTCCCGCAAGCAACTCGCCAAGTTCGTAGGTAAACAGCACGTTTGCGAGCTTCGAAAGCGCATACGAGCTGTACCCCCCAAAGCCTTTTTCTGCTTGAAGATTGTCAAAATCCAGCTTTCCCCGCGTGTGCGCCACGGAGCTGACGGTGATGATTCGTGCCGGTGCGCTTTTCTTCAGGAGGTCCAGCAGAAGATTTGTCAGAAGAAACGGTGCGAGATGGTTGACAGCGAACGTCGTTTCCAGTCCATCCACCGTCAGGCGTCGCTCGTTCATGAAGACACCGGCGTTGTTGACGAGGACGTGGAGAGCGCCGCAGTGGTTCGTGATATCCGCGGCGAGCTGGCGAACCTGCTGCCGCGAGGAAAGATCCGCGATGAACAGATCAACTTTCTGATTTCCAGTCGCAGTCCGGATTTCCTCGACGACGTTTCTGCCGCGTGCCGCATCACGGCCGTGGATCAGGACCGTCGCGCCCAGGGAGGCAAGCTCAAGCGCTGCTTGCCTGCCAATACCATCAGTGGATCCGGTAATGAGGATAACTTTGTCCGTCATGGCGCATATTCTTTCTTCCGCGAGAAAAGAAAATTCTTCGAGAATGAATATACTGGACGGTGACAGAAACAGCAAGGGGCAACACAAGCCCGGGGAATTGTCCGGACAAGATGTTGCCCCTGCGAAATCGTTTGTGTGTCCGGATCAGTTATTGCGTGGACGCTGCATCCGCTGCTGTTGTGCCTTCTGTATTTCTTCGTACTTCGTGGCCTGTTCCTTTGTCAACAGAGCCATAACATCCTTGTTGACCTTCTCGCGGATTTCCATCATGGCGCTTCGCATCGCATCCATGTCGCCCTGAAGTTCATTCCTCTTGTCTGCCATGAGCTTCTGAGACTGTTCGTAGATCGCCGCGATCTTGCCTACGGTCAATGAGTCAAGCGAGAGTTGTTTTCCAAGTGTGTCAGCGCGCTGTTTCGGTGACATCATCTGCCTTCCCTGTGGTTGAGCAAGGGCAACCTGCAGCAAGCCGGCGACAAGGACCATCGCAGTGAGAATGAGGAGGCGGTGTGTGAGTGATTTCATACGTATGCTCCGTAATGGTGATTGATGGAAATTATGAATTGAATGTGTGAACTCAGATGGTGAAGATATTCTTAGTATTCGGTCGCATAGTCCGGTGGGTGCATCATTCTAATCCGGGATTGTGAGGTGAACAATCAGCCAGTGTTTGAGCGGCTCAGGTGCGTCGCTCCCCATTCCGCCGGGACTCTGTCCACCGCCGCGCCCACCCCTACCACCGCCAGATCCACCTGCCGGTCGGCTTGATCCGCTGAGCTGAGCCCTCATCGCGTCTGAGTAATCTCCGGTCTCCAGTCCAATAGTTAGTGGCTTGGAAGGATCAGCGCCGATTGCATACGCATGTTCGGAAGTTTTGTGAAGCGGAACTTTCAGCTCGTAGGTAAGAGTTCCATCCGCGAAGCCGAGATGCACATCAAGCCCCTTCTCTTGCTTGTCGGCAACCCGGCGATGTTCGTCTTTACCGGGCCCCAGAATTTCGAACTGTCGTTGTGCAGCGTCAATGAGGCGTTGGAGTTCTTGCGAGTTTTGTTGGGATGGAAACCGGCGTCCCTGCAGGAGTCCGGATACAGGAAACTGGATCCCGAAGGTTTTATTCTTCTTTCCTTCGGTGTCGATCCAGACGGTGGTTCCGAGAGCGAGCATCTGTACCTGCGTTATTCGGTTTGACGTTTTCAAACAAACGTACAGATTCTCCCTGTCGTTCTTGATTCCAACGAGGACCTGAGGTCCTGGGATAAGAGTGGTTGCATCCTTCCACTCCGTACCGGTACCATCAACCTTGAGCTCGTGATTGGTCCACCGGCTGGTAAGTTCGAGTGTGCTGCTGCAGCCAGAGAGGGTAACGACAGCAAGGAGAACAATGACTGAAAGAAGAGTGCGAGAGTGAAGGGAGCTGTTATGACAACCAATAATTGCTCGGTAGGGTTGGGCTATGTGGTACATCTTCATACTCGGTTTCCTCCCGGGAAGTATCAAAGATAGCGTAAGCCACTTCATCGTCAAGATAAAACATGTTCGTACAACAAGATAAGAACGGATAAGACTGCGTTTTGTCTCTAGTAGAATCATGATTCCGGGCAAGAGGCCGGGTTAGTCGGGCAGGAGAAAAGTGGGAAAGGGAGCACCAATTCGGGCTGGTTAAGCTCCGGGCTCCCTTTCCTAAGAGTGCGAAAAACGCTCAAGAGCGGTGAAAACGACCAATCGGTTATGTCGGCTCGGTGTTGCTTTCCGATTTTCTGAATCGCCCGAAGAAGGCCGAGATTTTATTTGTCCATTCTTCAAGCAGTGAATACACTGTTGGCACGATGACCAGCGTCAGGAACGTGGAGATGGTGAGCCCGAAAATGATCGTTACTGCCAGAGGCCGCCAGAATTCTGCGCTCTCCGCTCCGATCACGAAATGGAATTCTCGCCAGTCGAAGTCGAATCCCGTCGCGAGCGGCAGCACGCCGAGTACCGTGGCGGCAGCAGTCAGGACGACGGGGCGGAGACGAATCCGTCCGGCTTCAAGCAGAGCGTCTTCGAGCGAGAGCCCGCCTTCACCGTGTTTGTGTTTCACGAAATCGAGGAGCACGATGCCGTTTCGTACAACAATGCCCGCAAGAGCCACGACCCCGACTCCCGTCATGATGACACTGGCAGGTGTTTGTGTCACCAGCAATCCCAACATCACGCCGATCAATGAGAGGATGACGGAAATCAGGATGACGAAGGGTACTTTTATCGAATTGAATTCCGCCACCATGATCAGGAAGACAAGAAGCAACGTGATGATGAACGCTTTGCTGAGGAAATCAGAGGCTTCCTGTTGCTCTTCCTGAGATCCAGTGAGCTTTATTGCATAACCGCTCGGCAGATTCATGCCGGCCATCCGGGCCTTGACATCATTGATCACTTCGGATTGCACCCGACCTTCCACATCACCGCTTACCGTGATGACGCGCTTCTGGTCCTTGCGCCGAATGTCGGTGACGGCCGTTGTCCGCTTCAGGTCGGCGACAGACGTTAGTGGAATCGAGAGAAGTAGTCCCCGGCGATTCATAAATGTGATGCGGAGATTCTCGAGATCTGCCGGAGACGTGCGCTGATCCTCCTTCAGCCTGACGCGGATATTGTACTGATCTTCGCCGACCCGGTACTTCGACGCATCGACACCGGCGATCGCGGCGCGAACGGTTGACGCAATCTGACCTGTAGTAGTATAGTACATCCCCGCTTTTTCACGATCGATCCTGATTTCAACTTCCGGTCGGCCTGTGTTGTAGTCATCTTTCAGATCAACGAGGCCACGCACATCCTTGATCTTTTCGCGGACGACCTTGCTTAGAGATTCCAGCTGACTGTAATCTTCCCCAGAGATTTCGATGTTTACAGGTGCACCAACCGGCGGTCCCATTTGTTGTTTTGCGACACGCAGCTCCGCTCCAGCTATCCCGACCATGGTATTGCGGACCTCTTCGAGTGTTGTGAAAGTGCTCTGCCCGCGGAGTTTCTTCTCATAAAAGTTGATAGCGATACGCCCCTTGTTGGAAGTCCCCTGTCCGCCGAAATCAAAAGGATCGTCTGAGGTGCCCACACTTGTAGCAAAGAACTCAACGTCCTTCCTGCCGGGGATTTGGGCCAGCCGTTCCTCGAGGATCTGCGCCACACCGTTCGTGACATCGAGCGATGTTCCAGAAGGCATCTCGATCGTCATGCTCACCTGCGATGGCTGTGTATTGGGGAAGAAGTCAACCCCCTTGTTGAACAGCGCAAACAGGATCATGATGAAGAGCAGCAGTCCGAAGGAAACCCCCATTGTCAGCCACTTTCGTTCCAGCGTCCATTTGAGGGTCTTCACGTATTCACGCTGGAGCCACGGGAAACCGGTTTCATCCACTTTGTGATAGAGGATGGTGAAGGGGTTGTACTTCTTGTACCAATGTGGGTGCTGGAGGTTCTCCTTCGCCTTACGGATATCCCGTTTGTAGTTGATCCACTGTGCAGCCTGGACCGGGCTAATGACATAGGCAACGAAGAGTGATGCGGTCAGCGTGATAATGAGTGTGAACGGAAAGTACTTCATGAAATCGCCCACGATGCCTGGCCAGAACGCCAACGGGAGAAAAGCGGACATCGTGGTGATTGTCGACGTGAGAACAGGCACGAAGACTTCGCCGGCAGCTATTTTCGCCGCCACGGTGGGGTGTTCGCCATATTCCTGCTGGTGCCGGTAGGTGTTTTCGATAACGACGATGGCATCGTCGACGAGAATACCGAGTACCAGGACGAGAGAGAACAAAACGACCATGTTCAGTGTGATCCCGAGCGCGGAGAGTACAACAAACCCCGCCAACATTGACAACGGTATCGCCGTTGAGATCAACATTGAATTCTTGAATCCAAAGAACATGAACAACGACATCACCACGAGGAACATGCCGGTTACGACGCTGTTTTCGAGTTCCTTCACCATTCGTGTGACGAACTTCGACTGATCATTGGAAATGTTGAGGCTGATTCCTTTCGGCAGTTGTGCCTGCTTCTCCTGCACAAATCTCTTCACTTCGTCCGCGATGCGCAGAAGGTTTTCCCCTGCACGCTTGCGCACTGCAACCGAGACAACCTCGGTGTTGTTCAGGCGGGCATAGGTCTGACGGTCTTCAAAAGAGTAGTCGACCTTCGCAACGTCACGCAGATAGATCGGCTTGCCGTTCTGCATTTTCAGCACGATGTTTTCGAGAGACCGAACTTCCTTGAACTCGCCGGGCACGCGGATCGTAAGGTTTTTTTCTTTCGTGTCGATGGAGCCGCCTGGGATCGAAAGGTTTTCGGCACGAATCGCGTTCGTAATATCATCGAAGCTTATCTGATATGCGTTCATCCGGTAGACATCGGCATTCACCTGGACTTCCGGCTCCAACCCGCCCGAAATATCGGCGCTGATAACGCCGGGAATCGCTTCGATGTCGTCACGCAGGTCGTCGGCAATTTTCTTCAGCCGCGCCAATCCAACCTGGCCGCCGACGTTGATGAACATGATTGGAAATTCG
The DNA here is from genome assembly GCA_015661185.1 of Bacteroidota bacterium. GTDB lineage: Bacteria > Bacteroidota > Ignavibacteria > UBA10030 > UBA10030 > UBA9647. The sequence continues at coordinate 9,589 of JACVXU010000074.1, forward strand.
CTGATGTTGATCTCGCTGATCACAGGATCGAGAATGTCGCTCGGAAGCTGCGAACGCGCTGAATTGACCTTGTCTCGCACGCGGCGGAGTCCTTCATCGAGGTCGATTCCCGTGTTGAACTCCACTCGAATGGTCGAGAGCCCCTCTTTTGATACGGAAGTGATCTGTTTGATGTCTTTAAGACCCTTGAGCTCGCGCTCGAGCGGTTGTGTGATCAGTCCCTCGATATCAACCGGGGACACGCCGATATAAGGGGTCGCCACGATGATCAGGGGGATTTTTACATCGGGAGCCGCTTCTCGTGGGAGGGCGTTGTACGAGGTCCAGCCAAACATCACAATCAGGACCATCAGAATGTACACGACGATCCTGTTGTCTACTGCAATACTCCAGATATTCATGGTCGGGTCTCCGCTATTGCGTAACGATGACTGTTGAACCGGTGACGATCTTTTGATACCCGGCAACAATGAGGCGGTCTCCTGCCTTCAATCCCTCAAGCACCTCGACCATGATTCCCTGGCGTCCACCGAGTTTCAGCCGTCGTTCTTCCGCCTTGCCATCGTTTTCGACGTAGGCGATGATGCGATCTCGATCCACAAGCTGCAAAATATTCTCGCTCACGAGAAGTGCATTTGGCTTTGTCTCGCGGAGCACGTTCACCTTTGCTACCATCTCCGACTTGATCTTCCGGTATGGGTTGGCTATGACAATTTCCGCCTGCATGGCACGGTTGGCGGATGAAACAGTCGATCCAACGAAGCTCACTTTGCCCCTGAGCGTGTCGCCTGGCAATGCATCGAACGTAATAATCGCTGATGAGCCGACAGAAACCGAGCCGGACTGCAGTTCCGGTATGTCTGCCTGAATCTTGATTGTGGAAGTGTTGACGACGCGGGCGACGGGAACACCCGGGGGTGCAAAATCGCCTTCATTGGGAATTGTGTTGTCCACGACACCGTCGAACGGACTTCGGATCTGTGTTCGATCCCAACGGGCTTTCATCAGGTCCGCGTTTGCTTTGGCAGCGTCACGGGCGTATTCAAGGTTCTTCAACTGAAGCTCGCTGATGCCCTGCTCGTCATAGACCTTCCGCTGTTTTTCGAGGTTGAGTTGTGCCATGTTGTACTGCGCTGCAGCTGCATCATATCCTGCCTTCAAAACCTCGTCTTTGAGCACGACGATCAAATCGCCCTTCTTGACGCTCTGTCCCTTTCTGGCTTTCCATTCTTTAACGACGCCTCCTTCTTCCGGGCTCAGATTCGCATCTTCCGAGGCCTTCACCGTACCGGAGACTTGTATGGCGTCGACCAGGCGGGATGGTTTCAGAATCTCAATCCGCACGTTGACCGGCTGGACCTTGTCGCCATTGTTGGTTGTCCCCGGCTTGCCGCAAGAGGACAGGAGAAGAGCGCCGAGAATCACCAGAAATGCCACAAAAACTCGTGTTATGCTGTTCATGGATGTGTTCCTTCGATAGTTTACTTTTCTTCAGTTTCGAGGAGGTAGCCTGGAAGGCGTCCGATCAATTGATCCAGATCTGCGGAAGCCACCAGATAATCATAGATAGCCTGTACGCGGTTGACTTTTGCCTGCGTCAGCGCAAGCTGAGCGTCATTCACTTCCAGTTGTGTCGCTGCGCTGCTGAGAAATCGTGCCGTGACTATTTTGTACCCTCGCTCAGCCATCTCGGCTGTCTTGCCTTGCGCTTCGACCCGCTTGCGCGCCTGTTTGAGGTTGCCGAGAATGGAGTGTAATCCCGTCTGCAGAGTTCTCTCGAGGCTCACCCGCTGCTCCTCGCTCTTGCGTTGCTCGAGCTGGGCTTGCTCCACGCGGGCACGGGTCTGCAACCCCTGGAACAGACTTAGCGAGAGAGACAAGCCAACAGTTGAGCCCTTGTAGAAATCATTGGTGGAAAAATTGAATTGATTCTTCGCTGCCTGATATTGATATGACCCAAACGCCGCAATTGTGGGCAAGTAGCCCGAGCGCTCGGCACTGACCACAGCGCCGTTAAGGTCGATCTGGCGCCTGACGGCGCTCAGCCCGGGATTCGATTCAAGCACAAGCGCTTCCGCCCGCGAAAGGATCGCATCGTCAATGGCCTGGAACGAGAGGCTGTCTGTGAGGATGAATTCGTCCTTGTCTCTAAATCCGATCGTGTTTCGAAGGTTGTCCGTGGCGAGGCTGAAATTGGTTTCGCTCTGGATCACCATCGGCCGGAGATTTTCAACGCCCACCGAGGCACGCAGCTCATCATACTCTGATACGATGCCTTGCTTCAGCATCACCCGGATGTTTTTCAGATTGTCTTCAGCGTTTCGCAGACTGGAACGCATCAACTCCAAAGCCTCGTGTGCCAGGAGGGCTCCGTGGTATGCTTTTCGTACCTTTGTCACCGTTTCAACCTGTTTTGCCTGATAGAGGTCTCGTGCAAGCTCGGAATAAATATGGGCTGCACCCACGCCGATGAAGACCGCGCCGTTGAAGAGGATCTGTCTCACGTTCAACGAGGCACTTGCAGAAAAACCTGGCGCAAACGAAACCGGAACCAACTTTCCCGTCGGCTTTGGTATTGTAGAATCGATGTCCTTCATAAAGCTATAGAGGAAGGCATCAGGAAAGAATGTGACCGGTTTATCGATCATGTGGACGTATTGTGCAGACACGTCGACTGCCGGCAAAGCATTTCCCCAGGCCTCGCGGACTCGCGCGTCAGAGCGGTTAACTTCAAGCCGGGCTGTTGAGAGATCCGGGTTTCGCTTCATCGCCACACGCACCGCGTCCCGGAGCGAGAGGCGTTGCGGGGAGGCATCTTGCGACTGTGCCGGCGACATCAAGAGTACCGCCGCGAGCGGCAAGTAAAAAGCAATCAAGTGTGGTTTCCGTTGCAGATTCATGTATTCCTCAGTGTTGTGTTCAGGTGTTCGCAATCGCTGCTATTGCTCTTCTTCCTTCTTCCGTACAAATTGCGTCAAACAACAGAGTATCTGAAAGCTTCAGGGTATCAGCCAGGTCAATGTGAAAGGTCTCTTTCCAGATTTGGTGCTCACTGTCAATTCGAAGCATCAAAGCTGTGGCGCTTGACCACAGGATAATTCCGACTTCGACCGGATTCAGATTGTTGCGAAGGATTCCTTCGTCGATGCCCCGCTGGAGAATTCCGTTCACCAGATCCCAAATGCGTCGGTTCAGCGTCCCGCAGTTTCTTCTCATCTCGTCGTCGACCTGCTTGTGGAATTGCGGGGTTTGCAGGAAGTGCATCATGCGGAAATAGTCTCTATGATTGTTGAAGTAGGCGGTGTAGGCATCCCTAAGCCGGATCAACAACTTCGGAACGGAGTCATTGCTCCTTGCCACCTCAGCGAACATCTCAAGGAGAATCTCCATCCCACGCATCATCACTGCGAGATACAAATCTTCTTTGCTCTTGTAGTAGAGATACAGAGTGCCCTTGCTGAGCTCGGCTGTCTCTGCGATCTCATCCATGGTTGCAGTCGATAAACCCTTCTCAAAGAACACTCGTTGGGCTGCGTCGAGAATCTCCTCCCTGCGTTGTTCTTTCTCCCGCTCCTTCCGTTCATGAATTCCCA
>JACVXU010000276.1 GCA_015661185.1 Bacteroidota bacterium
GAAAAAAGATCCCATTGCAGGACCTAGGGACCCGCCTTCAAGGCAAGATTGTGGTGCTTATGGATAGCTTTGGCCCGTCGGGTTCATATCTCGTTTCAAAAGCTTACGATTCTGCAATTGAGAACATCCTTACTGGAACCCTCATAAGAAAGTGGGAACTGGGACATCTATGGGTTTCGGTTCTATGCTTGGTTCTTGCAGGGCTGATCACCTATCGTGTAAGGCTTGTAGTGGCCTTCTTGATCTTGCTTGCTCTTCTTCCTTGCGTCCTTTTGTTTGGATCGTACCTTTACACGACCTACAGTATTCTTATCGACATGTTCTATCCCCTGCTTTCGACGGCGATGGCAATTGTGGTTTTTCCAATCATCGCTATGGGAAACCAATTCGGTTCTGGAAAGAGGGTTTCGAAGACGCTGGATAGCGATATCCTGTAATACTGCTCTGGATTTGATTAATCACATCCCCATCAACCCATTGAGGTGCCACGCACCCCGTTGAGAAGTCCGACTTCTACCCAGCGAAACCCGGAAGAAGTCGGACTTCTACCGTGAAGGTGCGTGGCAACTCACCTCAATATCGAACGCGGAATAATGAACAATGAAATTGTTTTGGGGGGCGTAAGGAGCCTTTCGAGCGCCGGGATTTGATTGATCAAATCCCAACTCGCAAAAGAAGAGTCGCTACTTCCTCTGCGTCTCTATCTTCTGCAGCTCATCGAAGTACTTGCGGATCAACTCCTGGTAGTCCTTTGAGTAACCGTGTTCGAGAGATTTGAGAAGGTCTTCCAGCAGTTTGTTCTTCCCCTCGAGGGCTGAGGGGTCAAGTTCGCCGGGACCGCGGCGCGCGATCTCTGTTCCGGTTTGGGCTTTGCGTTTCTTTTCGTAATCCCTCTCGCGCATCGATTTTGAGGCATCAAGAAGTCGCGAAAGGATTCGTTCCTGTTTGCGGATGGTCTCGGGATTGACGTTGTTCTGTTCGAGATTGTTGACCACTTCCTTCATCTCCTGGGCAATCTTGTCGAGGTCACCCAGCATCTTCTTCTGCTCGCCGCTTGCCTGAGCTTCTTTGTTCAATTGCTCCAGCGACTTCCGCACAGCTTCCTGCTCGCCGGCGATACGAGCCGCTTCCGCAGCCTGCTGCATACCCTGAGTCTGCGCATTGATAGATTGTTGCTGCCCGGCCATCATCTGGAGCTGCTGCATTAGTCCGCCCATCCCGGACCCGCCCGCCTGCATCATGTTCTGCATCGCATTTTGAAGCAGCATCGCGCTCTTGTTCAACGATGCCATCGCTGCCCCCTCTTCCTGCGATGCGCCGAAACCGTTTCGCCCTTCCAGTGCATTCAGGGCGCTCTGCATATGTCCCATTGCTTCGCCGATGGAGCGGCCCATTTCCGGTGTGACGGCAAATGATTTTTTCGAGAGTTCACTCAGGCCGCGCACTACATTTCCCATATCCTGCATTACGCGCATCTGTTCCTGGGCATTGTCCCGAAGCTGGGGGGAATTCGTAGGGGCGTTCACCGCTTCCTGCTTGAGCGCCTCTTCACGCTTCGAAAGCTCCAGCATGTCATTTGTAGCCCGGCGAAGTGCATTCAACGTCGCCTGCATTTGCTTCTGGAGCATTTCCTGCTGAATGGATTGGAGCTGCTTCGATTGACTCTGCAGCTGTTGAGCAAGCTGCTGCTGGGTCTCCTGCGCCTGCTGCATCTGGCCCGACTGAAGCTGGCTGCCGGCCTGATTCATCTGGTTGTCCAACTGCTGTTGCTGCACCTGTTCGTTGTGCTTCTGCATCCGGTCGGCCGGCATCTCCGTGAAAAACTCTTCCATCCGTTTCTGAACGTCGGCAGTCTCTTTTTCGAGCTGACGTTGTTTCTCCGCCATGTCATTCTGCTTCTTTGCGAGTTCGTTTCTCTTCTGCTGGTCGTTTCCGGCTTTGGCCGTCTGCTCGTTCACATCCTTCTGCGATTGCTCGAGGTCCTGCGCGCGTTTGCGCGCTTCATCAAGCTTTTGTTCTATCTGAATTCGCTTGAGAAGTTCAATCGTTCGCTCGATGCTCTGGCGAAATCGATCCTCGGAGAATGTCATCTTCTGAAGAGCTTGCTGCAGCTGTTCCTTGTTGAGATTCTGCATCGCCTGCTGCATCTGTTTCAGCGCCTGCTGGAGCTCAGAGGAGTTCATCTCCTCGAATAGTTGCTGGAGCTCCATGTACTTCTCCATCGTCTCCTTGGAAAGGACCTGCTGTTGATCCATTTTTTGGACCATGTCATCGAGCTTCTTTTGAACTTCTTCAAGCTTCTTCTGCATGTCCTGGTATTTCTTCGACATCTCCTCAAGCTTCTTCTGCTGCTGCCAGTCCATCTCCTTGTTCTTCTTGAGGTCCTGGTTGATGGACTCGAGCTTGTCCTTCAGTTGCTTCGCGTCCTGAAGCGTCTTCTTGAGGTCGTCAAGCGATGTCTCGTGCCCCTTATCGAGCTCTGCAAAAACCTCTTCAACCGACGGAAGGCGAATCAGGTAGAGTTGGCTGCGTGCACTCTTCGGCCCGTGCACTGTGTCGTTGTCGAACGCCTCGGCGAAGTACTCGACAACGTCTTCAGGTGCGAGACGGAGAGGCGAGAGGTCCCACGTATAGGCCAACTCAAGCTCCGTGGAGACGCCGGAAGGAAGAGGAATCGACACAAACTTGTATGAATCCCACGGCTTTTCGTATCGGGAATGCGTCAGCTTGTAGCCGATCCGGATGGCTGAGAGGCCAAAATCATCTTTTGCCTGCACGACGAGACGGAGGAATTTGTCTCCGGCGATGTCGAGGTTCCGCCCGGGCTCGAGGATTGCGATTGTGGGCACTTCATCAGCAAGGATCTTGAGCTGGTAATGAACCGGATCGATGTTTGTCAGGCCCTCGACATCCGATACCTGAATGGAGTAATTCGTCTCGGTCGCAAGACGAAATGATGCAGAGAAATTCTGATTCCCGGTTGTCAGAGGGATTGGGCTTCCGGCGCCAAAGACGATCTTTCCCTGACGCAGCTCTTTGCTTGCTGTTCCCGTAACTGTAACCTTTGTGCCCGCCAGGGCCGTGACGTCACCAATGAACTCTTCCTGAATTTTTGGCGGGAGCTTTGTGTATCCGGGATATTCGAGACGCACCTGGAATGACCGGAATACCGGACGATCAACGACAGACAACCGGTAATGCTGGCTTTCTGTGCTGGAGACCTTCGCATAGTATTCCGTGGAAGCCCGAATGCTCTGGAACGATGTCTTATATGTTCCTGCGGAATCGGGGCTCAGCTCGGCATTCTCGAATTGTTGTGTGCCTTCAAGTCGCCAGTGAAGACTGATTGGTTGCTGTTGTCCTGTTATCGAAGCGAGCGAAGTGGACTGGACGCGGACAACGATGGGCACGGGCTGACCTTTGACGACTTCGCTGTTGCCCGGAGAAATGTCGAAGATGAATTCAGACGGAGAGACAAAGTCTCTGTTGAAATGTGTGACACGGAAGAGCGAATTGTAGAATTGTCCTGGCGAAGCGACAACGAGCAAGAACGCCCCAAACAGACCCACACCGAAGAGTCTCATTGAGCGTTTGACCGGCGAGTCATCCACTGAGGTTGTGAAATCAAGGTCGCGTAGTTCAACCGCAAGGTCCTCGAATGAAGCATCAACGAGCTCGGGGGAGTAGAGCGATGTTCCTGTACTCGTTTCCTGATGCAGTTGGAGGAGGTTCAGCAGTCGGTCGTGAATTTTGGGGAAGTGAGTCCCAATTCGCGTTGCCAGCGTAAAGTTGTCTTCAGAACGGAGAATTCCAAATGATCTCAGCAAAGGTCGTGCGGCATGCCAGATGAAGAGAACAATCGTGAATACGGCAAGAACAATGAACAGACCTGTGCGACCGGGCCGATCCAATCTGAAGGCCAGCTCAAGAAGAGTGCAGGCGACAGTCGAGAGGATGAAGACCGTGCAGAAGAGCAGCAGGCCGGAGCGCAGGTCAACGGAGTGCTGATGCCTGCGTGTGGCGGAGAGACGCCCAAGAATGTCAGTCAGTATGGTTGAGGGGAGGTCCAAGACTAAGCTGGTTTCGATTTAAGTGACACCCTTCGACTTCGCTTCGTCTCACCGCCTTCGGCGGTTCGCTCAGCTTCGCTCAGGGTGACGCATTTTTTTGACTATTCACTGTTTACTGTTCACTATTCACGTCGAAGCAACCGGTTTTAGCTAGCGTGTCAGAGCCCACACCACGATATTCGTGCCGAAGCGCATTGCTTCCTGTCGTACCGTTTCGGGGTCGCCATGGACTTCAGGATCGACCCAGCCATCGCTCGGATTGGATTCGTATGTGTAGTA
>JACVXU010000005.1 GCA_015661185.1 Bacteroidota bacterium
TGTGAAATGGATGGGAGGGAGACGATGGCAGCAGCTCCACCGGCTGGTCTACATTGTGGCACTCGGAGGAGTATTTCATTATCTTTGGCTGGTGAAGGCCGATACGAGCCGGCCCCTTCGGTACGGAGCCGCGCTTTCTGTTCTGCTCGTCTATCGGATGTGGGACTTCTTCAAGTCGAGGGGCGTGGGTAGCAGGGTCAAGGTGAAGAACGGGCGAGATATCTCACAGTAACTTGATGGGCATCATCGATGAACCAAGGTAGTCTCGTCAAACAAGTTTATGGTGTGCTTCTGGGACTGGCCTTGGTCGCGTCTGTCCTCGGACAGGACAAGATCAGGGAGTTGGAGCAAAGGGTGCGATCGAATCCGAAGGATGAGTCAGCGCTTATGGAGCTGGGACGTTTGTACCATGACCAGGGGACATCGGGAGACGACGACGCAGTTGAAAGGAGCTTCGAGTGTTTTGACAAGGCTTTGGCCATCGATTCCACAAATGCGGTTGCACTGGCCTACCGGGGAAGTCTTTGGACTATGCGGGCACGTGATGCCTGGTGGCCGCCGAGTAAACTGAACCATCTGAGACGGGGGGGAGCGGAGTTGGATCGGGCTGTCGAGATTGCCCCCGACAATATCATGGTTCGCCTGATTCGGGGAATCAACGGGTTAGGTTTACCGGCCTTTATGGGTCGTCTGCCGACCTCGCTCGAGGATTTTATTGTCCTGCTCAGACATCCCGCTTTACCTGAACAGACCCGCGAATTGAAAGTCGCCGTCTACTACTATGCGGGAGTAGCTCACAAGCGCGCCGATGAGTACGACAGGGCGCGTGAGTTGTTCAAGAGAGCAATTTCCATCATGCCGGACTCGGAATTCGCCAGGCGCTCACAGGAGGAGTTGAGAGATATGTGATTGCAGCGCGGTGACAGCTAAGGTCAGCCGAGTGAGTTGATCACCCGCCGCAACCTTGCAGTGACTTCTTCTGCGATCGACTTCAGCGCTTCGTTCTCCACCATCGTTGCCATCGTCATCGGATCAAACGCTGCTACGATTGTCCTGCCGTTCTTCTCATACACGATCACGTTGCAAGGGAGAAGCAAGCCGATCTGTTCTTCTGCGACAAGGGCCTTGTGTGCAAACGGAGGATTGCAGGCACCAAGGATAACGTACTTGTTGAAATCGACATCGAGCTTTTTCTTGAGAGTGTCCTGAACGTCGATCGTGGTCAGGACGCCGAACCCTTCCTTCTTCAACTCCTCGGTTACTTTCTCGATCGCTTTCTCGTACGGAAGCGAAACGGTTTTTGAAAATCCATAGCTCATGGTAACACCTCCGGACTTACGTCCCTTTTCCTTGAGAGCCCTCTTTTGTTTTTCCAAACGTTAGCACAGCACCGATCAGAGCTCCGTATGCAGTGCTGGTCCACGGATTGCTCGAGATGGGGCAGGTCCCGGTGGAGCAACCAATAAAGTAGTAGTAGGCGAATCCGCCGAGGGCTCCAAGGACTGGCAGCGCGAAGCGTCTCATCCTCGTAAGTGCTACCGGAGTTTTCGGAAATTCCACTCGACCAATCCACCTTTCATATGCGCAGTTGTGAATCCCAGACGTTTGAGCCGCACCGCCGCCGTGAGACTCCGATTACCTGATTGGCAATAGCAGATGATTTCCCTGCCTTTGTGTTTCTCCAGCTCAGTGTACCGACGTCCTATCTGATGCAGTGGGATGTGGTGGGCTCCCTTGATATGGTTCTGGCTCCACTCTTTGTCCGTGCGGACATCGAGGAGCAGAACGCCATGGCTGGAATGGGTTTTCTCCTCCACCTCGGAAGGACTATACGCCGTCACGGATCTGGTGACCAGGAACCGTCGTAGGGAAAACAGTGCCAATACAGCGACAACGATATAGAAGAAAACTTCTCCGCTCATCGGACATACTTTCAATTCGACGTGAAGAGGATCAATTCAGTCCGCATGAACCACCGCAGCAACCGCCACCCATTTCGCAGGGCGGCTGCGACGCGGAAGATGAAGCGGTCTTGCCTCCCATCGAGACCATCGCTGCGGAGAAGAGCTTCTTGTGTTCCGTCGAGCCGCATTGCGGACAAACCACATCTTCGGCTACTTCCTTCGCTTTGTGGTACACATCGTAGGTCTTTCCGCATTCAGAGCAACTGTAATCGAAAACTGGCATCGGTTCAATCTCCTTGATCCATTGGATGTTGGAACGAAAAACAAGCTGCCGAGAGTCGTCGCCTGTTCGCCTGTCAATCAGGCAGCCAGGACGAAAAGAAACGAAAACCTCCCGAGAGTTCAACCTTCTGTTCGATATGATGCTGGCAAAGCCCGAAGGATTCGTCAGCTTCGATGTCTTGAAATGGAGAATTTCACTTCAGGAGCGATCGTAGCACGAACTGCAAAATGCCATCGTGTTTGTAGTAATCCACCTCATTCGGCGTGTCGATCCGCGAGATAACAGCAAAAGTCTTTACACCCCCCTCAGGGGCCGTGGCTTTGACGGTAAGCTTTTGCCGCGGTTGCAGACCCCGCGAAATTCCATCAATGAAGTAGGTCTCGAATCCTGACAATCCCAGCGTCTTGTAGGTTTGTCCTTCTTCAAACTGCAGGGGAAGAACGCCCATCCCGACAAGATTACTCCGGTGAATCCTCTCAAAACTCTCAGCTATGACAGCCCGAACTCCCAGCAGCCTGGGGCCTTTTGCGGCCCAGTCTCGCGATGAACCTGACCCGTATTCCTTTCCGGCGATGATGATCAAAGGGACTTTCTCGCCTTTGTATTTCATCGCGGCGTCAAAAATCGACATCGGCGCTTTGGAGGAGGGATGAATCGTCCAGCCCCCTTCGGTACCCGGAGCCAATAGGTTACGCAAGCGGACGTTTGCAAAGGTCCCACGCATCATCACTTCGTGATTTCCCCGGCGAGCGCCATATTGGTTGAAGTCCTTTTTCTCGACGCCATGGTCGATCAGGTACATTGCCGCCGGACTCGTGGCAGAGATTGAGCCCGCTGGCGAGATGTGATCGGTTGTTACCGAATCGCCGAGGAGTGCCAGGACCTTGGCTCCGGCGATGTCCTGGAGGGGGCGAGGGTCCCGCGGTAGGTCCTCAAAGTACGGCGCCGCTTTGATGTACGTTGATTTCCCTTCCCACGCGTAACGCGCTCCTGTGGGTACGGGAAGCGTCTGCCACTCTTTCCCTCCTTGAAATACATTCGAATACTGATTGTGGAACATCTCCGGCTTCACGCAGGAACGGACAGTGGATTCGACTTCTTCAGGCGAGGGCCAGATTTCATGCAGAAAAACCGGTTTTCCATCCTTCCCAGTCCCCAGGGGATCGTTTTGAATGTCGATGTCCATCGTCCCCGCAAGCGCGTAGGCGACAACGAGCGGGGGGGAGGCCAGATAGTTCGCCTTGACCTGTGCATGCACGCGCCCTTCAAAGTTGCGGTTTCCCGAAATCACGGAAACGGCGATCAGATCATTGTCTTGAATTGCTTTTGCGATGGATTCCGGCAGAGGTCCACTATTGCCAATACATGTTGTGCATCCGTAGCCAACGAGGTTGAAACCGAGCGCATCGAGATATGTGTTCAGTCCTGCTTCCTTCAGGTAGTCTGTGACCACTTTGGATCCTGGTGCGAGACTCGTTTTCACCCAGGGCTTGGTCTTCAGGCCGCGTTCCGCCGCTTTGCGGGCAAGAAGTCCCGCGGCAACCATGACGGATGGATTGGAAGTGTTCGTGCAACTCGTTATGGCTGCGATGACAACTGAACCATGCGCGAGCTGGAAACTGGAACCGTTCTTCTGGACTGGCGCGGATTTTAAAACGGTTTCTGCGAGGTCTTTCTCGAGCGTCGCGGAATGCGGACTCGTGGACTGGTTGATCCAGCTTGCGGCAATGTCTTTGGCGAGTTGTACACCCTTCAGCTCGAGCATCTCAACAAGGGCTTTTCTGAACGACGGCTTGCTCTGTGAGAGAGAAATCCTGTCCTGCGGGCGTTTCGGTCCGGCCAAACTGGGATCGACCATACTCAGGTCGAGTTCCAACGTGTCGGTGAATTGTGGTTCCGGACTCTCCGGTGTGTGGAACATGCCCTGCTCTTTGTAGTATGCTTCGACCAAAGCAACCAATTCCGGGCTGCGTCCCGTGAACCGAAGGAAATTCAATGTCTCCTGGTCGACGGGGAAGAACCCCATTGTGGCGCCATACTCGGGAGCCATATTGGCAATTGTAGCACGATCCGCGAGAGAGAGACTCGACATCCCAGGGCCGAAGAACTCGACGAATTTTCCCACAACCCCCTGCTTTCTAAGCATCTGCGTTGCGGTAAGAACGAGGTCTGTGGCAGTTGCGCCCGAACGCAGTTTCCCTTTAAGCTTGAAGCCTACCACCTGTGGGATCAACATCGAGATCGATTGACCAAGCATTGCTGCCTCTGCTTCGATGCCACCAACGCCCCACCCAAGGACGCCCAATCCGTTGATCATGGTCGTGTGGGAATCGGTGCCGACGAGCGTGTCAGGATAGGCCCACGTTTCTCCATCGACCTGTGTGGTAAACACCGTTCTCGCCAGGTATTCCAGGTTGATCTGGTGGACGATTCCTGTGCCGGGAGGGACAACCTTGAAGTTCTTGAATGCCTGCTGTCCCCACCGAAGGAATGTGTACCGTTCCACGTTGCGTGCAAATTCTTTCTCAACGTTCATGAAGAACGATGTGCCAGATCCAAATTCGTCGACCTGGACAGAGTGGTCGATGACGAGGTCAACCTGCTGCAGAGGGTTGATTTTGCCGGGATCGCCTCCCATCTTAATCATGGCATCCCTCATGACGGCAAGGTCTACAACACAAGGAACTCCCGTGAAATCCTGAAGAAGCACGCGCGCAGGCATGAAGGCGATTTCCTTGTCTGGCGTGGCTTTCGCATCCCACTGAACGAGAGCTTCAATGTCTTCGCGCCGCACGACGCGCCCATCTTCCTGCCGAAGAAGATTCTCGAGCAGGATTCTGAGTGATATGGGTAGTCGGCTCAGCGCATTTGGAAAGGACTTCTCCAACTTCCGAAGGGAAAAATAGGTGTAAGACTTGCCGGAAGCCGATAGGGTCGACTTGGTCTGATAGCTATCTTTCGATTGCATGCACTCCTCCGCGGTTACAGGGGTGTAGATATGGGAACGTCATGGGATCGATTGAAAATTGCTATACCTATGGTAGAAAAAATTCAGATGACTTGCCAGATGCGAGTCACCGGGATTCGGGTTGTTGACTCGGGTTGATGTAATCCGGGTGCATCCAGGCTGACTCTTTGTTTTTTTCTCAGTATATTAACAACATGGCTATGGAAGACCTCTCTAACAAGACAACAACGATTCGCTCGGTGCTTGCTCAGGCGCTTTTGAAAGTCCCCTCCGACACAATTGAACTCCTGTGTGAGGAAAAGGCTCCGAAAGGGAACCCATTCCCCGGGGCAAACATCATTCTTCTCGTTCTATGCTCCACCTTGATGGCAGGCTCGCTCCTCGCTCAAGAATCGAAAGAGTATCTTCATCAACGCCTTTCATCCGAGGAAACGCGCCGGGCAGAACGATTCTCACAGCTCTCCTCCACCCAGTCTCCAGGTCAGGAGGGTTTTGATGTCACATACTACAAGCTTGATCTGAAGCTTCTCCTTAATCCCAGAAATTTGCAGGGATCTGTCACGATGGTTGCCAGGAGCCTCGTGAACAATCTTGTTTCCATCACACTCGATCTGGTGAGTGCGATGAGCGTCGATTCGGTGTACGCCGGAGGAATTCGGGTTTTCAGCGTCAATCAACAACCGGCTCTCGTCATCATCAACCTTGATCGCGGTTATTCAATTGGACAGTTATTGACGGTTGTTGTGTACTATCACGGCGTTCCCGGAAGTTCAGGATTTGGGAGCTTCGCGTTCTCGGAGGCTTCGCCCGGATCGCCGTGGGTGTGGTCGCTCAGTGAGCCGTACGGATCAAAAGACTGGTGGCCATGCAAAGATCATCCGGGGGACAAAGCAGATTCTCTGGATGTTTGGATTACCTGTGAATCACGATTCAAAGTGGGTTCGCAGGGCCGGCTCATCTCGGTTGTGGACAACGGGGATGGAACGAAGACGCACAAGTGGAAGCATCGCTATCCAATCGCCACGTACCTCGTTTCCATCGCGGTCGCGGAGTATACCGAACTATCAGGCTGGTTCAAGTACAGTCCTTCGGACTCAATGCAAGTGCTGAATTATGCCTTGCCCAGGACGGTGAATTTAGCCTCGAACTCAATGGGTATGACGCTGTCGATGCTTCAGATCTTCTCCGACCTCTTCGGGCTCTATCCGTTCATCAAGGAGAAGTACGGGCATGCCGAATTCGGCTGGGGCGGAGGTATGGAGCACCAGACGATGACATCGCTTGGGAGCTTCAACGAGAGCCTCATTGCTCATGAAATGGCGCACCAGTGGTTCGGCGATATGATCACCATGCGAACGTGGCCGCACATCTGGCTGAATGAAGGATTCGCTACCTATTGTGTCGCCCTGTATCGTGAGCGAATGTATGGAGTGAGTGCGTACAACGACGAAGTGCTGAATCGCATCTTCTCCGGAATCGTGGCTGCCCAGGGCGGTTCGGTGTACGTCCGCGATACGTCGACAGTCGGGCAGGTATTCAATACCGTTCTGGTGTATCACAAAGGGGGAGCCGTACTTCACATGCTCCGCCACGTCATCGGAGATCCCGTTTTCTTTAAGGCGATGAAGCAATACGCGACCGACAAGCGGTTTCAGTATGCAACTGCATCCACCGAGGATTTTCAGTCGGTCTGTGAAGACGTCTCAGGCAAATCGCTGGGGTACTTCTTTAGTGAATGGATCTATGGCGAACGTTATCCCACCTATCGTTATGAATGGGGGACCACGCAGAGCGGCCCCCCCTACACAGTTCGAGTCTCTCTCTCACAGACAACCGGAACAAGCAACCCGACGTTTTTCCAGATGCCGATCGATTTCAGGTTTACCGGCACAAACCTGGACACGACGATCGTCGTCACGAACAACGCCTCAAGCCAGCTCTTTGTCTTTACCCTTCCGAAGATGCCTGCAACCTTCCAACTGGATCCGAACAACTGGATTGTGAAAAGTGTATCGGGGACGATGGTCAACGTCGATCGCATCTCGGAGGTGCCGGAGACGTACGCACTTCTGCAGAACTACCCGAACCCGTTCAACCCTTCAACGGTGATCCCCTTTGACATCCCGAAAGCGTCACAGGTTCGGCTCGAGATCTACAACGGCCTCGGAGAACTCGTGAGCACGCTTTTGAAGGACCAGGTGTTTGAGGCCGGGCATCACGCGATTCAGTTCAATTCCGTGTCCGAGAGCGGAAGCAGTCTGACATCCGGTGTGTACTACTGTCGATTGATGGTTTCGGGCAACCCTGTTCAAACGAGGAAAATGATTCTCCTCCAGTGAGGAGGTCCCGGCAGTGCATGAGGTGTCAGTCGGCGGCGAGTGCTGCAACGTCCGACAACGAATCGCGCAAAGTGCACACTGCATATTGAATCAGAAACGCAATAACGGTATATTAGTACCCACGCTAACTGGTTACTCCACGAAAGAACGAGTGAAAGCCAAAGTTGCCCAAACGAAGTGATATCAAGTCCATCCTGATCATCGGTTCCGGCCCCATCGTTATCGGTCAAGCATGTGAATTTGATTACTCCGGGACTCAGGCCTGCAAAGTGCTGAGGGAGGAGGGGTATCGCGTCCTCCTCATCAACAGCAATCCCGCAACGATCATGACCGATCCGGACCTTGCCGATGCGACCTACGTCGAGCCCATCACACCTGCTATCGTCGAGAAGATCATTGAGAAAGAACGGCCCGATGTGATTCTTCCAACGATGGGGGGGCAAACGGCACTCAATATCGCCGTCGCTCTTGCAGATAGCGGAGTGTTGAAACGATATGGTGTTGAGCTGATTGGCGCCAAACTCGATGCGATCAAGAAAGCTGAAGACCGTGAGTTGTTTCAGGAGGCGATGAGTCAGATCGGACTCGAGACGCCGCGGGGTAGGTTTGTTCATTCGATCGAGGAAGCTCTGGCTGCGGTGGCAGAAATTGGCCTGCCGAACATCATTCGGCCTTCGTTCACTCTCGGAGGCACAGGAGGGGGGACGGCCTACAACCTCGAGGAGTTTCGAGAAAAGGTGGAGCATGGATTGGGAAGCAGTCCCGTTCATCAGGTTCTTGTCGAAGAGTCGGTGATCGGGTGGAAAGAGTATGAGCTGGAGGTCATGCGCGACCTCAAGGACAACGTGGTGATCATCTGTTCCATCGAGAATTTTGACCCGATGGGGGTCCACACGGGGGATTCCATCACCGTCGCGCCGGCACAGACCCTCAGTGACAAAGAATATCAGACGATGAGGGACGCGGCGATCAAGATCATCCGGAAGATCGGTGTTGAGACGGGGGGATCGAATATCCAGTTTGCCGTCGATCCAAAGGACGGCAGGATGACCGTCATCGAAATGAATCCCCGCGTTTCCCGTTCCTCGGCGCTTGCATCAAAAGCTACGGGATTCCCCATCGCTAAAATTGCTGCCAAGCTTGCTGTTGGGTACACGTTAGATGAAATCCCGAATGACATTACAAAAGAAACGCCTGCCTCATTCGAGCCTACCATCGACTATTGTGTTGTCAAGATCCCGCGATGGGATTTCGAAAAGTTCAAAGGAGTCGACGACACGCTTGGAGTACAGATGAAATCTGTCGGCGAAGCGATGGCGATCGGTCGGACATTCAAGGAAGCGTTTCAGAAAGCCCTGCGTTCTCTTGAGCAGGGGCGTTTCGGCCTCGGTGCCGATGGGAAGGATTTCCTGGACGTTCGGACTCTCCCTGACGCCAAACGAGAGGAGTGGAAAAAGAAAACACTCGACCGTCTTAGAATGCCGAAGCCGAACAACGTGTTCTATATCCGGTACGCGTATCAGCTTGGTGCGACAGTCAATGAAGTGCACACCATCACGAAGATTGATCCCTGGTTTCTTCACAACTTGAAACAGATAGTTGATTTTGAGGAGGAGTTGTATGCCTACAGCCTGCAGCCTTCGTAAGCATCCGGAGAGCCGCAGTGGCTCAGCGCCTCGACTGAGGTTGAGCCTCGCGGCTGTCCAACTGTTCTTCGTGGTGAGTCTGGCCCTTGTCCTTCCGGGGCGGTTGATGGCCCAGCTCACCATTCCGCCTGACAAAGACGCCCTTTTAAAAGGGCTCGGGATGGGACTCGCAACAATCGCAGATGTGAACAGCTATCCGGGTCCGAAGCACGTCATCGGACTTAAGACTGAACTCAGCCTGACGCGGGATCAGCTGAAGAAGACAGAGGCACTCGACAAGGTTGTTTCAAGCTCAGCAGTAGCGAAAGGCGAGGAAATCGTGCTGGCAGAAGAGGAGCTCTACAAGCTTTTTGAGGCCGGAACCATCAGTGAGAAAGCGCTCAGGTTGCAGCTCGAGCAAATCGGGAAACTGCGCGCTGATCTCCGGTTCATTCATTTGCAGGCGCACCTGCGGATGAAGCAAATCCTGACGTCCGATCAAATAAAACAGTACAACGAAATCAGGGGACGTGAAAACAAGCTCGAAAACTAAGGGCGTTCCGACGCCCGTCACGCGTGAAGTCCTGCTGAAAGCCAAGCAATACGGCTTCTCCGATCAGCAGCTTGCCCATCTGTGGGGGTCAACCGAGAGAGCTGTCCGGCAACTCCGCAAAGAGATGGGTGTGATACCTGTTTACAAAACTGTCGATACGTGCGCAGCGGAGTTCGAAGCGCACACCCCGTATCACTATTCAACCTACGATCAGGAGAACGAGTCCATCCGGACCGACCGAAAGAAAGTGATCATTCTGGGCGGAGGACCGAACCGGATCGGTCAGGGCATCGAGTTTGACTACTGCTGTGTCCACGGAGTCTACGCGCTGGAGGAAGAGGGGATTGAAACCATTATGATCAACTGTAACCCTGAGACGGTCTCGACGGATTACGACACAACCGACAAGCTGTACTTCGAACCGCTGACACTCGAGGACGTGCTCAATATCTACGACCACGAGCAGCCGCTCGGTCTTATCGTCAGCTTCGGCGGTCAGACGCCACTCAAGATCGCCAAGGCGCTCGAGGAAAACGGTGTGCGCATCCTCGGCACTTCCTCCGAAGGAATCGATATTGCAGAGGACCGCGAGAGATTTGGTGCGCTGCTCCGTAGACTGAAGATTCCTCATCCGATGTACGGAACAGCATATTCTGTCAGCAATGCAGTTTTGGTGGCAGAACACATCGGCTTTCCTGTCCTGATCCGTCCTTCCTATGTGCTCGGCGGACGTGCAATGGAAATCTGCTACAATAGCGATGCTGTCCGCGAGTACATGAAGAAAGCCGTCGATGTTTCCCCCGAACACCCCGTCCTGATCGACCGGTTTCTTGAGGATGCGTTTGAATTTGATGTCGACGCCGTGTGCGATGGGAAGGATGTGCTCATCGGCGGAGTCATGGAACACATCGAGGAAGCGGGCATTCACTCGGGTGATAGCTCATGCGTTCTTCCTCCGTACATGATCTCCGAAAAGAACCTGGATGAACTCAAGCTCTATACCGTCCGACTCGCGAAGGCGCTGAAAGTCATCGGACTCATCAACGTACAGTACGCAATGAAGGATGGTCTAGTCTATGTGCTCGAAGTGAATCCACGGGCATCCCGAACCGTTCCGTTTGTGAGCAAGGCCACCGGGCTTCCTCTCGCCAAGATCGCGGCGAAGGTGATGATAGGCAGAACGCTGGAAGATCTAGGAGTAAAGAACTTCGACTTCCAGAAGGTAAAGCACATTTCAGTGAAGGAAGCTGTGTTCCCGTTCTCGAAATTTCCCCGGGTTCCGGTCTTCCTCGGACCTGAGATGCGTTCAACCGGCGAGGTGATGGGGATCTCTTCGGATTTCGGTGCGGCGATCGCAAAAGCTCAAATGGCGGCAGGGAACACGCTCCCGACGGATGGGACCGTATTCATCAGCGTCAACGATAGCGACAAAAACGAGATCACCCTGAACATTGTCAGAGATTATGAGCGATTGGGCTTCTCCTTCGTCGCAACGGAAGGGACGGCAAACTTCCTCCGCCAGAAAGGGATCAAATGCGCGATCGTCTTCAAAGTGAACGAGGGCAGGCCGAACGTTGTTGATCTGATCAAGAATGGCGAAATCAATCTCGTCATCAACACTCCTCTCGGTGAAGGGTCCCGGTACGACGAGTATTCAATTGGCTGGGCCGCCATCGAGCAGAAGGTTTCCTTCATTACTACCCTCTCTGCTGCCGCAACAGCAGTGAAGGGGATCGAACAACAAGATCTGCTTGGGCTCGAGGTCAAGAGTCTGCAGGAATATCAAAAGGAGATTGCCGAATAGGTCAATTTTCTCTGCATTTGCCTCCTTCCTCCCCAAAAGAACCCTTGTTCCCATTCTTTGCTTCCTGGCGTCTAACCCAAAGACTCTTGTTCGGCTGATTGCCTCAGGCCAAGTTGGATATCGCTGTTTGGCGACGAATTGGCTCCAATCGTGATTTTCGTCGGGATTCTCTGGAAGTCCTTGACTTATTTTGTCAATTCAACTAAATTAGAGCGTTAAAAGAATCATCTCAATCTACACTTTAAGTTTGGAGGCCTAGGTGTTTGGAAAGCCGATGGTGGCTTGTCGTTTCAGGCTGATTCGTCTTTTTCTGACGTTTTTATTCCTATTCTCTGCCCTGACAGGCACTGATAGTTTTCGGGCCGTTGCCCAAAACCTGCCGGCCCTGAATTCGAATATTGCAGAAGAGCAGGACTACGCATTTGCTCACGGCCTCTACAAGGATGGCCTTTTCCCGATCGCAGCAGAGCAGTTTGACAAGTTCATAAAGAAGTATCCTCAAAGTGTCAGGATACAAGACGCTCAATTTCTGCGGGCGGACTGTCTTTTTCAGCAGGAACAATTTTCTGCCGCTGCCAGGGAGTTTTCTATCTTTGTCAGTCAATATCCCACCTCCATCTTGTCAGACAACGCACGGTTCCGCCTCGGTGAAACGTTTTCGAAGCTCAAGAGGAACCGAGATGCGATAGAATCGTACAAGTCGATCCTCGATCATCCAAAGAATTCTTCTGTGGCCGGCGAAGCTGCATATTGGATCGGTGAGATCTACCTCAAGGAGGGAGACTTAACGAACGCTCTAAAATACTATCTTCTTTCGTACGAAGGATTTGCCGGGAACAAACTCCAGGATTACGCCGCCTATTCCGCTGCATGGGCGAATCAGAAAAAGGGAGACTACGCGAAGGCTGCGGAATGGTACCGGCTGGTTATTGAAAAGTTCCCCCAGAGTTTGTTGGTTTCCTCATCACGAGTGAAAATTGGGGAGTGCTACTACTTCACAAAGGACTACCCTAGGGCGATTGAAGAACTCACGACAGCAAAGGCAAGCATCGATTCTTCGGCTCTACGCGGTGAAGCCGACTACCTTATCGGAGAATCACATTACAATCTTGGCCAGTACGAGAAAGCGCAGAAGCAGTACGAGTCTTTCCTGAAAGAGCATCCCCAGCATCACTTGACCAAAGAAGTTCAATACGCACTCGGATGGACCCTCTTCAAAGAACGCCAATTCGTTCCGGCTGCAGAGGTATTTGGCAGGATCGCAAGTGCGGAAGATCAACTTGGCCAGGCCGCCCAGTACCGAAAGGGTGTCGCAGAAAAGCTTGCCGGAAATCGCGAGTCTGCACTTCAGACATTTTCAAAACTGCCCTCGTGGGATCCAAAAGGAGAATATGCCGACAATGCGCTGTATGACGCTGGTACAATTCTCTTTGAAGATAAGAAGACGAATGAAGCGAAGGACTACTTTGGCCGAATTGTCGCAGGATTCGGAGGCAGCGACGTCATTGCTGACGCGTACATGATGCTTGGAGAGTGCTACGTCGTGAACGCGACCTACGATTCTGCGAGAAGCTGCTTCGAAAAGGCCCTTTCATTCAACGATCTGTCATTCGAGACAAAGGTGAATTCGGCGTACCAGCTCGCATGGTGCGCATTCAAGATGTTGAAGTACAAGGATGCATCAGCCGATTTCTCCAAGTTTATCGCGTCGTACCCTGATCATCCAAAGTCGGCCGAAGCGTTGTACTGGCTTTCCGAATCAGAGTACCAGGGCGGAGATTTCCGCAGCGCCTTGAAGCATTATCAGGCAATCGCCGGCGTTGCAAGCCATGGACGACGTGAAGAGGCTTTGTACGGGATCGGGTGGTCGTACAACAAGCTACTTGATTTCCCGAAGGCGATTGAATCATTTGAGAAACTCATTATTGCCTATCCTTCAGGCAAGTTCTCGTTCGACGCGCGCCTGAGATTGGGCGACTGCTACTTTCAGCAAAAGGACTACAAAAGGGCCGCCGGTGCCTATCGGACTGTCGTTCGCCTCTTCCCGAAGAGCGAAGGGGCTGATTACGCATTGTATCAGCTTGGACAAACCTATTCTCGGTCAGGGGACCACGATCAGGCCTCCGACCAGTTCAGTGCCTTGATCAAGGCGTATCCGAAATCCTCTCTGTCGGATGATGCGCAATTTGCTCTCGGTTGGATGAAGTTCCAACGGAAAGAGTATCTTGCGGCCATTAAGGAATTCCAGGTCGTACTAGCCAACTACCAGGAAAGTGAACTTGTCCCAAGGGCATTCTACAGCATCGGTGACTCGTACTACAATCTCCGGCAATATGCGGTGGCTGAGAAGTCCTACCGTGAGGTGATGCGGAGGTTTCCTACGACCGCTCTCGCCGCGGATGCGTTGACCGGCATCCAGTATTGTCTCGTTGCGCAGGGCAAAAGCAAAGAGGCAGTCGGGACGATTGATGCGTACGTAAAGGAGAATCCCACGTCGCCAAACGCGGAGCAGCTTTGGATGAAGAAGGCCGAGCTTTTATTCAGCCAGAAGCAATACCTGGATGCTGCTCAGGAGTACCGATCGTTCGCTGACGGGCACCCGCGATCAAACATCCGTCCACAGGCACTGTACTGGTATGCTCGAAGTTTGCAGGAGGCCGACAGTATCAGTGAAGCAGCCACGGCATATCAGGTCGCTGCTGATGCACCAAATGCCTCAGAGAACATCAAGGGGAATGCGTTGCTTGAGGCAGGGCGCATCTTCCTGAGGCAGAAGGACTACGAGCAGTCCTTCAAGGTCCTGGATCGCGCCGAGAGAGATCTTGCGAATACAGAATTTGCTTCACAGGTCGCTTATCTCAAGGGGCTCGTATTCTTCGAGAATGGTGCAACAGATGATGCGAAGGCAAAGTATGAGTTCGTCGTATCGAAATACCCGTCAACGGTCGAAGCAGCTAGAGCGCGGATAGGATTGACGAGAATTGCCATGCGTGCACAAGAGTACGCAGCCGCGCAAAGCCTTGCACAAGAGGTTGCGACGACGCGTACTGATGATGTTGGTGCTGAAGCTCAATACCTCAGCGGATTGACCTATGCGCAAAGCGGCGACTGGCAGAATGCCATCACTGCATTCCTTCGAGTTCGCTATGTCTTTCCATCGCACGAAACCTGGCTTGCGAAAGCCTACCTTGGGTTGGGGCAAGCGTATGAACAGGTCAACGATGTAATCAAAGCGAAGGAATCGTACCAGCAAGTTCTGAAGATCTCAAAGAGCGGAGAAGAATTCGAAGCAGCATCGCAACGCCTTAAGATGCTCGGACAATAGCGCTATGACAAGACTGTCAATCCAGACTGTTCTTCTCGTCTTATTCGCAATGGCGTGTGGTGTTGCGCAGGAGAAACCGACACCGGCTGAAAAGTCCAATCCAGACCCGCGTGCCTTGGGTGTAGCCGCGCCTGATACTTTGTTCAAATCAGCCCCACGGGATAACACCGCCAGAAGCACGCAAGCTCTTCCGAAGTTCGATCTTCCTGAATACGTCATCACCGGGGTCGCCTCCATCGACCTGCCAGATGTTGAGAAACAGGATGGTGACGAACCACAGCATGTCGTGGAGCTGGCAAATCCACTCGATGCGTTGCGCGATCGCTTGACGGCCGAGTTCCTCTCCGGGGAGAAAGATGGCCTGCCAATTGTCGTTGGTTCAGAGAGCAGCGGCAGAATCCGGGCAAGCAGTGGCACGTATTTCAATTCGAAGTTCGGTTTGTGGGTCAGCCGACTGGATCCTGACTACTTCTTTTTCGGTGATGCACACTATGGTGTTTCGCGGGCCTATATTCCGTTCACAAACCGCTCTGGAGGTAATATCAACGTCACTGGTGGGATGACGTTGCACGGTACTTCAGAGCGGTATGGCGGGGGGAAGCTCCGGGGTGATCTCGGCTACGGAAGCGAAGCGTACCGCTTCTACGGCTCCTCCTCGCCAGGGGTGCTCAGAACCGTCTCACGGTTCGGGCTTGGGGCAACTCTCGATTCTCCGCGTGAACTCCTGTTCAGCTATGGTGCGCGCGCAGGTCTACTCGTAACCAACATAGGTGATTCTGCGAGCAGTGTCTCGGAAACCCAATTCCATTTTGGCGGCGAGTCAAACCTTCTCGTGGGATCTTTTCCGCTTGACGGAAGAATCGACCTGTCTCTGACTTCCATCGCAGGGTCTGGATCAGGGGCATTGCCTTACCTCGAGGCAAGTCTGATGACGCCCAAGCACTGGTTCGGAGGTTTCTTCGTACAGGGTTCGGTCCATCTCTATCTCACTCAAGGGATGCTCAGTCAGAAGCTTGCGCGTGTGTATCCCCATGTGGCGGTCGGTTTCAGGGTCCTGGAAAACTCCGTTGCAAGCGCTTCGTATTTGGGGAAGGTGCAGTTCAATACGCTCTCGGCGCTCGTTGATTCTCATCCTTATCTGTCTGCTGCTTCGACGATCCGGCAATCCGATCTGCCATTGGATCTTATCCTGGCACTTGAGACCGATTGGAACGAAGTCTGGCGAACGAGATTCTCCGCGCGCTTTCGGACGGTTCGCGAGTATCCTCTCTTTACGGAGGGTGGAGGTGGTTTTCTCGTAGCACCGTTGGGGGCGCCGGAACCCAAAGGAATCTGGGTCACCGGCTATCTTGGGACGACCTCCATCGCCTCCTATGAGGCAAACGTATTTGCGAAGTTCGATGCAAATAGTTACTTTACGCTGTCATTGGAGATCAATAGTTCCAGAAACTCGAAAACGCAGTGGGATGTTCCCTATCTTCCGGATCTGCGCATAGGTGCGGGATTTTCTCTGCAAGTGTTACGGGGGCTTCAGATTTTTCCTTCCGTGGTCTATGTGGGTCGCCGCGTGCCTGATCTCTATGTGGCAAGCAAGTTGAAAGAGCACGCACGAATGGGATTGCGGGCAGAGTTTTCGGCGCTGAAGGCTCTTGGTGTATTCCTTGACTTCCAGAATGCGACGAATTCAAGGTACGAAGAATGGAGCGGGTACAGGGCCGCCCCGCTTGTGATCACAGCTGGAATTGGATATCGTTGGTAATAACTCAGAGTGTGAGCAGATCGCTCCTTTCAAACTCCCAAACATAGGAGGTACTTTCAATGCCAGATCTTAACCTGCAAGATGAAGGATCGTCGGAAAACCTGGACGGCTCGGGGGAGCAATCCGAAGAGACTACGATGCCTGAGGAGGAAACTGCCAAGAAGAAGGGCGGGTTTGCTGCGATTATCATCGTAGTCCTCGTCGTCCTCGTGGTAGGTGGTGGCGGTGCGTTCCTTCTCAACAAGCTCGGCGTCATTCATATTTTCGGCGGGAAGAATGCGGCACCGGATGTTGTGCAACTCCAGGATCAGCAGGCGCCGCAGACGGAGATCGCAACGCAGGAGGCTGGTGCCGGCCAACCTCAGATGATTGAGACCCCTCCGGTTGGTGAAAAAGGAAAGGCTGCTTCGTCGGCAAAGAAAAGCGGGGAGAAGGCGATAGCGAAAACGGGAGGGAAGGATCAACCGCAGCAGCCGGTGAAAGAAATGCCCGCTCCCGCCTTGAGCGGCAAGCTCCAGGAAATGAAGGGGGAATATACTATTCAGGTTTCAGCGTGGAGAGACAAAGAAATTGCGCAGGAAATTGTCAGGCGTCTTGAGGATGCAGGATACCCTGCGTTTGCAGAGGATCGGGCCTATAAAGATGTAACGTGGTACACTGTTCGCGTCGGCAGGTATGCCTCGCGCAAAGATGCAGAGATGGCAGTTCAGAGCTTCGCTGAGGAATTGAAGTCCAGCTATTGGATCGACAAGGCGAAGTGAAATAAGTTTTCGGGGGGGCCGTCGGACCTGAAGGGCGGCTCTGTTGTGGGATGTCGGCGTGCAATCGCGCCGTTGGGATTGTTGACTTCCTGCTGAGGGATGGCGATGATGCAGGAAGAAGGGGAGTATATGTCAGATCTTTATCTTTTTCTCCAGCGAACACAATCGTGGTACGGCGCCGTTGAGCTCGTGCAGAGTTATCGGAGGAACCTGCGACGCGGCCTGACGGCTTCACTCGTGCTTCATGTTTTCGTCCTGGGTGTGTACTGGCTGCTTTTCTACGACAAGGCGGCAGAATTGTCGACGCACGAGATCCGCATTACGACGTATGAAGAGCTCACCGTCACGCCCAGCATCGGCCAGTCGGACTTTGGTCTCAAGGTTTATCCCATCCTGGCTCAGAAATTCGAAAGCGGTGATGAGCCGATCCGTGTCTCTCGTCCATCGAAGGGGTTCACAACCAGGAATCCCAACGCACGGCCTCGTGCAATGGGTCGCGGAATAGGTGACCTTCCCTCTGTATTGCCCAATGACAAGATCAACGCGAACAGTCTCGCTGCTGTAGAAGAGAATTCACAGTGGGATCGCAATGATCCAGTCGGGGGAAACAATAACCGCGATGATCGTAACAATATTAGCGGCGGTCGCCCGGTATTTGGCAGGGATGGCAATGTCCCCAGTGGTCCTGCTGCTTCTGGTATTGGCTCAGCGGCGAAGCCGGCGCCGGGTTTGTACGGAACAGGAGGGAGGGGCGGAACCGATTTCTCTGGAGATGGTACTGGAGGGGGGATTGGATATTCCATGAATTGGCTTCAGGGGGGCACGCGACGTAAGCTCGCAGGTGACCTGCCAAAATATCCTCCTGGATCGAAGGTCGAAGCAGAGATTCGGTTGTTTGCAGTTGTGATGCCCGACGGTTCGATAGGAGGTCTTGGGCCTGCACAGAAAGGAGACACTCGTCTGGAGGAGGCTGCCTTGAAGGAAGTTCGCTACTGGCGATTCGAGCCGCTAAAGTCTTCTCAACCCCAAAAAGATCAGATGTGCGAGATCACCTTCCTCTTCACACTGAAGTGAGGTGAACAGGTGTGTGTCTAGTTCCCCGACTCCTTGTTCCCTTCAGCGGTGGATTCCTTCCCTTCTTTGTTACTCCCTTTTAGAAACAGATAGTAGAATCCCACTTCTCCGAACATCAAGATCAAAAGAGAAATCGTATCACGACTGATTTCCTTGCGCAGGATCCGAAGGAAAAAAGAATCTGTCTGGTGATAGTACCATTTGATGAAGAACTCCGGAGTGAAGAGGAGGTTCGTCAGCATCGTCGAGATCGTCCAGCCAACGGCAAAAACAATGCCCATGAATGCAACCGCGAGAAGACCCTCGCTTAGCCCGCCGGTCTTTTTTCGAGAAATGAAAGCGTAGCCGAGGGCAACACTATGAAGCAGAAAAATGTATGCTGCAACCATGATTGAACGTGTTCGTTGCAAGTAATTGAGGAGAGCAACTAGTATGCGTCTTTTCCGAAAAACACCGCGCGAACGGTTTTGAGTATAATCTTCAGATCGAAGACGAGCGACCAGTTTTCGACGTAATAAACATCGTATCTGGTCCTTTCCTCGATTGGAGCATTTCCGCGCAGCCCATTCACCTGTGCCCATCCTGTCATCCCCGTTTTCACCCGATGCCGATCGAGGTATTTGGGGATTTCTCTTTTGAACTGATCTACAAAATGCTGGCGTTCTGGACGGGGACCCACAATGCTCATCTCGCCTTTGAATACATTGACCAGTTGTGGCAATTCATCGAGACTAAATCGTCTGAGGTACTTTCCGATCCGCGTCATCCGCGGATCGTTCTTTTTCGTCCAGATTGGGCCGGTCTGGCCCTCGGCATCCACTCGCATCGTTCTGAACTTGATCAGCCGGAAGGGTTTTCCGTCAAGGCCCACCCGCTCCTGTAGATAGAAGATTGGGCCTTTTGAATCGAACTTGATGATCAACGCAAGCAGTCCGAAGACCGGGCTGGCAATGACGAGGAAACAGGCGGAGGTAACAAGGTCGAACGCGCGCTTGACAATCAGGTTCCAGGTTGTGAGTGGGACAGCCTTGATCTTGATGAACGGTATTCCGTGAAGTTCCTTGATCCGCACGCGGCTGGTCATCAACTCCAGCAGATCCGGTACCATCATGATTTCTGTGTTCAATCCTTCGGAATCACGGACAAGTTCATAGAGCTGATGGTGATCCTTGTAGGTCAGAGAGACAAGAACGATATCAATCCTGTGATTCCGGATGTATTGTGGCACGTGTGAGACATGACCCAGGAAATCCACTCCGCTTGTCTCCATCTCATTCAGCCCGTTAACTGAGAAGAACCCCACCACGCGGTATCCGAGCGCAGGATTCGACACGATGCTGTCGTACACCCTGCGAGCCGTCGGGTTCGTTCCGACGATGACCACATCCTTTAGATCGTTTCCTCGGGCGTACCAGAATTGTTCAAATCGCAACACAAGGTACCGTGCCATTGAAATGAAGGCGACGGAAAAGAAACCAAGGAGCGCGAACACAGCCCGGGAATATGTGAACGCCCGGTAGAAGAAGGCGGCGCTCATGACAACGAGCATGCCCACGAAGACGAGCCTCACGATGGCGAAGAATTCGTCGGAGAAATACACGTTTCTACGCGCGGCATACATTTGTCGGGAGTTGAACAAGAAGAGCCACGTCGGAATGACGATAAGCGATCCGATTACATATGCACCGAGGGAGGGAATGCCGAGCGTTACCGGCACAACTTCTGTCAGCGGTGAATGGAATCGCAGCCAATACGAGAACAGGAATGCCGCCTCGATGGCGAGCATGTCTGCAAGAACGGTGAGAAGGGGGATGAAGAAATCTTTTCGTGACTGGTGCGGCATTCTGGTGTGATGGTTGTCGTGAAGTACCTGCTCTGGATAACTGCCCGGATTGCGGTCATTGTCCTGCGAGCCCGTGTGGGTCGAAAAGCCGCCTATCCGAACATTTCCTGCTCGACTTCCTGGAAGATGATGTGTCCGATCGTGATGTGCCCCTCCTGGATTCGCTGCGTGTCTTCCGACGGAACGACGATCGCGAGATCCACGAGATCTCTGGATTTTCCTCCGTCTTTTCCAAGCAGGCCAATGGTGACCAGCCCATTCTCGCGTGCTCTCTGAAATGCATTGTTGACACTCGCAGAGTTACCGCTGGTGCTGATTCCGATCAACACGTCGCCGGTCGCACCGAGCGCTTCAACGGAGCGTGCAAACACGTTGTCGTATCCGATGTCGTTTGCTCCTGCAGTGAGGGCCGAGGTGTCAGTTGTGAGGGCAATGGCCGGAAGTCCGGGTCGTTGTATCTTGGGGCTGAGGCGGATGACGAACTCTGTCGCAAGGTGCTGGGCGTCTGCTGCGCTCCCTCCATTGCCGCACAGAAGGATTTTCTTCTTCTTGTTGAAAGCTTCGATGATGATGTCGACAGCCTTCATGATCTCCGGTACGCACTGTTCTGCAATTCTCTGCTTTGTTTCGGCGCTCTCCCGAAGAGAGTCGAGAATAAACTTTTGCCGATAGACGAGCGTGAGCGGTAGATGCGCCATGGTTGATACCCGCCGATCTGGAATTATCGCTTCACGGCCGGCCCTGTGTGGACGGCTTCTGCGAATTCTCTGATAAAGGAACGATGGTTGTTGAGTTCGGTGATTGTTCCGGTGACGACAAACGATGCTCCTGCCTCGACCTTCTTTCGTGCGTCTTCAGGTGTGCGTATCCCGCCCCCCACGATGATCGGAAGCGAACACCGTTGTGCGATTGTCCGCAGCATATCGTCGGAAACAGATTCGCGGGCTCCGCTACCGGCATCGAGATAGACGAGCTTCATTCCGATCAGTTCCGCCGCGAGAGCGTGAGCAAGAGCAATATCGGGTTTGTCGCGGGGGATCGGCTTCGTGTTGCTCATGAATTCAGCGGACGTTGTGTTGCCGGCTTCGATGAGCATGTAACCGGTGGAGAGTGCCTCCAGCCCGCTGCGCCTGATGATGGGCGCGGCAACAACCTGGTTCCCGATCAGGTAGTCCGGGTTCCGACCGCTGATCAGGATAAGGAACAGGATCGCATCAGCCAGCGGTGAGACCTGCATGATGCTTCCCGGAAAAATGATGACCGGGACTGATGTGTTTTGTTTGACGGTTCGCAGGTGGTCCTCAAAATCGTTTGTCAGCATCAGGCTGCCGCCAACAAGGAACCCATCTGCGCCCGCTTGTGTCGCTTCGCGTATGAAGGAGGGAAGTGACCCAAGATCGTTCTTGTCCGGATCGAGCAGGACGAAATAGCCCGCCCCGCGTTCCTGTCGCACCTTCAGCAATCGGTCGTAGGTTGTCATTGTCTGTGCTTAGTTCTTCGTCATCATTGAATGGACGATTGATCCCGTCGCTGCAAGGGCTTCCGGGAGTTTTGAGACCTCTTTTCCGCCTGCCGTTGCCAAATGAGCCTTTCCGCCCCCTCCGCCTCCCATGAGCCTGGCGACGGCTCCGACAATCTTGCCCGCATCGAGTCTCTTCGACGCAACAAGGTCGTCTGTCACGACGCAAACGAGAGAAACTTTCGCATCGATGACAGCCGCAAGCAACCCAACGCCCCGACCGAGCTTTGAACGAACGGTGTCGCCCAGCGACTTGAGCTCGTCAACTGAACTGACCTCAACTTGGGCAGAGACGACCTTCATGTCGTCGATCGCCAGAGCGCCAGCGACCAAACCGTCGATAACGCCCGATTGTGATTCGAGACGAACCTTCGAGAGCTCGCGCTCGAGGACCTTCGACTTCTCAGCTATCTCGAGGATCAGCGTCTCGATGGAAATTTCTTGCCGGGCGCGTTCTTCGAAGCTATGCCGAAGGTCTGCCCCATAGCTCTGTGGCAGGGCAGGCCATTTCTTGAGATCGGCGATCGCGGACTCGAATCTCGAGAAAGTGACCTCGAAATCGAAAGGTGGGAGACCCTTCCGCGCGGCAAGCTGGTTTCGGATGTCACGGAGACCCTGCAACTGTCCCGAGGCATAGTCAAGGCGCTCGGAGGCGTTTCGATCCTGCAGCTTCAGGAGTTCAAGAGCGTGATCTGCGGTGACGGCTTCGATGCGACGCACGCCGCTGGCAACACTTCCTTCTGATTTGAACTTGAAATATCCGATTTCTTCAGTGGAGTGAACGTGGGTCCCGCCGCAAAATTCTCTGCTGAATTCTCCGAATTCGACGACGTTGACCCGATCCCCATACTTGTCTCCAAAAAACATCAGCGCACCCATCTTCTTCGCTTCTTCGAACGGGATATCCCGATGATGAAAGAGCTTGATCTTCTCCCGTATTTTCTCGTTCACGAGCTCTTCGATGTCAGAAAGCTCTCCTTCTGAAACCTTGGAAAAGTGCGCGAAATCGAACCGAAGGTGCTCGGGTGCGACGAGCGAACCTGCCTGGTGAACGTGGGTGCCCAGGATTCGTCTGAGCGCCGCGTGGAGGAGGTGCGTCGCGGTATGGTTTCGCATGATTGCGTTTCGTCGCTGAGGGTCCACGACCGCATTGACGCCTCGCCCAACTTCGAGGTCGAGAGGCGATTCAAGGATGTGAACGTTGACGTTCCCACTCTTTTGTGTGTCCAGCACCTTTACTGTTGCTTCGCCGATCGTAAGCTCGCCCTGGTCGCCAAGTTGTCCTCCGGACTCTCCATAGAACGGAGTTGTGTCGAGAACCAGGAGGTTGTTCTGGGAAGAAAGGACAACGCCTTTCGATTGGAGGCGGTCATAGCCGACAAACTGGAATTTCTTTTCGAGCGGTGTTGTATCGAGAATCCGAGCCGAGTTCTTTCCCCGAGCAAGCTCCGCATCCATTGCGACGGTGGCGTGCGCATCGAGTTGAACGGTACCATCGACAGATCGGGATCGCGTTCTTTGTTGCTCCATGAGTTCGGTAAATGTTCCGACGTCAACTTTCAATCCGCGTTCTGTCGCAAGCAACTCGGTGAGATCAAGAGGGAAGCCGTACGTGTCATACAGTTTGAATGCGTCCTCGCCTGGAAATGTTTTCGAGTGACCCATTTGTTCCACAACGTGTTCGAATATTTCGAGCCCCCGATCAAGCGTCGTGTTGAATCCTTCTTCCTCTCCGCGGATGATCTTCTGAATATGTCTTTGTTTTTCGCCGATCTCGGGGAAAATATCTGCCATCGTTTCTGCGATTGTCGGCACAAGCTGATATAAAAAGGGTTCACGCATGCCGAGGTTTCGGCCGAAACGGGCAGCTCGTCTCAAGAGCCGGCGAAGCACGTAGCCTCGACCTTCGTTGGATGGTGTCGCACTATCTCCTATCGCGAACGTCAGCGCCCGAACGTGGTCGGCAAGCACGCGCATGGCGGTGTCAATCTCGAACTGCTTCTTGTCGGTACCAGCTAGCCGTCCGTCATACTGTTGATGCGTAATCTCTCCAATACGCCTGATCAAGGGCATGAAGACGTCGGTGTCGTAGTTCGAGGATTTGTCCTGGAGAACCGCGCACATCCGTTCAAATCCCATGCCGGTGTCGACGTGCTTGGCGGGGAGGGGATTGAGCGTCCCTTTGGCGTCTCGGTTGAACTGGATGAATACCAGGTTCCATATCTCTATCACTTCCGGCAATCCGGCATTTACCATGGACGCAATGGCATTTCCATGAGGCGTTCGGTCAATATGAATCTCGGAACACGGTCCGCACGGTCCCGTTTCCCCCATTTCCCAGAAATTGTCCTTCTCACCGAAGCGGAGGATGCGGCTGTGGTCGATATCAGTAAGAGTTTTCCAGATTTGTTCAGCCTCATCGTCGTTCTTGTAGACGGTCACCCAGAGCAGATTCTTCGGCAGCTTCCAGGTCACGGTGAGCAATTCCCAAGCCCATTGAATGGCTTCCTTTTTGTAGTAGTCGCCGAACGACCAATTCCCCAGCATCTCAAAAAATGTGTGGTGATAGGTGTCTCTGCCAACCTCCTCGAGGTCGTTATGCTTGCCGCTGACCCGAATGCATTTTTGCGTGTCTGCGGCGCGCGCATAAGAGCGTTTGCCCTTACCGAGGAAGACGTCCTTGAATTGGTTCATCCCGGCATTAGCGAACAGGAGGGTAGGATCGTCGTACGGAACGACTGGTGAGCTTGGTACGATAGCGTGCCCCCGCTCTGCGAAGAAACTCAGGAAGCTCTGTCGGATTTCAGCTGATGTCATGTCGTTAGGAGTGAATATCTGGTTTCAAACTTCAATTTGCGTATGCAGGCCAATCTCTTCGAGGACTCCGGAAACCTTGACGCACCCGTCCATAGGACCTACAAACACTGCAGCTCTTCCTGTGTGATGGACTTCCAGCGTGAGTGCCTCTGCTTTGGAAGAGTCGCAGCGAAGGGCTTTGATAAGCTGCCCGATGACCTCTTCAAACGTGTGAATCTCATCGTTGAAGAGGATCACCTTCGCCGGTGGTTGAATGAGGACGTCGCTTTCCGCAACATGCTCGCTGACAGTCTGCTGGTCCACTGAACCGTTCCCTCGAAAATCCCGCTTCGTGCAATGAAAAGTTATGCAATGGTACTCAAAAATCGACTCGGATTCAAGAAAGGCCCTGAACCATCAGCGTAAAATAAAAAAGGCACCCCGACAAAGTGGGATGCCTCAAATGTCCGAATGACAAGCGCTACATATTGCTTATGATCGCGTCTCCGAACTCCGAGCACTTGACCTCTTTTGCTCCTTCTGTCAGGCGGGCGAAATCATACGTGACGACCCTCGAAAGAATCGTCTTCTCAAGACTCTTCACGATCAGGTCGGCGGCTTCTTTCCAACCCATGTATCGGAGCATCATTTCACCGGAGAGAATCACAGACCCGGGATTCACCTTGTCCAGGTTGGCATACTTTGGGGCGGTTCCATGCGTTGCTTCGAATACAGCGTAGCCGTTTTCGTAGTTGATGTTCCCTCCGGGTGCGATCCCGATACCGCCAACTTCGGCGGCCAACGCATCAGAGATATAGTCCCCGTTCAGATTGAGCGTGGCGATCACGTCGTATTCGCCCGGACGCGTGAGTATCTGCTGCAGGAACGCGTCAGCGATTACGTCCTTGATGACGATGCCGTTCGGCAGTTTGAGCCACGGCCCGCCGTCGATCGGAGTCCCGCCGAATTCCTTCTGTGCGAGCTCGTAACCCCATTCCCGGAAGCCGCCTTCCGTGAATTTCATGATGTTGCCTTTGTGTACGAAGGTCACCGATTTTCGTTTGTTCTCGATCGCGTACTTGATGGCCGCCCTGACGAGCCGGTCGGTGCCCTCCTTCGATACGGGCTTGATTCCGATGCTTGATGACTGCGGGAAACGAATCTTCTTCACACCCATTTCACTCTGAAGCCATTCTATGACTTTCTTTGCCTCGGCCGTTCCCGCTTTCCACTCGATGCCGGCATAGATGTCCTCTGTGTTTTCTCTGAAGACAACCATATCGACCGCCTCGGGCTGTTTGACCGGCGATGGAACTCCCCGAAAGTATCGCACCGGGCGCAGACAGACATAAAGATCCAGCAATTGTCGGAGGCTCACATTGATTGAACGAATGCCGCCTCCAACCGGTGTCGTCAGCGGTCCTTTGATGGCCACGATGTGGTCCTTGATTGCGTCGAGTGTATCATCGTGAAGCCAGGTATTAGGTCCATATACAACATTCGCCTTCTCCCCGGCATACACCTCAAACCACACGATGCTCTTCGTTGCCCCGTATGCCTTTTGGACAGCCGCGTCGAGGACACGCTGGGATGCGCGCCAGATATCAGGGCCAGTGCCGTCTCCTTCAATGAATGGAATGATCGGGTGATTCGGCACAACAAGTCTGCCGTTGGAGAAAGTGATTTTTTGTCCGTTGGCAGGAGGGACGAGCTTAGCGTATTGACTCATTGTCTGAATGCTCCTTCGGGTATTTATTCGGTGCTTGGGATGTGCTCACGGATGCGTTGTGCGTATCTCGCCATCTGGCCATCCGAGTATTGCTTGAGTTTGAGTTCAAAGCGTATGTTGTCGTTCGTATATCGCGGTGTGATGTGCCAATGAAAATGGAACACAGATTGTCCCGCAACCTCACCGTTATTACAGAAAATATTGAATCCCTCGAGCTGAAGGCTTGAAACGAGAGCCCTGCAGACTCGGGTCGTTGTTTCCATCAGACCAGCCATAGATCCGGCGGGCAGATCAAGAAAAGTCCGGCAGTGATCCTTGGGGATGACGAGCGCATGTCCAAAATGGATTGGTCTTGTATCAAGAATGGCAATCGCTGTTTCGTTTTCATACAGCATTTCAGCGGTTGCTGATCGTGCAACGATTTGGCAGAAGACGCAATCCACGCAATCCATTGAGGGGCGCACTGTTATCAGGACAAAGAATCGAACTCAACATATCAAAAAAACTCCGCATGTCAAAGGAGTATCAGGCGGAGAAATCTCCCACAATTTTCACTCGCGTGACATCCTCAAACCTCACGCGAGACTTGAATCTAAATGA
The DNA here is from genome assembly GCA_015661185.1 of Bacteroidota bacterium. GTDB lineage: Bacteria > Bacteroidota > Ignavibacteria > UBA10030 > UBA10030 > UBA9647. Next base: position 26,883 of record JACVXU010000005.1, read on the forward strand.
AGCATTTGCTATATTTTCCGCCGGGTTTTCTACATCAAATACACAATACGAAGAAGGGGTTGTTCAATGAAATACCACGCCACGAAACTGATCATTCTGGTAGCAGTTGCCTCATTACTATTCGTCGGGTATCAGTGCGGTTCACCCGAATTCACAGGCGCGAAAGTGCACATCCAGCAAAGGAACTTCAAAGAAGCAGCCCGCCTCCTCGAAATTGAAGTTCAAAAAAACCCGCAGAACGAAGAAGCATGGTTTTTCCTCGGCGGCCTCAAGGCAGACCAGGGAGACCTCACCGGTATGAACAAGGCTTTCGAAGCCGCGCTAAAAATCTCTCCCAAGCACGCTGGCGAAATTCGTGCGATGCGGTACAACCAATGGGGGCAGAATCTGAATGCAGGAGTGAGTTACCTTGAACGCGCAACCAGCGATTCCGCCCATTACTTTGAAAAGTCGATCGATTCATTTCACAAGGCGATTGCTGCCTGGCCCGATACGTCTTTGACATACCGTTATCTCGGCTTTGTGTACAACAACAAGGGAGATTACGACAACGCTCTCGTGGCCTTCAAGAAGGCGTGGGACATGGGTAAGGATCTTGAATCAATCAAGCGAGCTGGAGCGATCTACCTTATCAAGGGCGACGAGCACAAAGGAAAATTCGAGACCTCGAATGCGCTTGCACTGAAAACCTTGAAGAACCTCGAAGAAGCCAAGCGAGCCGGATCGAAAGACAAGGTGAAGGAATTCCTTGGAGTGCCTGATGAAACGAAGAAGGGACCGAAGAATTCGACGAAGGAAGACTGGTTTTACAAGGCCTACCAACTTACAATCTCCTTCGAGGGCGACAAAGTCCTCGACCGGAAATTCGGCCAACCCGCCTACAAACCTGCGATCGATTCCACTGAACATGCCCTTGCCCAGGTGCAATATGACAAAGCAGTGGCAACGCTCGAGATTGCCCGTTCTGCGGATGCGAGGGACAACGAGACATTGCAGAGATTGCTGAAAGGCTATGTGGAATCGAACCGGATTGAACCAGCCGTGCGCGAGTTTGAGAAAGTCGTTGCCACCGATACCACCAACGCCAAGACGAATAGATTTATCCTCGGTGTTCTCTATCGAACGATCGGAAGGTACGATGAGGCAATTGGGCAATTCAAGGAAGCCACCAAGATGGATCCAAACGACTGTGAGATCATGTTTGACATCGCGGCGACCTACTATAACTGGGGTGTCGACATGATCAAGACTTCCGACGAGAAGAATGAACAGTCGGATGCATACAAAGCGAAATTCCAGGCCGCCCTCCCATATATGGAGAAAGTAGCCGAATGCAAGAAAGAAGATGCGAACATCTGGGAAACAATGGGCACGATTTATGCCCGACTCGGCCAGCAAGACAAGGCAATGAAAGCATTTGATCAGGCCGATAAGATTCGGAAAGGCATGAAGTAAGCCGGATTGTTTCGGATTGCCTTTGAACGCACCCTCGTAATGCCCATCGGATTGAAACTCTGTTTCGCCGATGGGCTTTTCTTTCGACACGTGTTACAGAAGGGAACGCTATGAACGACCAGAACCAGCCACAGCAAATCAACATCGAACTGGGTGAGAAAGAAGCGGAAGGGATTTATTCGAATCTTGCAATCATCACCCATTCTCCAGCTGAATTCGTCATCGATTTTACGCGTGTGCTTCCGGGAATCCCAAAAGCAAAGGTTCATGCGAGGATCGTCATGACGCCGCAACATATCAAAATGTTTCTCTCGGCGATCAACAGCAACATCGAGAACTACGAAAAGAAGTTCGGAGAGATCAAGCTGGTGGGGGATGCCGCTGGTGCACCGATCTTCGGTTTCCAGCCTCCGGGCAAAGAGGAAAAAGTCAACTAAGGGATTTGTGAAACCCAGGTAGGTCTAGAAATCCGGTGGTAAAGTGGTGCTACCAAGACACAAAGTCACAAAGGTTCTTGAACCTGAAGAAAATTCAGATATTTTCTTCGTGTCTTGCCAGCCCGCTACGCGTTCTGGCGGGGCGATTTCGTGGCGAAACGTGGGCTTTCGTCCGCACTTCTAGAGGATGTAGCGGCTGAGGTCACGGTCCTTGACGATGGAGCTCAGTTTCTCCACCACCAGACTCTTGGTGACTTGAATGGTCGTTGACTGGATCGTATCAGGAGCATCGAACAAGGGTTCCTCGAGGAGGGTTGTCAGGATTGTGTGCAGTCTGCGCGCACCAATATTCTCAACTTGCTCGTTCACCTCGTAAGCCACTCTCGCAATTTCCCTCACCGCTTCGTCATCAAAGTCCAGGGTGATTCCTTCCGTCTGGAGGAGCGCGGCATACTGCTTCAGAAGCGCATTCTTCGGCAGGGTTAAGATCTTTACGAAATCGTCTTCCGAGAGGCTCTGAAGTTCCACCCGAATTGGGAACCGACCCTGGAGCTCCGGAATGAGGTCGGAGGGTTTCGCCGCGTGAAATGCTCCGGAGGCAATAAAAAGAATGTGGTCTGTCTTGACCATCCCGTACTTCGTGGTGACGCTGGAGCCCTCCACGATGGGAAGCAAATCCCGTTGCACCCCTTCGCGTGAGACATCCGGGCCGGTCGATTGACCCCGGCTGCTGGCGATCTTGTCGATCTCATCGATGAAGACGATCCCCGAGTTTTCAACGCGTTGCAGCGCCTCCCTCGTCGCTTTCTCCATGTCAATCAGCTTCTGAGCTTCCTCCTGCGTCAGGAAGACCTTGGCCTCGGCGACGTTCAGTTTGCGCTGTTTGTTCTTTTTCGGGAAAAGATTACCGAACATATCCTGCACGTTGATCCCCATCTCCTCAAGGCTCATCGGTCCCATGACCTGCATGAGTGGCATCTGAGACGTAGGAACATCAATCTCAATGGTGCGATGATCCAGCTCGCCCGCTTTCAGTTTTTCACGGAATTTCTCTCTCGTCCTCCGGTTCTCTTCGTCATATGCTGCAGTGTTTTCCTCGGGGAGGTTTCCTTCCGGTCGGCGGACAGGGGGGAGGAGTTCATCCAAGATCCGTTCTTCTGCGAGATTAAGCGCCTTTGTCTGGACCTCAGCTGTCTTCTCTGCCTTGACCATGTTCACAGCTATTTCCGTTAGGTCCCGGATCATCGATTCCACATCCCGGCCAACGTATCCAACCTCGGTGAATTTCGAAGCCTCTACCTTGATGAACGGAGCATGGGCGAGTTTTGCAAGGCGCCGGGCAATTTCGGTTTTTCCGACGCCCGTGGGCCCAATGAGGATGATATTGTTCGGCATGATCTCCTCGCGGAGATGCTCGGGCGCCTGCAGCCTGCGCCAGCGGTTTCTGAGGGCAATGGCGACTGATTTCTTCGCGTTCTGCTGGCCGATGATGTACTTGTCGAGTTCTTTGACTATCTCGCGCGGTGTGAGCTCGCGGACACTGTCAGAAGCCTGTTTCCTTGGCGTTGAAGACATGCTAGAGCTCTTCCACCGTGATGTTATTATTCGTGTAAATACAGATTTGAGAGGCCGCCTGAAGCGACTCGCGCACCACATCCCTCGCGCTCATCTGCGTGTGCTTGATGAGCATGCGGGCTGCGGCCATGGCATACGCTCCGCCTGAACCGATAGCGACAACCCCGTCGTCAGGCTCTATGACTTCACCCGTCCCCGAAATGACGAGCGAGTGAGTCTTGTCCATCGCAGCGAGGAGCGCTTCGAGTTGACGCAGATACTTGTCGGTGCGCCAGAGCTTCGCAAGCTCAACAGCAGCCCGGACCAGCTGCCCTTGATGTTGTTCGAGTTTCTCTTCAAACCTGTCAAGGAGGCTGAAGGCATCGGCAGCTGAGCCCGCGAATCCTACCAGCACTGATCCCTGGTGCAACTTACGGATCTTGTTTGCATTCTGCTTCATCACGGTGGTTCCGAGCGTCACTTGTCCGTCACCTCCGAGGGCGATGTTCCCATCGCGCCGTACCCCAAGAATTGTCGTCGCATGGAGTTGTTCTATCATAAGGGAGTCTCTGTGGTGATATCAGATTTTCTTGCGCAGACGTGCGATGGGGATGCCCAACTGCTCGCGATATTTCGCAACTGTCCGCCGGGCGATTTTCACACCTTCGCCGCCAACCATGGCGGCAATCTTGTCGTCATTTAACGGTTTCTGTGGATCCTCAACCTCGATGATGTCCTTAATCCTGTGTTTGATCATCCGGTTGGAGACATCCTCGCCCGATTCTGTCTCGAGTCCGGATGTGAAGAACTGTTTGAGTGAATGCACGCCGAATTCGGTCTGCACATATTTGCTGTTTACGACACGGCTGATAGTGGAAATATCGACACCGACGACCTCTGCAATGTCCTTGTAGATCATCGGCTTTAGGATTTCGCCTTCCTCAAACCACTTGCGCTGGCGGTCAACAATTGCACGCATCACTTTCATGAGCGTCTGGCGTCGTTGATGAATGGAGGCGATGAACCACTTTGCTGCTTCAAATTTCTGCTTGATGAAATCCTTCGCTTCCTTGGAAGCTTTCTTACCCTTCGGGGCAACGAGGTCCCTGTATGCCTTGTTAATACGAAGCGCAGGCATGTTCCGATCATGCAGTGAGATGATGAAATCTCCCTCATCGTTCTCGACGATGAAGTCCGGGGTGATGTAGTTCTCCTGGGCCGAAAACTCTCCCTCGCCGGGCTTCGGGTTGAGATGTTGAATGAGTTCGATTACCCTCTTGAGTGAGTCCATCCCCACATGGAGGCCGTTGCTGAGGTTCTCAAATCGCTTGAGTTTCAGATCATCGAAATGGTGCTGGAGGACCTTCAGGGCAAGCTCTTTGATGTGTGGATCGCACTTTGTGGTCCGGACCTGTGCTATCAGGCATTCCTGGAGATCCCGGGCTGCAATCCCGGGTGGGTCGAGCAGCTGTATGAGCTTGAGTACCTCTTCGGCGCGTTCAAGAGAGATGTCGAGTCCGAACGTGAGATTGAGATCTTGTACGATGAGTGCCAGCTCCCGGCGCAGATACCCGTCCTCATCGACGTTCCCGATAATTTCTTCTGCGATGAGGAAGTCCAAGTCATTCTCACACTGAAGGCGAAACTGGCTCAGCAGCCGCTCTGACATGGGAACTGTCGATGCCAGCGGGCGTTCGTATTCCTCTTCCTCATCCTGGGGCTTGTACGATTCGGGGCTTTTGTATCCGGCGAGATCGTCGTTGATGTAGTCTTCAAGCGAGTAGGATTCTTCTTCTTTGTTCTCAGCTTTCTCTTCTTCAACCGTTTCGGCGACAGCTTCTTCCGGTTCGTCCTGTTCGGTCTGCTGTTCCATCTCGTCGATAGTCTCGAGAAGCGGATTCAACTCCAATTCTGTCTTAATGCGCTGCTCAAGCGCCATCGTTGGGAGCTGCAGCAGCTTGAGGTATTGGACTTGTTGCGGCGTGAGCTTCAGCCCGAGCCGCATCTGTTGAGAGAGATTTATCATGCGTCAAAACATAGTGTCAATTACTACGGTGCGTTTCCTTCTGCGTTTCTGGCGCGGCAATACTCCGAGAATTGATCATAGGATTGTTCTCCATACGCTCGCGTCAACGATGTGCGCAGGAATTCCCATAGAGAGACGTGTTCCTTCACGCCGCGTTCCAGAGCGGGACGACACTCGGCGATTTCCTCGAACCGCAATCGTTCAGGTGAGCCCGGAGCTACCCGAATCGGAAAGAGATGGCACGAGAGCGGTTTGCGCCACGAAAGTTCGCTATTTAGATACGCTTTTTCAAATGCGCACTGCGCAATTTCGTTTTCAAAAATGGCAAAAACACACGCTCGTTTATCCACGACCTGGGTCGTGTGATCACCCCGGCGACCTTGAACTAATCCCCGCTCATCGATGGCGTCCTTGTGACGAAAACTGAGGTATTTCTTTACAATTGGATACGCTTTCTCAATTTCATCGAGTTCTTCGTCGAGAAGGGGTGCGCCCCGCTGACCCGGCATCGTGCAACAAGCACCTTTGCATCGCTCTAAATCGCAGACAAATTGGATGTTCGGGATCTTGGGATCGATGAGGACTTGTTCGAGCATATCCGATGTTCAGTAGTTCTCACCGCTAAAGTATGATCAATTTCCTTAAAAAACCATAGGTGGCGTCCCTTCTTGGCCATCGAGCTTGAAATTGCCTTCGAATTCTGGCAAGTTATCGCTACAACCTTTTTTCAAAGCATAGGTCTAATCCCATGTCACAAAAGCAGGATTCATACGCGACAGACACTATGATCGATCTGGAATTGATACAGCGGGCGAAGCAAGGGGATATGGGTGCGTTCGAGCAGCTCGTCTTCCGCTACGATAAACAGGTGTTGACGATTGCAGCCCGTCATGTGCAGAGTTCCGAGGACGCGAAGGACATCTATCAGGAGGTTTTTCTGAGGGTGTATCGGTCGCTTCCGAAGTTCCAGCTCAGAAGCCAATTCTCAACATGGTTGTTCCGGATCACGACGAACGTTTGCCTTACGCACAGATCGAGACGCAAACGACATATCCACACGTCGCTGAGTCAGGAATCTGATGATGAGCACGGCGGAGCACTCTCTGAAGCCATCACCGAACCAAGTGGGGCAGACCGACGAGCCGAACGATCGGACATGGCACTCCATGTCGCTCATGCAATGGAGTCGCTTTCTTCGAAGCAAAAGATGGTTTTCACTCTCAAATACTATGATGGCTACAAGATTCGTGAGATAGCCGAAATGCTTGACCTCGCTGATGGAACTGTCAAGAGATATCTGTTCGCAGCAACGAGGAAGATGCGCCACGCATTGAAAGATCTACATTAACCTATCGGAGCGTACACGCGAAGGACAAAGCTATGAAGCATGATCAATACAAAGAACTGCTTCACCTCTCATTCTACCATGACCTGAATGACGATGAGCAGATGGTTCTCTCCGATCATCTCAAGAACTGCGCCGAATGCCAGGCTGAGGGTGAAGGTCTGAAGAAGCTGGAGTCGGCGCTCGTGCAGGGGCAGCGGTTTGAGGTGAATGATCAACTGTTGGACCAGGCCCGACGTGAGCTGAGAGTCGCGCTTCGGTTGGAGGCGGCGAAGCAACCACTCTGGACTGAATGGCTGGAGAGGTTCAACATACTCAGCCACCCGGGACTCCGGCTTGCGCTAGGAGGTGCTGCAATGCTCGTTGTCGGCTTCGCGATCGGTTATCTTGTTTTCATGCCAGCAGGAATGACCAACTCTGAAGGAGCCATGCAGGGGCTCAATCAGGCCTCCGTCCAGAGGAGCGAGACGCGGGTTTCGAATTTCCGATTCGCCCCGCAATCACCGCAGGCGGGTGAGGTCGAATTCAGCTTTGATATGGTGACCCCGGTCCGAATGAAAGGCAATGTGAACGACAACGCAGTGCAGCGGGTCATGGCTCAGGCGCTCCTCAGCGATCAAAACCCCGGCGCGCGATTGCTCACGGTGAGCACACTGGGGAATCAGGTCGAAGCGTCGAAGACGCCGGACAAGGAGATCAAGGCGGCCCTAATCCAAGTGATGAAACTGGATGCCAACGTTGGGGTTCGCAGGGAAGCGCTGAAGGCAATTCAGAGATTTGAGCTGGACGAGGATATCAAAAACGCATTGCTCTTTGTCTTGAAAAACGAGACGAATCCTGGCATGCGCATTGACGTTATCAACTACCTCGAGAAACCGGTCCTAACACACAAGCTCGTCGACCAGGATATTCTCAATGGTTTTAAGCAGAGCATGCAATCCGACAATAACAACTACATTCGCATTCGAGCGAAGAACGTTTACGAGGAGGTAAACCAACAATGAAAAAGCAAGCTAGGTTACTTATAGCGACCATACTGGTTGCGATCCCGATGCTGCTCGCATTCAGCGGGTTCGTCGAGGATGATTCCCGATCAAAGACATTCACTGTGGCTAAAGGGGGGACGCTCGAGGTCTCCGTGGATGGGGGCGATATCAAGATCAGCGTGTGGGACAGAAATGAGGTGTTTGTGAAGGTGGATGGAATCGATGACGAAGATCTCGATCGCTTGAAAATGAAGCAAAGCGGAAATGATGTTCGGGTGGAATTTCGCAATCGAAGGGGTTGGAGCGGCTGGAATAGCGGCCATTTGCGGTTTGAAATCACTCTCCCATCACAATACAATGCCGATCTGCACACGTCCGGCGGAGATATCGCGGTGAAGGGGACAGTCAACGGAAAAATCTCGGGGAGGACATCTGGCGGTGACGTGAAGCTCGAAGACGTCAAAGGTGGACGCGTTGAGTTGTCGACGTCGGGCGGTGACATGAGAACGGGGGATGTTCAGAGTGACGTAGTCCTAAAGACCTCCGGCGGGAACATTGAGATGGGCATCGTCGGAGGTGAAGCAGATGTATCGACCTCAGGTGGTGACATCGTTGTCAGAAGTGTTGGGAAATCGTTGAAAGCGCACACTTCCGGGGGAGATATAGAGATTGGGGATGTAGGGGGTGAAGCGAGAGTTTCCACTTCAGGCGGCGATGTGCGTGTTCGCAAGGTGACGGGAAATGCGACCCTGAGCACTTCCGGTGGCAATATCCACCTGGAAAGCGCTAGTGGAACCGTGAAGGCTAATACGTCTGGCGGCGATATTTCCCTCCAGAATATTTCTGGGTCGATCGAAGCGGCCACTGCCGGCGGAGACGTTGATGCAGAACTCCGGCCAAGCGGAAAAGGTCGAAGCAAGCTTTCTTCCGCGGGTGGACAGATCACGCTTTCCGTACCTGAGGATACAAAAGCGACGATCGAAGCAACAATCCGAATCGAAGGGCGTTGGGGAAGCCGCAAAGGTGAATACAAAGTGCGGTCGGAATACAAAGCAGATACTTACGAACAGGACCAGGATGAATGGGAAATCCGGGCAACATACAAGCTCAACGGCGGCGGTGATCTCATTGAGCTTAAGACAGTAAACTCTGACATCAGTATCCGGAAGCTTCGTAAATAAGCATTTTCGACGGCTAGTGATGATCCCGAACCCCCGGCCTTTTGAGACCGGGGGTTTTTGTTTGATTTTTGCGTGTAACTGCGCTAGGTTTGTCAAAAGAAAACTCACGATTCTTCATTGGACGATGTCAACCGGGTCTTCGGTGCTGTCGTCTAATAATCGAATGCCAGAAGAGGAAGCCTTCCGAATGCCCGCTGACCGGGAGCGGCAACTGATACTTGATGTGCAGGAGGGAAGCCATGACGCATTTCGTCAGCTTGTCGAGCTGCATATGCGGCGAGTGTACGATCTCGCATATGGTTTTGTGAATAATCACGATGACGCAGAAGACATTTCGCAGGAAGTCTTTGTGAAGGTGTATCATTCAATCAAGCATTTCAGGCAGGAGTCCGGTTTCAGCACGTGGGTGTACAGGATCGCTGCCAACAGGTCGCTTGATCGGTTGAAGCAGCGGAAACGTTCTGCTGCGCGCCTTGTCCCGATGGAAGAATCACAGATCAGTACACTTTCGGCTAACCCAGGAACAGACCACATCGATACGAGCGCTCACATTGAACGAGCACTGCACGAGTTGCCGACTTTGCAGCGCGCAGTAGTGATCCTCCGCCATATGGACGGATTCTCCACAAAACAGGTGAGCGGCATTCTCAGATGCTCGGAGGGGACTGTGAAGACACATCTTCACAGGGGACTCAAAAAGATGCGGAAGAAGCTGGAGCATTTAAAGGACAACGGTTCATGAAAACACATCGGACAATCCAGAAGAACCTGTATGGTTATCTCAGGGACGAGTTGTCGGTTGAAGACCGGCAGGCGATTGAGACACACATGAAGTCGTGTGCGGCGTGTGCTGGCGAACTTCAGTGGATGCGTGAAGCGGTGAAACTCCTCGCGCAAAAGGCACGGCGACCAAGTGAGCGCCGGAGCGAATTGTATTGGCAGCAGTTCGCTGAAAAGGTCGAGCGAAGGATCCAGTCGGAATCGGCGGAAGGTGAGCCGCATTCGTTCGTCGGACGATTGCTGGACCTGCTTGTGGAAAATCGGAAGCCGATTAGCTTCGGATTCGCGTCGGCATTGTCCCTCATTGTTCTCGCATTCGCAGTCTGGAGTCTCTGGACTGAGCCTCCAGCCCTAGACCAGGTCACGTTGGATTCTACCGGTTATCGATCGAACGGGCTGCAGGCGAGTATTCAAAAGACTGCCATGGAAGTTCGAGCTGCAGACTACCTCGAGCAGTCAAAAGTCCTCCTCATTGGAATCATGAACACCGATACGAAATCGCTGGTCGGATCAAAGTCTCTCCTCCGTCGCCAGCGTGAGATTTCCAGGACGCTGGTCAGCGAATCGCAGGAGATCTCCTCGGGTCTCACAGATCCGTCTCAACAGCGACTGAGAGAACTGGTCTCGGACCTGGGGCTCATCCTCGTTCAGATTGCTAACCTCGAGACTGACCACGGCGTCCAGGGGGTTGAGATTGTCAAGGGGGGCGTTGAACGGAACGGCATCTTGTTTAAAATAAACCTTGAAGAGATGCAGCGGGCAGCACAGCCCTCTCGGAACAAGGGAGATGAAAAACAAGCGAAGTCGAATATCTGAAGGGAGAAATACCATGAAAAGCAAGCGATCACAGTGCTGGAAATCCAACGTGTGCCTTGTTCTGGTTCTGCTCACGACGTGGACGCTGCAAGGGAGTCAGGCCGTTGCTCAGAGCGCAGTCGCGATCACGAAGCCATCGCATACTCCTCGGGCGAAGGCCGCTCCGCTTTCGGCAGCTGCCGCTGAGGTGGCCGGCCTGGATGGGCTCTCATTCGAACTGAGCCAGACTCCGGCTGCGATGGAACCGGCCGGCATGGCTCTGGATCAGTTGCACTTTGAGCTTGCACAAATCGCACCGCGAATGCACTTCGATGCGGATTATGAACTCGCTCTCCCAGGGCTCTCTGTGGCACCGATGGCATTGGCGCAGACTGAGGCCGCGATCGGGTCGTTGAACTATGAGCTATCAGGGTTGGTTCCGACAATCGCCGAAGGGAGCTTGTTCTGGCAGGATGTTGCCGCCGTTGCTGGTCAGGAATCTGGTGCGGCTGCCAAGTCCTACCAGAAAGCATACGATTTCGTCCTGGATAAGAAATGGGTTGAGGCTCAGAAAGAACTCGACAATTTCATTAGCAAATACCGGAACAGTTCCTACGTCGATGCAGCGCGCTATTGGAGATGCTACACGCAAGAGAAATCCGGGAACTCCTACGAAGAGGCGTTCAAGAAGTATCAGGAATTCGTCAAATCATATCCTCACAGCAGGTGGGCCGATGATGCCAGGACAAACATGATCCGGATCGGCTCTGATCTGGCGAGGCAGGGGAAGAGTGAGTACACCACGATCGTGCAATCACTGCAACAGGGAGATGATGAGGATGTGAAACTGACGGCACTCTATGCCCTCAGGAGCAACGCCGATGAAAAGGCCCTGCCGGTGATCATGAATCTTTACGATCATTCGAAAAGCGACAAAATGCGTGAAAAGATCGTCTATGTGCTCGGCAGTTTTGACTCACCACAAGTTGTGCCGAAACTTGCAGATATCGCGATGAAAGATCCGAGCCTGAACGTCCGGAAGAACGCTGTGTATGCTCTCGGTAATACGAAGAAAAGTGAAGCGTCGTCCTCGTTGAAGCAGATCCTCAAGTCACAGGCAGACCCCGAGATCCGGACGACCGCACTCTATGCTCTTGCAAACGTCGGTGATGATGACCTCATTCCGTATCTGGCAGAGATCGCAAAAAACGATCCGAATGAGAAACTTGCACGCACAGCAGCATATTC
>JACVXU010000075.1 GCA_015661185.1 Bacteroidota bacterium
CGCGATCTGGGCTTCCGGTTCTTCCGGGTTCGGCACCACGACGACAAAACGGCGAGGCTCGAGGTGGGTCCCCAGGAAATTAACAGGCTATTCGATTCTTCACTCCGCGAGAAAATCGTCAGCCATTTCAAGAGCCTTGGCTTCGCTTACGTCACGCTGGACCTTCAGGGATACCGGACGGGGAGTATGAATGAGGTGCTGAGTGAGGACGAGAAGAAGGAGTATTTGAGTAGCAAGTAATGAAGTATCAAGTATGTAAGTATTGGAGTGGAAAGCAAAAAGGTGACCGTCACCTTCACGGTTTAGGATCTGGGTGCCGGTCGCTTTTCCGTGCCCTGGCTGAGCCGCGGCAACAAGCAGCAGAACTGATGTATGAGCCCCTGGAGCGCAAGCTCTCTCCCACCTAGCGTACAGACCCATTTGACTTTTTTCCCTTGACAAGTTCCTCCATTTCTGGCTACCTTAACGATTGAACATATGCTCAATCGTTCAGAGGTGGAAATTGAAAAACCATAGTCATCAAGAAGCCATTCGTTCGGCCAAAAAAGGGCTCGCGAGTGATGAGTCCATTTTCGGCATGGCTGAGATCTTCAATGTCCTCGGCGACCAAACGCGGCTGAAAATCGTCCTCGCGCTGAGCAAACAAGAACTCTGCGTGCTCGACATCGCTACCGTTCTTGATATGTCCGAGTCAGCAATCTCGCATCAGCTCCGTTTGCTCAAGACGCTGCGGCTCGTCAGACAGCGAAAAGAAGGGAAGATGGTTTTCTACTCCCTCGACGATGAGCATATCGAAGACCTTATCAGGGTGGCGTCAAGGCATTGTGAAGAATGATACTGTAATTTCGGAATGCGGACTTGCGGTGAGCGCCAGCCCGCTATCGTGAATTCTCGATGGCAGGTGGGAAGTCGAACGATTTTCAATTGCGAATTTTGGGTGTTGGGCGACGGGTTGATGAGGAAAGGACTATGGAAGAGAAAAATTCAGCAACTCAAGAAACGACGTATCTGATCAACGATTTGTGCTGCGCTACGGAAGAGCAGCTCATACGGAAGGGACTTCAACGTCTTTCAGGTATTCAGGAGCTTGAGTTCAATCTGATCTCCCATAAGCTGAGGGTGAAGCACAACTGCGATGAAGAGACGATTGCGCATCAACTCAAAAACATCGGGCTCCCCGGGCAGATTGAATCGAAGGCCGGGGCCCCGGTCAACAAGACGTTCAGACGACTCCTCGCCTCGACAAGCCTTTCCGGAGTTCTTTTCGTCGTCGGAATTGCGGTGCAGCTCCTTACATCGCCAGGAGTGACGGCAGATGCATTCTTTCTCCTCTCCCTGCTTGCCGGGGGTTGGCATATGGCCTTGAAAGCCTTCAAGGCGATGCGTTCCTTCGCTCTCGAAATGAACAGCCTGATGATCGTTGCTTCTGTCGGGGCAGTTATTATCGGGCAGTATGCTGAGGGGGCCGCGGTGGTCTTCCTGTTCTCGGTCTCCCTGCTTCTCGAATCGGCAAGCACGGAGAGAACACGGAGTGCAATCAGGTCATTGATGAAGCTCGCACCGGCCAGCGGGACCGTTCTACGCGGCAGTACGGAATACACGGTGCCACTGGAGGAGATCAGGATTGGAGAAACCGTCATCGTCCGCCCGGGTGAGCGCATCCCTGTTGACGGACGTGTTCTGAAAGGGGCATCGTCAGTCGATGAAGCCGCTATTACAGGAGAACCATTTCCCTCGCCTAAGAGCTCCGGTGATGCCGTCTATGCCGGCACATTCAATCAGCTTGGGGTTCTTTTCATCAACGTCACGAGGCAGTCGAGCGATTCGACCATTGCCAGGATCATGCATCTTGTCGAAGAAGCGCAGAACAAGAAAGCTCCCAGCCAGACAGCGGTCGAACGGTTTGCCCGGTACTATACGCCGGCAGTGTTCATACTCGCTATTTGCGTCGCCCTTGTTCCGCCCCTCTTTTTTGAGGCACTTTTCACCGACTGGTTCTACAGGTCCCTTGTGCTGCTGGTGATCGCGTGTCCATGCGCCCTGGTGATATCGACTCCCGTGACGCTTGCGAGCGCGATAACGAACGCTGCGCGCAACGGCATCCTCATCAAGGGTGGCAAGCACCTGGAGGTTCTGGCGGGGCTTCGTGCAATAGCGTTCGACAAAACAGGGACGTTGACCCAGGGCCGGGCATCGGTGGCTGAAGTCGTCTCGCTGAATTCTCTCTCAGAGTGCGAGATCCTTCGGATTGCGGCCGCTGCCGAAGTTCATTCCGAGCATCATCTCGCAGAGGCTCTCCTCCGGAAGGCGAAAGAGTCAGGTATACAACTCGCCAACATAGAGACTGAGGATTTCTCGTCCATTACCGGGAAGGGGATCCGGACACGCGTTGACGGCAGGACCTACATCATCGGGAACCATCTTTTGATGGAAGAGCTTGGCGTATGCTCTCCCCTGGTTGAGGAGAAACTTGCACAACTCGAAGGGTCGGGAAAAACAGTTGTACTGCTTTCGGATGAAAAGAGCGTACTCGGACTAATCTCGATTTCCGATGAGATCCGGAGTGAGGGGCGAGAAACCGTTCGGAAACTACGTGAGCTGGGCATTGAACGCGTGACATTGCTTACCGGAGATAATCAGGGTACTGCAAGAGCGGTCGCCGAACAGCTTGGGGTTGATGAGCTTCAGGCTGAGCTACTGCCAGATGGGAAGTTGCGGGCGATAGAAGCGCTGCGGAAACGGTATGGAACTGTCGGGATGGTGGGAGACGGCATCAACGATGCTCCCGCGCTCGCTGCAGCTGACGTTGGGATCGCGATGGGGGGAGCGGGCTCGGACATTGCCCTGGAAACTGGAAACATCGTATTGCTTTCCGACAATATTGAAAAGATCCCGCATGCCATCGCTCTGGGCAAGAAGGCAATCCGGATTATCTGGCAGAACATCTCGATTGCGCTTCTGACCAAGTCCGTGTTCCTCGTGCTCGGTGTTTTCGGATGGACGAGCCTCTGGCTGGCCATTCTCGCAGACGACGGGGCGGCCTTGATCGTAATACTCAACGCTCTCAGAGTTTTGAAAAACGACCGATAGATTGAGAGTTCAATCGGTGAAAATCACGTAGCATGAGTGTCATCAGTGTGCAATATCCGAAACTATCACGACGGTCTTACACCTTATGGCGGATATCGAGAATTTCATCCGGAAGATGCCGAAGGTCGAGCTTCACGTTCACCTTGAAGGCTCTGTGCGGCCGGCAACGTTTCTGAAGCTAGCGAAGCGTTATCACATTGCGTTACCTGCGGACACCCTCGAGGGGTTACGCGAATGGTACGTATTCCGCGATTTCAGTCATTTCATCGAAATCTATATGGCGATTTCGAACTGCCTCCGTACACCTGAGGACATTGAACTCATCACCCGCGAGTTTCTCATTGGCCAGGCAGAGCAGAATATCGTTTATAGCGAGGTGACGTTTACGCCTTACAACCAACTTTTGAATTGCCGACTTGGCATGCACGAGCAGCTCGATGCCGTCAACCGGGCCCGCGCGTGGGGGGAGAAGGAACTGGGTGTCCGGATGGGCCTCATTGTGGACATCCCCCGCGAGCGCTCGGCAGATGCAGCGGTCACGGTAGCCCGGTTTGTCGCCGATCGCTACGGAGACGGTATCATAGCACAGGGACTCGGAGGCCCGGAGATTGGGAATCCGCCGTCAAAGTTCCGAAGGGCATTCGAGTTGGTTCATGAAGCCGGAGTCCCTTGTGTTGTCCACGCGGGCGAGACCGACGGACCTCCCAGCATCTGGAATGCGATCGAAGTGGCAAAACCACGGAGGATCGGGCATGGTGTTCGGTGCATTGAGGATCCCGAACTCATGGACTATCTAAAACAGACGCAGCTGCCGCTTGAGGTCTGCCCCACCAGCAACATCTGCCTGAAAGTCTTCCCTTCTATCGAGCAACATAGCCTGCCAAAGCTGCTTGCATATGGACTGAAAGTGACACTCAACAGCGACGATCCGCCAATGTTCAATACAACGCTTACCGACGAATATCTTGTCGCCGGCAAGCAATTTGGATGGGACACGGTGTTCATCAAGCGACTGGTGCTCGACGCCGTAGAAGTCAGCTTGCTTCCTGAATCCGAGAGACGGTCGATGCGGGAGAGTTTTCTCGAAGGCTTCTCAAAACTGGAATCCCAACGCTTGTTAGGCACTTAGCCGTGCGAAAAGGGGCAAAAACTGGTTGACTTTCGAGCTCATTTTTATTAGATTGATAGCCCTGAAATCAAACCAAACGCAACGGCACTGAGGTAGATCAATGTTCGCGGTAGTCGAAATCGCAGGCCAGCAGTACAAAGTCGCCAAGGCTGACAAGATCTTTGTCCCCTTGCTCGAATCCAAAGTCGGGTCTAAGGTGACGTTTGACAAAGTCTTGCTCGTTGGCGACGACAAGCAAACCAGGCTCGGGACGCCCTATCTTTCCGGCGCTTCGATTGAGGCAAAAGTCCTCAGCCACGCAAAGGATGAGAAAGTCCTCGTCTTCAAGAAGAAGAAACGGAAGGGCTACAAAGTCCTTCGCGGTCATCGTCAACAGTACACTGAAATTGAAATTACAAAGGTGTCGTAGTCACCTGAATCAGATGATTTAAGCTGGAGATCGAGTATGGCTCATAAAAAAGGTGGTGGAAGTTCGCGCAACGGTCGCGATAGCAATGCCCAACGGCTGGGAGTGAAGCGATTCGGCGGTCAGCTCGTTTCTGCCGGTAGCATCCTGGTCCGTCAGCGGGGGACGAAGATGCATCCCGGCAGCAATGTAGGTATCGGGAGCGACGACACTCTTTTCGCACTGATCACGGGAGTTGTGAAATTTGAACGCTTCGGCAAGACGAAGCAACGAGTGAGCGTCTATCCACCGGCAATGTAAATTTTGATTTCACAGGCCTCCAGCATCCGGGAGGCCTTTTGTTGTTCCCTCCGTACCGTTTTTTCTGATCCGAACAAACAACTGAAAACTTCACCTTCCTTCCCGAGGAGACGATCTATGAAGATTACCGTCATTGGTGCGGGCAACGTTGGTGCGACCGCAGCACAACGCCTTGCCGACAAAGAACTTGCGAATGAGGTTGTGCTTATTGATGTTATCGAGGGCATGCCGCAGGGCAAAGGCCTCGACATGTATGAGGCTGCTCCGGTTGGCGGAACTGACACACCGGTCATCGGAACCAACTCGTATGACGCGACAGCCGATTCTGACATCATCGTGATCACAGCAGGAATTGCACGAAAACCAGGCATGAGCCGTGACGACCTCCAGAATACCAACGCCGGTATCGTCAAGTCGGTCACCGAGCAGGCCGCCGCCAAATCCCCAAATGCTATTCTTGTTGTCGTCTCCAATCCACTTGATGTCATGACATATGTAGCCTGGAAGGTGAGCGGATTCCCGCGTCACCGTGTCATCGGTATGGCGGGTGTTCTGGACTCAGCCCGATTTCGGACATTCATTTCCATGGAACTCAAGGTGTCCGTTGAAGATGTGAGCGCGTTTGTCCTGGGCGGCCACGGCGATTCGATGGTACCTCTGCCACGCTACTCCACCGTCGCCGGTATTCCTCTGCCGGACCTCATGGATCAGGCGACAATTGATCGGCTCGTCAAGCGAACCCGCGATGGAGGCATCGAGATCGTCAACTTCCTGAAGACGGGAAGCGCATACTATGCCCCATCTGCGGCAGCGGTGCAGATGGTCGAAGCGATTGTGAAAGACAAGAAGCGGATTCTCCCATGCGCAGTCTGGCTGCAAGGTGAGTACAGCCTCAGCGATGTTGTGGTCGGTGTCCCAATCAAGATCGGCAAGAAGGGCATGGAAGAGATCATCCAGATCAAGCTGACCGCCGACGAACAGGCGGCGTTGAATAAATCGGCTGCCGATGTGAAAGCAAACATGGCGAAGCTTAACATCTAAGCCCGACGCAACATTCCCGGTGTTCATATTCGAAAACCCGATTCTCTCATGTCGGGTTTTCGCTTTTGGGGCCCGCAGAAAGCGATTAACACATTTGACACTAGATTATTCTAATTGCTTGTGGTTTTTGACGGGAATGCCTGGAGGATTTTTTGCTTCAGGCGTTATTATACTTGTGGCAAGCGTCACGGAATCCCAACAAAAACGGGCTGTCGAACAATCTGTCGGGTTCCCGCCGTCGTGGCTGTAAATTTGCCCTTGATTTCCAAAATTGGTTTTGCTAAGATTGCCACCGCGCTCTTCCCTCCAACTTCGGACACGAGGGTCGCCACCACGAAGCAACCGCAGTTCGATCACAACCCAACAAAGGAGGCTCAATGTCGCTCACCAAGACTTTTGTGGTTTTAGTGGTCTTGATGGTCTGTGGCGCATCTGCATTTGCGGGCGGTTACAAAATCGGTGAACACGGCGCGCGCGCGATGGGGATGGGGGGAGCTTTTGTGGCTATGCCAAGAGATGCATCGGCTATCTACCACAATCCTGCAGGTCTGAGTTTTCTGGAAGGCGCGAACATCTTGGTGGGATCAACACTCATCGCCCCCTCGACGACATTCACGGGACCAACACCGTCAACGGCGTCCACAGACATGGTCAGTCAGACTTTCTTCCCAAGCAACCTGTACGTAACATACACGATGCAAAACGGTCTAGCATTCGGTCTTGGCGTCTTCAGTCCATACGCTCTAGGAACAGAGTGGGCAGGAAACTGGGTTGGCAGGCACCTCTCAGTCAAATCGGGACTCAAAACGTTTTACATCAATCCAACGATCTCCTACAAAGTCAGTGACCAGTTGTCCCTTGGCGTAGGAGCGAGCTATGTGCTGGGCAGCGTCGTGCTGGAGAGGAAACTGCCGTTGATTCCACTGCCTGATGGCACGTTCAAGCTCGAGGGAAAGGGCACCGGGATCAACTTCAATGCAGGCATTATCTGGAAGCCGACCGAGGCGATCTCTGTTGGCTTGACCTATCGGGCGGAGACCAAGATCGAGTTTGATGGCGACGCAACCTTCGGCAGCATCCCGAACATCGACCCAGATGGTCCGGGACCGATACCTGTCCTGACGGCTCTTTTTCCTTCGGGAACAACTGGAAAGGCGACTCTCGCGATGCCCAGTAATCTCGCGGGCGGAATAGCCTATGATGTGAACCAAGATCTTTCAATTCAAGCGGCCGTCGAATTCGTTGGTTGGTCGAGCTATGACAAACTCGAAGTATCATTTGACAAACCGGTGGCAGGCTCGAAAACCATGGTTGAGATAGCCGATTGGAAGAACAGCATACTGATTCGCGTCGGTGGTGAATATCGAATTGACAAATTGGCCTTGAGAGCCGGATTCATCTACGATGAGACACCGCAACCTGAAAAGTCCGTTGGTCCTGTACTTCCTGATGCGGATCGGATGGAGTTCTCTCTCGGACTTGGATATAGACTAACGAACACGGTTGACCTCGACATTGCATATCAGTATGTCAAGGGAAGCGACAGAACGGTTACGGCACCAACCAACAGCTTCCCGGGCACATATAAAAGCAGTGCCAGCCTCTTTGGCCTAAGCCTCGGTTTCCATTTCTGAGGCGGTGCCTTTCATACCTGTAGGGGCCCCCTTCGCCCATGATGGCCGTTTTTGAATTTCCGGCTCATGCATTCTTGATTCCTAGAATTGCTTTTCTTATCTTTTTTAGCAATATATATAACCAGTTTTACACTGTTGACTGGAAGACCATTTTTCACCTACCCCCCCCGATGACGTCCAAGGACTTTTGCAGAAAACGGCATCGGTCAGTGTTTCTCACCATTCTCAAGGAGGTTGTATGAAGACAGCGAAACTACTGGTTGTCACTGCCGCGCTTCTGGCGGTTCTCGCATTCATGCTTTCCAGCTCAGGCTGTAAGGAGAGTACGACGGAGCCAGCGGGAGTTCAGCCGATTACGGAAGACCTGTTCCCTCTCATCGTCGGCCGCAAACTCACCTCCAGCGGTTTTCTCCGGGACAAGATCACCGATATCAACATCGAAGCGACTGGGGCCGTCTACGAAGCGCGCATGACGGTGGCAGCACTCAATGCACCGACACCGTTTGGCACCGCCCATGTCGTGTCCGATTCGCAACGGGTTCCAACCGGTATCGCCTCACCCCCCACCATATGGGTCCTCACTACTTTTTATGTGCAGCGATCATCCCCCACGGGAAGTGGGAACATTTCGTTCCTGACAAACATTGGCCGCTTCTACCGAACGTTTGGCATTCAGCGTGCTGATTCGTTGCGCTGGATCTTGTTATCAAAACAGGATGCAGGGGTTGGCGTGGAATGGACGGGCTTTGACAGCAGTTGGACGGCACCGACAGGTCTCGTACGGTTGCAGGTTGTTGGAAAGTTTGATGCGAAAGCCCCCATAACAGTCAATGGCCAGACCTACAATGCGTACAAGGCCACGGCAACGCGAAAGGTCTATCTTGGTGGATCAGCCACACCTTCCGTTGTGGGTGAAACGGCTTCCCTGTGGCTTGCACCGGATATCGGCCTTGTTAAATTCATCTTCAATGCAGATGGCGAAAGCTCTGGGTTCTACAGAGAATTGAAGAGCAAGAATTTCTGACCGGATCAAGCGTCTCTCGCGCACGTACTACGTGACCCCCAGTCACGACAGCTGGGGGTTTTTGGATTCATTATGAGTTCGATGCTGCACATGCGGAGTTTTTCCACTAACTTCAGGAGGTTTGACCGTGTATCCATCCAAGCCTTTGCGTTCCTGGCATATCCTCCTCTTCTTCGCCACTCTGTCCTTCTCTTCTCTTCTTTTCGGTCAAACGACCGGTATCATCACTGGCGTGGTGAGAGATGACGAGAACAGGGAGGCTCTTCCGGGCGTCAATGTTGTCATAAAAGGCACTTCACTCGGAGCCGCGACGGACGAAAAAGGGCATTACATCATTCGAAATGTGCCGACGGGCCGCAACACGGTCGAGGCGTCCGCGATTGGATTCAAACCATCTGAAGCCACCGTGAATGTCGAGGCAGGAGCAACAACCTCGAAGGACTTCTTGCTGGTTCACTCCGTCGTCCAACTCGGAGAGGTACTTGTCTATGGCGCCTCGCTTCGCCGAGAGCGGATTACGGAAGCTCCGGCCGCCATTTCACTTGTTCAGGCAAAAGACATCGCACGTCTGGCAGGGAGTGGTCAACTTCCCAAGTTGCTGGAATCAGAGGCCGGTGTCGACGTCGTCCAGAGCGGCTTGTTCGATTTCAATATCAATACCCGAGGATTCAACAGCTCGTTGAATCGACGCCTCTTAATCCTATTGGATGGACGGGACCTTGCAACGGCATTCTTGAGTGTGACGGAGTGGAACGGCCTTTCGGTTCCAATCGAGGAATTTGGGCGGATTGAAATTGTAAAGGGACCGGGGTCGGCTTTGTATGGAGCGAATGCTTTCAACGGCGTCATGAATGTGACTTCGACGCCGCCGCGAACCGCAGCCGGCACCCATCTTATTGTCGGCGCGGGGGAACACAGCGCTTTGCGCGGAGATATCCGTCATGCCGGGATAGCCGGGCAATGGAGCTACAAAGTGAACGCTGGATACATGAGCGGAAAATCATTCAGCACCATAAGAACTAATCGAAACTTCGAGTACTCCGGCCTCAATCCCTTTCTCAATAACGAAGTCCGAGATTTGAATCTCGATGCCATAACAACTTCATACGGCTCAGCGCGGCTTGACTATGACTATAAAGGAGGGGGCAACTCCACGCTGGAAGGGGGAATCGCGCTAACGGAAAACGAGGTGATCGTCACTGGAATTGGACGGGTTCAGGTGCAGAGAGCCACCAAGCCCTGGGCCCGCGCAAGTTACAGCGGCCACGGCTTCAACGCCCTCCTCTGGACGAGTGGTCGACGCAATTTGGAGCCCGAGATGTCGCTGTCGACCGGACTGCCGCTCGTCCAAAATTCCTTGATCACACACGGGGAAGTTCAATACAACTTCAGAGCCTTCGAGGACCGTTTGTTCGTCGTTGCGGGCGCATCACACCGCCTGGTGAATATCGACACGGAAGGAACTCTGATGCAATCAAAGCGGGATGATGACTTGAGTGGAGTCTTCGTGCAAGCAGAATACAAGTTATCTGATGCACTCAAAGGTCTTGTTGCCGCCCGGTGGGATCGAAGCTCGCTCGTCCCAAGCCAGTTCTCACCAAAAGCGGCCATCATGTGGTTCCCCATCGATGGACATACCTTCCGGGTTACTTACAACCAAGCGTTTCAGGCACCGAACTACTCGGAGCTGTACCTCTTCGTCAAGCACCCGACAAGCGCCCTCGCCTACGTTGGCAACGAAAAGCTTGCGACCGAGAAGATTACCGGGTACGAACTCGGCTATAAGGGAGTATTCCAGAACACGTTGTTCTTGACCGTCGATGCCTACTTCAACCAGCTCAAAGACTTCGTGACCGATTTAGGTCCGGGATTAAATCCCAAGTATCCCTTCCCTGTCATTCTGGCGGGCGAGGCAGCACCAAGGACCATTTGGTCTTACACCAATGCTGGAAAGGTCAACGAGGCCGGGTATGACATCGGGGTGAACTGCTACTTGTCCGACTCATGGCTCCTGGAGGCAAACTTCACGTATTTTTCCTTTGAGGTTGTAGAACGACATCCGAACGATGTGCTCCTTCCGAATTCACCCAAATACCGGATCAATGGAGGCCTCACCTACACGCACCCGATGGGACACAACGTTGGAATCAAGATCAAGTATGTTCCGACCTTCCCGTGGGCAGCAGGCATCTATCGTGGTGACGTCCCCGCTTACACCCTCGTGAATCTATCCGGCCAGTACAGATTCTCCAGCAGTCTATCGTTCACTCTGAACGTGTCAAACCTGTTGGATCGGGAGCATTATCAGATTTTTGGGGGATCCATGGTCGGCCGGCGAGCTATGCTCACCGCGTCAATGTCGTTCTGACAGAATGCTCAATCGAAGAGATCCCGTCCGTCTGAAAAGGCGGACGGGTTTTTTCTTGTCCTAACTCCGTTGCAGCGCGATTCTCGCCTGCGTTGGTATCGCTCCCCCTTCCACAGGAGACTCGAATAGAAAAAAACCCCACCATTGGGATGATGGGGTTCCGACTCACGAACTTCGTGATGGGCGCGATGCCTAGCCGTGGTGCTTCAGGTCGAGCACAAGTTCGACTTCTGTCCCTTCCGGTGTGACTTTGATCAGAACTTTGTCCATCAACGAGCGCATCAGGAAGATTCCGCGCCCGCTCGTCTTCAACAAGTTCTTTTCCTCGAGCGGGTCGGGTACCTCCTCCGGCTTGAAGCCCCGCCCCTGATCTTCCACGCGGAATACCAGCGTATCCTTTTCCAGAATGCAGACGACGTGCACCTTTTTCCGCGGATCGCTCTTGCTTCCGTGGAGGATGCCGTTGTTGACCGCTTCCGTGCCGGCAACCAGCAGGCGATAGAACGATCCGTCGTCCAGTCTCGCGACATCATTGACCTGGTTCAGAAACGGCTCGACTTTCCCGATCTCCTTAGGATCACCTGTACACTCAAAATGGAATGTCTGCGAATGAGGCGCCGGGTGTGGATGCAGGGTTGCTGCTCGTTTTGGACGCGGAGGCTTCTTCATCAGAGTGAGAAATTTACTTTCAGAGAGAGATTTGGGATTGTTCGGATCACCTGCCCGTCCTGTTGTTGAGTTTCACTCCATCCTTCCAACACAACCCGCTGGAATCCGGTTCCTACCCAGTCCAGAGCGACCGTCGGGCCCGATGATTCGAGTTGATGATCGAGGATCCGTGTCGCATTTTGATACTTGTAGCGGTCCTGGCTGAAGTATCGATATCCCACTTCAAGTGAAAGACCCTGTGTGGGAACGTAGCGGAGCCTCGGCCAGTACGTACGTTCGACGAAGAGGTTCTGGGGACGCTCCTTGAAATCCCTCCACATCAGAATACCCCGTTCGTAGACCCGTATCTCTCCTACGAAGGTTGCACTCAAGAGTTGTGTCATCCGGACCGACGTGGAGTCAAGCCATGAGGCCTGACGGAAGGAGAAGCTCCTTGTCAACGCTCCCTGATCCTCGAAATCATAGACCGTGTAGTTTCCCAGCACCTCGGCCTGGTTGACGGTGCGGAATCCATCAGCCGGGGTGTAGATGACCATCGGGGAGAGTCGTATCACGCGATTCCAGTTGTTGTTGGCACTCTGAACGCTTTTCAGGTAGACCAGATGGCTCAGGGTTACATCGCCGGCGAGGCTGAGACTGAGACGCCTGTCAAATTGATGGATCTCCTGAAACCCCACGGTGATGAGCAACTCATCGCGTTCATCGACGTTTGTGCTGTCCGGCGTGTCGTACCGCAAGATACTCGCGGATCCTGCAAAGTTCAACTGATCGGACTCGGATAACAGCGATCGAACCTGGGAGGAGATGCTGGTCCGTTTCGCGATGTTTTCCAGCCTCCGCTCTGACCGTTGCTGACGATCAAACAACAATGCCGGAACGCCGTCGCCACCGGTAACCTGGTGTCTCTCTTCACGTTCCCGATAGGTAAGATTGATATCGACGCCAAGCCAGTAGACAGGCTGATAGGATGTCCCGACCTCGCCGTACAGTTGCATCTCCTGGATTCGCGTATCGAGAAGCGGATTGGAATTCCCCGTGAGGACCCTGTAGTTCAATCCCCGGTCGATGATGCGATTCAGAAAGCCAGCGCGGAAAAGGAACTGCATCCGGTCAGAAGAATGATACTCAAGCTGATCAGAGACTTCGTAGGAGGAGGCGTCCCTCCTGAAGATATTGTTGGAAGTCTGATACACCCGACGGACATCGGGGTCTGCAGCGGTGTAGAATTCCCTCCTGAGATGGTCATACGAGAAGAGAATCGTATTTCGTCCCTCTGCCCCGAACTCCCTGACGAGAGACACATCGAGATTGGCGGATTCGGGACGCCGCCGCGTCAATAACGACTGAGACCACTGCCCCCTCAGAGTCCCACGGAACTCCTCCAGACGAATTCCGTCAGCTTCAGCGTTTGCCTGGTAGGAAAATCCCTCGTCCAATTCATCTTGTTGCACATCGATCTGGTATCCGGCCAGCGCTCCAACGGAGACTCTCGG
>JACVXU010000076.1:0-11337 GCA_015661185.1 Bacteroidota bacterium
TCCCAACTATGTTCTCAAGGATATTAAGTCGAACAGCAAGAAGTCGCTGACGGATTTCAAGGATCCCGCTCCTCAACTTACCGGGATGAGCAAAGAACTTGTCAAGTATTACCGGCCAGATGGTGTGGCTCTCTCAGGTACGCTCTATCTTCCACCAGGATACAAACCGGGTACGCGGCTCCCGGTGCTCATCTGGGCTTACCCGATGGAGTATTCCGATCCCGGGACAGCCGGACAGGTCCGTGGATCGCCAAATGGGTTTACATCCTTGAGAGGACCTTCGCCGCTTTTCTTTGCCACGCAGGGATACGCCGTTCTGATGGATGCGACGATGCCGGTCGTTGGAGATCCTGAAACGATGAACAACACATTCGTCGAGCAGGTCGTCGCTTCAGCCAAGGCTGCCATCGACAAGCTCGATTCGCTGGGTGTGGCCGACAGGACTCGCGTCCTTGTTTCAGGTCACAGCTATGGAGCGTTCATGACGGCGAATCTGCTGGCTCACTCGGATCTCTTCGCAGCCGGAATAGCCAGGAGTGGGGCGTATAACCGGACACTCACTCCCTTTGGATTCCAGAGCGAACGGCGATCCTTCTGGGAAGCTTCGGATCTCTATATGAAGGTTTCCCCCTTCACCTACGCAAACAAGATCAAGAAGCCACTTCTGCTGATTCATGGTGAGGCCGACAACAACACCGGCACTTTCCCGATCCAATCTGAGCGGCTGTTCCAGGCTATCAGGGGGCACGGAGGCACGTCCCGCCTGGTTCTCTTGCCCTTCGAGTCCCATGGGTACTCAGGCCGCGAGTCCGTTCTTCATGTGCTGGCTGAAATGTTCGAGTGGGCTGACAAGTATGTCAAGAACAGAAAGTGAAAAGGGGTGGATGAGCAGGGCTGGTCTGGATCTAACCGGGGAACCAAGGGAGCCGGTTTGCCGTTTAATCTATTGAGTGAAAAAACCCGTACCGATCATCCACAATGCACTAAAAGGCGAGAAGCGATGATGAAAAATCGTTCTTTGGCGTTACTGATGATGGGGCTGTTGCTGTCATTCGCCCTCCAGGCTGGCGAAGCACCGAAAAAGGTGAAGGCCTTCACACTCGAAGACTATCACGGAGTGAAACACTCGCTGGCGGACTACAAGTCCTCTAAGGCAATCGTGCTCATGTTTATCGCAACGCAGTGTCCGGTATCGAACGCCTACAATGGGAGAATGGTCGAGCTTCAAAAAGACTACGCCTCGAAGGGAGTGACGTTTATCGGCATCAATGCGAATAAGCAGGAAGGGGTTGAAGAGATCAAGAACCATGCAAAAGAGCACGGATTCGATTTCCCGGTTCTGAAGGACTGGAACAATGTGATTGCTGATCAACTTGAAGCCTCCGTGACGCCCGAAATCTACGTTCTCAATTCGAGCCTCGAGCTTCTGTACCACGGTAGGATTGATGATTCCCAGCGGGAGGGCAAAGTGTCATCGAAAGATCTTCGTGTCAGCCTCGACAAGATTCTCAGCGGCAAACCTGTTGAGACCCAGGAGACGAAGGCGTTCGGTTGCACCATCAAACGGATCAAATGACGACGAAATCCCTCCTTCTTGGTGGCCTGTTGCTTGCTGTTCTGAGCGCGCCTGGATGTCGCCCGAACGACCAACGAAATCCTCAGCTCGCTGGCGGAGCGTCCGCTGCAGACAGAAAACAAGTCGAGACCGTCGAGCCGATCGACAAGACGGGACTGGAGAAGCTCATCAAGGAAAGAAATGGAAGGATCCTGTTCCTGAATATCTGGGCGACCTGGTGCGCCCCGTGCGTTGAAGAATTCCCTGATCTTGTGAAGCTTTCGCGCACGTACCCGGAACATGAAGTAGAAGTCGTCGGCATCAGCGCTGATTATCCCGACGAGGTGGAGTCGAAGATTCTTCCCTTCATCAAGAAACATGATGTTCCGTTTCGAATCTTTGTGGCAAAGTTCGAGCACCAGGAGGATTTTATCAACGGTGTGAATCCTTCGTGGAGTGGAGCGCTCCCAGTAACGCTGATCTAT
Organism: Bacteroidota bacterium; assembly: GCA_015661185.1. Classification (GTDB taxonomy): domain Bacteria; phylum Bacteroidota; class Ignavibacteria; order UBA10030; family UBA10030; genus UBA9647. Next base: position 2,041 of record JACVXU010000076.1, read on the forward strand.
GACCGGCATGGGAACCAGCGGCACTTCCTGGTCGGTCAGGGTACGTTTGATAGATTCAAGAAATCAATCGACACGGTTAGAACGCGGTTGTAGGATCCGTCACAACCTGTGGCGACCAGCGATCATTCTTCAATCGGAGCGAACGCGTAAGTCTTTTGCACCGTGCGTGCGGCTTTCGACCCCCAGAATCGCCTTTTTTCCAGGCGATTTTTTTGTATTTTAAGAGGAATATGATATCTGACAAAGGTATAACGGTCGTCGTCGCGATGAGTGGCGGCGTAGATTCCTCTGTGGCGGCTGCTCTTCTGAAAGAGCAGGGGTACGACGTCATCGGCGTCACGATGAAGACGTACGATTTTGACGAGGTCGGGGGCAATGTCGCCAACGAGACAAGCTGCTGCGGGCTCGGTGCGATGAATGACGCTCGCCTCGTGGCCGCGCAGATCGGCATTCCCCATTACGTCGTCGATTTCCGCGAAGCATTCGGGCGTCACGTGATCGAAAACTTCGTGGAGGAATACCTGCAAGGTCGAACGCCAAATCCTTGCGTAATCTGTAACCGTGAGATCAAGTGGGGTCGGCTTCTGCAGAAAGCAGAAGCGCTGGGTGCACAGTATCTTGCAACCGGCCACTATGCCCGGGTACGATTTGATGCAGCGCAACAGCGGTATGTTATCTCAAAGGCGGTCAACGAAGCGAAGGATCAATCGTATGCGCTTTGGGCTCTCTCTCAGGCCGCACTCAGCAAGACCATGTTTCCACTCGGACACATGAAGAAACCGGATGTGCGGGAATTCGCACAGCGCTATGGGCTGCGAAACGCCGACAAAGAGGAGAGTTTCGAAATCTGTTTTGTCGCAGATGACGACTATGCACGGTTTCTGAAGGAACGGGTCCCGGATTTGGAGAGTCGAGTCTCGTCAGGAGATATCGTGATGAACGGGAAAGTCGTGGGAAAGCACGGTGGATATCCGTTCTATACGATCGGGCAGAGGCGGGGAATTGGCGCATTTGGGAAGCCTGTGTATGTAACTGAGATCGAGAAAGAGTCCAATACGATTCGAATAGGAGAGAATGCTGACCTTCTGCACAAAGGACTTCTGGCAACTCAAGTGAACCTCGTGGGACGAGCAGCGTTGACGGATGGGATGTCCGTGCAAGTGAAAGTGCGCTACAGGGATGATCCTGCCCCTGCAATTGTCTTCAAAGCAGGGGATGAGGCCTTTCGTGTCGAGTTTGAGCAGACGAAACGGGCAATTACACCAGGGCAATCCGTGGTTCTTTACGACGGCGATGACCTTGTGGGTGGGGGGATAATCGCAAGTGTGATACACTGAGGGCCCCATAGCCCTTCGTCTGAGCCGCCCCAAGAGAGCCCCGGGCGTGATTAATCCCTACCGACAGTCTTTCTATCCTTCATTGTGTCTCTAGTCCGTGGGCCAGTGGGCTGTGTGGGAGGTCCGATGCCAGTCAAATTCTGAGAAACTTTCTATACCAACAACCGTCTTTCACACAGTTCAGCGTGGAACAACAACCAGACGATCTCAAGCTCATCGAAGCATTCCGCAAGGGTGATCAAAAGGCCTTTGAGGAGATCGTGCGGCGTTACCAGCGCCAGGTCGCGAACATCATCTATCTCACTCTGGGGAACAGAGAAGAGGTGGATGACCTAAGTCAGGAAGTGTTTGTCCGCGTCTTTCGTTCGCTTGACCGGTTTGAGTTTGATTCCTCGCTGTACTCCTGGATCTACCGGATCGCGGTCAATCTGTGCATTGATGAGATCCGGAAGAAGAAGATCCGGAAGCTCATTCCGCTCGATTTTCTAACGGAAAAGAAACTCGAAGGGGAAAAGCACCACAAGGAAACGACGACGGGTTCTGATGTGCTTCTCCAGAAGGAGAAGAAAGAGGTCATCCTTGGCGCGCTCAATCAGCTTTCTCCGATTCACAGGACGGTCATTCTCTTGAGAGAGTATCAGGATCTTTCGTACGGGGAGATAGCAACAACGTTGCGAATCTCTCCTCAGGCGGTCAAGTCGAGGATCTTTCGTGCACGAGATGAACTGAGGGAATTGCTGAAAGACTACTTCCAGGAGCGAACATGAACCACAAGAAGATGCAACGGATGCTCTCGGCATTCGTGGACAACGAGTTGGGTGAGGTTTGGACGAAGTTGGTCCAGGAACATCTCGTTGAATGTGCCTCTTGTCAGCAGCGCTTGCAGGAGCTTCGATCGATTCGGGCAAGGATCCGTGACGCTGCGACGGTTGATCTTCCTGACAACTTCCTCTATTCGGTCCAGCGGTCGATTCGCCGCGAAGAGCAGGAATCGGTGATGTGGTTGGGCACCGAGCGCTTTGCCCGCAACGTTGTCTTCGCACTCTGCGTGCTTGTCTTTGGTGTAGTCGCTTTTGGCAGCCTTCTCGAGCCGCAGCCAACGCTTGGCGAAGATCGCTATATTAGTGGCGAACCATCAGACTCTGCTGCGCACGCAGTCCTCGGAAGCGAGCAGGTGATCTCAAAAGAAGATGTCATGATTGCTGCTCTTTCGAAATGAGGTATTTGTCAATGGAACTCAAAACCAAAACATTTGCATTTATCGTCCTGAGCTTCCTTCTGGGGGGAGTTGCCGGCGGATTCATCGGCAAGACCTATTTCTCCGGACCCCCGGGAGGTCGTCGGGCGAACCGCGTAGAGATGCAGAAGCAGTTCGCTGACCGGCTCAAACTCACCCCGGAACAAAGCACGAAAGTTGATTCGATTCTCGAGTCGTTTCGCGGGAACTTCAGTCAGGTGCAGTCGCATTACTGGCAGTCATTCCATGGCAAGCGCGATACGCTCAGGATGTCCATCAGAGCCCTTCTCACTGAGGAACAAAACACGCTTTTTGACAATTACATAAGAGAGATGGACGGGCATGATTCGAAGCGGCGCGACGGTCCCAAACGGTAGCCGCGCCCGGCTGTCCTTTGCATTGTTGAAATTTGTATCCTGACATACGAACTATCATCAGAAGGAGTCGAAGGAGTCGAGTCAATGAAAAAAGTGTACATTTATGGAGGCGTTGTTGTTGTGGCGCTTGTGATCGTAGGGTATTTGTTCCTAGGGAGCGGAAAGAAGACCGAAGTAGTAGCGACCGGCCAGTTCCAGCGCGTGGTCATAGTGAACAGGGGTAACCTGAATCTCACGGTTTCGGCAAATGGTGTCGTCCAGCCAATTAACAAGGTGGAGATCCGATCGAAAGCAGGCGGACAAATCCTTCAGTTGCACTTCGAAGAAGGATCGTACGTTCAGAAAGGCGATCTGCTGGTGATCGTCGATACTACACAGACGAAGAACGACTACGAACAAGCGAAGGCCGACCTTGCTTCGGCGACGCAAGCGATTGCTCAGGCGGAAAACAACGCGCGCCGGTCAAGAGAACTCTATGAGAAGAAGCTGATCTCGGACCAGGAAATTGACCAATCCAAGGTTGATTTCGTCAAGGCCACAACACAGCTCGTAAGGACGAGAGCGGCACTTTCGACAGCTGAGGACCGCTTGCGAGATACGCGCGTTCTGGCGCCAATTAACGGCGTGATTCTGTCGAGGAGTGTTGACCTTGGACAGATCATCTCTTCAGCGGTATCGAATGTGGGAGGCGGGACGGTTCTTGCCTCGGTGGCTGGTATGGAAGAGGTGTATGTCATTACGAATGTCGACGAAGTGGATATCGGCAAAGTCGTTGTCGGACAACGCGCGAAAGTGGTGGCTGACGCATATCCTGAGGACTCCTTCTTAGGCGAGGTGCTTCGGATCGCCCCGCTTGGCAAGACTCAGCAGAATGTTACGACATTCAACGTCGTAGTGCTGGTGAAGAACATCGGCGCGAAGTTGAAGGCCGGGATGAGCGCGTCCGTGGATATCGAAATCTTCCGTCGCCAAAACGTTGTCCTCGTGCCAAACGAAGCGCTGAAAGATCCAAAGAGCGAGCAAGGTCAAGCTCTGCTCGCATCGATGCCGGCGGTTGACAGCTCAAAGAAATCTGGCGTGCCGGACGAGAAATCGATGGCGAAAGCCGATACGAAGCAGGAAAAAGAATTAACCATTGAGCAGATCCGGGAAAAGATGCAGACTGCTTCTGGGGAAGAGCGCGACAAACTGCGACAGCAGATGCGTGAGAAATTTCAGAAAATGTCGCCAGAAGAGCGGCAAAAGACGTTTGCCCAATCCGGGCGTGGCGGGCAGGGTGGTTCGGGAGGTGGTGGATTTGGAGGCGGAGGGATGTCGATGGGCGCAGGCAATCACAGGTGAGCGATGTGAACGAAGTCAAGGAACGCATCGTCGTTGTGAAGGATGGCGACAATTTTGTGCCAAAGTTGATCAAGGTGGGTCCCAGCAATTTCGACTATGCCGAGGTTCTTGAAGGATTGAAAGATGGAGACGAGATTCAGGTCACGACGATTTCGCGTGCGAAACTTGCCGCGGAACAAATGAATGAGCGTATGAGAAGCAGCTCCGGGCTGAGTGGTATGTCTGGCGGTGGACGGTCTCGATGAGGAATTCGCCATGAATCTTAAGGAAAGCTTTCTCACAGCGCTGGCCGCGCTGTTCGCCAACAAATTGCGCGCTCTCTTGACGATGCTAGGTATCATCATCGGTGTCGCTGCGGTCATCACGATGATAGCCATCGGTGAAGGAGCTCAAAAGGCCGTCATAGATCGGATTCAGTCGCTTGGCACGAACCTCCTGTTCGTTTCGCCCGGAGCGCAGCGCGGGGGCAGTGTCACCGTCATTCAATTTGGTACGAGCCAGAGGTTGAAAAACCCCGACACGGAAGCTCTAAAGGACAATGTGTCGGGAGCGGAAGCTGTTGTGCCGGAACTCAGCCAGCGGGCGCAGGTGAAGTACCTCAACCGCAACTGGAACACGCGCATCATTGGGAGCGTGCCCGAGTACGAGGATGTGAGAAGCTTCAAGGCCGTCTACGGCAGGTATTTCACCCACGCGGAAGAGGTTGGGGTCGGCAAAGTCTGCGTGATCGGACAGTCCATTGTCGACAACCTGTTCCCGAGTTCTGATCCGCTGGGTGAAACGATCAGGATCCAGGGCGAAAGCTTCGTGGTGGTGGGAGTCCTTGAGGCCAAAGGCCAGAGCGGATTCCAGAATCCCGATGATCAGATCATCGTCCCTCTCTCAACAGCGCAGAGGCGTCTCTATGGCGTAGACTACCTCTCTCAGATCACAGTGAAAGTTGTCAATGACCAGAAAATGGATGAAGCATTCCTGGACATCGAGCGCGTATTGCGTCGCGAGCACAAGATCAGGGAAGATCAGGACAACGACTTCACGATCCGTAATCAGGCGGACATCATCGCCACGTTTCAGGAAACGCAGCAGACGTTCACGTTCCTTCTTGCCGGAATCGCCGCCGTCTCGTTGCTAGTGGGCGGCATCGGTATCATGAATATCATGATTGTCTCCGTGACGGAGAGAACCAAGGAAATAGGCGTTCGGAAAGCAATGGGAGCACGGCGTCAGGACATCATGTGGCAGTTTCTTATCGAATCAGTAGTGATGAGCGTGACAGGTGGCCTGCTGGGAATCGGGCTTGGAATCGGGGCCTCGTATCTCATAACGACCTATGGGAACTTAGCTTCGATCATCTCGCTCAATTCCATCGCCATCAGCTTCCTTTTTGCGTCGTTTGTGGGGGTGTTTTTCGGCATCTATCCGGCCTGGAAAGCGGCCATATCCAACGTCATCGATGCGCTTCGCTATGAGTGAACGGGAGCCGCCATTTTGAACTGACTCTGATGGACTCCCATCGATTTTGTGCGTCTTAGACCTCCTGATGAAGGCAGCGACACCTCTGTTGCTGCCTTTTTTATTTGGTGGGTCCGGCAGGACGCTTTTGCTCGGGAGTGCAACACTCCTATAACCCAGCGAAGGAGGCCCTGTCTTACAGCCCCGCCATACCGCCACAAAGACGGTGGTCAAGCAAGATCGGCGGGCATGTCAACTGTCGGAGAAGAGGGGATCTTGCTTACGCAAGCTGAGTTTTCTATATTCCTGCGAGCATCGAACCTCTGGTTTGTCTCAATCACACTATTTGATCAGGCGGAGAACCTATGAGCACCGACAAGGTCAAGCATCTCCTCGAAGAGCGAGAACGAGCGTTGCAGGGAGGGGGGGCGAAGAGAATTGAGGAGCAGCACAAGAAAGGGAAGCTGACAGCGCGCGAACGGATCGAAATTCTTCTGGACGACGGGAGTTTTGAAGAAATCGGGATGTTCGTTCAGCATCACTCAACGGACTTTGGACTCGAGAATCAAAAATATCTTGGAGACGGCGTTGTCACAGGGAGAGGTACCATTGATGGACGTCAAGTTCTGGTCTTCAGTCAGGATTTTACCGTCTTCGGAGGATCGCTCTCGGAAGCGCATGCCGAGAAGATATGCAGAATCATGGACCTGTCGCTGAAAATTGGAGTTCCCGTCATCGGTCTCAATGACTCGGGTGGAGCCCGCATCCAGGAGGGGGTTGTAAGTCTGGGCGGGTACGCTGACATATTCCTTCGCAACACGCTTGCGTCCGGCGTTGTTCCGCAGATTTCGGCCATCCTTGGCCCATGCGCCGGGGGGGCTGTGTATTCTCCGGCGATTACCGACTTCGTGTTCATGGTAAAGAACACAAGCTTCATGTTTGTTACAGGCCCAAATGTGGTTAAGACGGTCACGCATGAGGATGTCACATTCGAAGAATTGGGGGGCGCGATAACACACGCCACCAAGAGCGGTGTTGCTCACTTCGCCTGTGAGAATGAAGTGGAGTGCCTCGGAGCGATCCGAAAGCTGCTGGGCTACATTCCTCTGAACAATCTCGATGATCCACCGCGCGTCGTCTCGACAGATGACCCCTTACGGATGGACAAGACGCTGGACACTATCGTGCCCGAGAATCCCAACAAGCCTTATGACATGAAAGAGGTTATTCGCAAGATCGTGGACAACGGGGAGTTTTTCGAAGTGCAAGAATTGTTTGCGCAGAATCTCCTCGTCGGATTCGCTCGGCTGGGCGGTTATTCGGTCGGCATTGTTGCCAATCAACCTTCAGTGCTGGCCGGTGTGCTCGACATTGACGCCTCGCTGAAAGGTGCCCGGTTTGTGAGGTTCTGCGACGCTTTCAATATCCCGATTGTTGTTCTCGAGGATGTACCCGGTTTTCTTCCGGGGACCGATCAGGAGTGGCGTGGAATTATCAAGAACGGGGCAAAACTCCTTTATGCGTTTTGCGAAGCCACAGTCCCTCGACTGACAGTGATCACCCGAAAAGCTTACGGTGGGGCGTACGATGTGATGAATTCCAAGCACATAGGGGGGGACGTCAACCTAGCTTGGCCAAGCGCCGAGATCGCGGTGATGGGACCAAAAGGAGCTGTCGAAATCATCTTCCGGAAGGAGATTGAGCTTGCCTCGGACAGAGAGCAGGCTACCGAGCAAAAGGTGACCGAGTACCGTGAGAAATTTGCCAATCCTTACATAGCTGCCGAACGAGGTTTCATCGATGAGGTCATAGTGCCGAGCGAGACAAGGCCGAAGCTCATCAAGGCACTTCGATTTCTGGAGAACAAGGTGGATTCGAACCCGAAGAAGAAGCATGGCAATATCCCCCTCTGATGTGATGCCGGTCAAAAGGAAGATATCCATCTCTTTCTTCCATTGATTTTCTCTTGATATTGTGCTATCTTCTGAGAGTTGGTTATGACTTCACTTTAGATGCGGGGCTGATGAAGAGAATATTACTGTGCCTTGTGTGCCTTCAAGCTTTGAGTTGTTCTTCATCGCGTTCCGCGAAAGAAGAGGCTTTTATTGCCCGCATTCAGAAAATTGCCAACGACTCGGGCGCTCCTTCGGACACAATCCCTCCTGCTCAAGTATCTCCCCAAACTACACCACTGCCACCTATTATTGCCGCGCCTGACACGCAGGCAGTTGCCACGAACGGGGTGGCAGACACTTTGGAAACAGAGTCGGCATTCGTTTCCAGGCAACTCGAGCTTGCGCGTCAACACTATGTCTCAGCCCTGAGCTCGCAGGAAACGGGAGATTCGGCACTTATTGTTGACGAATTCGAAGCCTCAATCAGCATCCTGAACGAGTTGACCTACCACGATGACATCGAAACGAACAAAGATTACATCGATTTGAGCAAGAGCGTCATCGAAGATTACCAAAAATACATCCTCACTCATCCGATGCCGGGACGTGAAGCTTCGGTTTCGGCTTTGCATGAATGGCTCAATTCCGCCATAGAGAAGTCAGGGGTTTCCCTCGTTGAACTTCCGAAGAATGAGATCGTAGGGACTGCAGTTCCTTTGCCATTCAATGAATACGTGGAACGGGCCATCAGCTTCTTCATGAATCGGGGAAGGGAGCATCTCGAGCGCTGGTTGTATCTCTCAGGCAAGTACTTCCCGACAATGAGAAAGATCTTTCATGAGGAGGGTGTTCCAGAAGAGTTGATCTACCTGTCGATGGCTGAAAGCGGCTTGCGGGCTGACGCTCAATCCTGGGCGAAAGCCGTGGGATTGTGGCAGTTCGTTCGGGCAACTGGAGCGATGTATGGTCTGCGCGTAACATTTTGGTATGACGAGCGGCGTGACTTTGAGAAGTCAACCCGCGCTGCCGCGCGCCATATGAAAGATCTCTACAGGGACCTCGGGGATTGGAATCTCGTCCTTGCATCGTACAACGCCGGCGCCGGTCGTGTCTATAGGGGAATCAGGCGCAGCGGAAAGGTGGATTTCTGGGAAATGAGGAAACACCTCCCGAGGCAGACCCGCAACTACGTCCCACAGTATATTGCCGTCGCACGGATGGCGATGGAGCCGGAGAAATACGGCTTCAACGTTAAACTCGCCGAACCGCTCCTCTATGATACTGTATTGGTGGATGATTGCGTGGATTTCAAGGTTCTGGCGAGGTGTGCTGAAACAGAAGTGGAAACTCTCCAAGAGCTCAATCCAGAGCTTCTAAGATTGCACACACCTTCGGGTGTCACCGGATATCGTTTGCGCATCCCGATCGGGATGAAAGACACGTTCTCGAAAAACTATGCTGAGATCCCGGCAGACCAGAAGATGCAATGGGTTATGCACAAAGTTCGAAAGGGGCAGACGAGCCTGGCGAAGATTGGGGCGCAATATGGGGTTACAGCAACTGTCTTGAGGGAAATCAACAACATCAAGACAACCCGCCCGCTGAAGGTCGGAACAACAATCGCGATTCCCGTGTCGCCTGAGGAAGTCGAGATTGCC
>JACVXU010000076.1:11393-28344 GCA_015661185.1 Bacteroidota bacterium
TGCCGCAAAACCTGATATCACACGCAGCTCCAGACCTTCAAAACGGTCATTGAATGCTCCCCAGGGAAAGGTACAGCTGGTCTACACTGTGAAAAGGGGGGACACCATAGGCCATCTTGCAGAGTGGTACGGCGTCAGGGCAAGCGACATCCGCAACTGGAACAATATCAGCTACGGAAGCTATATCCGGACTGGTGAAGAGATAACCATCTGGGCCGATGCCGCAAAGGCAGAGCGACTCGGGAAAATCGATGATATGTCGTTCGCTCAGAAGCAGGACCTAATTCGAAAAGAGGTTGGCAGCAGCAGCGATATCGCCGCAACGACTTCACCTTCGAGGGAGAAAGACCCTGACCGCGGCTGGATTCAACACAAAGTCCAGCAGGGAGATGCGCTGGTTACCATTGCGAAAGAATATGGCGTCAGCGTGAACGACCTCAAGACGTGGAACGGTTTGAAGGGAAGCAAGATTGTTATCGGACAGGACCTTGATATATACGGCGAGCCGGAAGAGCGGGCAAAGATCATTGAGACGCCGGGGTCCGTTCCAATGGCAGAAGGGAAGTCGAAGCTGCAATCGATGCCGAAGGCAGAACCGAAGCCAAAGACGACTTCAAAGGACATATCCATCGAGCAGACTCACAGGGTAAAGAGGGGGGAGACCCTCTCAAATATCGCCCGGCAGTTTGGTACGAGCATCAAAGAGCTGAAGGAATACAACAGCCTTCGCTCATCGAAGATTAAGGTGAATCAGGTTCTCAAGATACCGGGCTCGACGGGTGCAGCAAATAGTGGGTCCCGCTAGCGCCCGGACGTCCCTCCGAAAGTCCTTCCTGGAAGCATCCGGTCTCACCCTCAGCACATTCATTCAAGCTCGCTTCGCACCAAGAATCTTCTCCAGTCGAAAAGGCAACGGAAGCCGCAAGCCCGCCTGTCGGAGTATCTGTTCGTGTCTCAAAATCGCGTTCGGATCGCCACAGTAGATCATCTGACCTCGTGCGAGGACGAGGATCTTTGTTGCATACCGAAGCAACAATCCGAGATCGTGGGAGACAACGATCATGCCCCTTGCATCGTTCTTGAGCGCAGTCGTCAAACGCTCGAATACGGTTCGCTCGACTTGCGACAGACCAGCGCTCGGTTCATCGAATGCCAAAAAAGGAGCGCCTGAGGCGATAGCGCTCGCGATCGTCAGGAGCTTTCGTTGCGCGGTTGGCAGGTCGTACGGGTGGTGTGACGAGAGAGACTCGAGGCCGCACAGCGTGAGAGCGTGCTCAACGAGGTGGTCGACGTCATCCAGCCTCAAATTTCGCGGTGCGAATTCGACTTCTTTCCTGATGGTCGATGCAAAAATCTGGTCAGCCGGGTTTTGAAATGTGACGCAGATCTCTTTTGCAAGCCGTGAAGTCGGATGACTGGCGGTATCGAGTCCGTTCACAAGCACCTGACCGGCGTTAGGCTTCAGGATTCCGTTGAGGAGCTTCAGCAGCGTGCTTTTTCCCACCCCATTCTGACCCACCACGAGAAGAAAGTCACCAGTCCCGCTCGTGAACGACAACTCGTTGATGACGGGCCTGTTCCTGTCGTAGTGAAAGCTCACTTTGCGGAATTCGATGGTCATGTGATTCCCAGTGCCCTGGTGATGCGCGATCCGCGTGTTGATGGATCATCGAGCATTCCGACAATTTCCAGTTTCAGTTGGTTCCAGCTTTCCAATGGGAGGGCTGTGGCAAAGTCCTGCAATCTGGGGAGAAACGCGGCCGGCCTACCGTCGAACAAGATTGCCCCCTCCTTGAGGACAACGATCTGGTCGCTCACTCCAAGAGCGAAGTCGAGTTGGGTATCCGCCACAACGATTGTGGTCTTTCCTTTGACCGAACGGAGAATGCCGCGCAATTTCTCTTGCGCTGTCATATCCAGTGCTGTGGCGGGTTCATCAAGCAATAAGACCGGTGGTCGAGCCACAAGGATTGTGGCCAGTGCAACACGCTGGGTCGCCTGAAGGATTCTCCGGCACCATGCCTGTGTTCTCAAGGGTAAAAAGGACTTCGCCAAACACAGTATCGCGAACGCCGGAAATCTGCACGTGCGGATCCTGTAACGTCAGACCGACAGTCGGGAAGAGGATTTGAGTTGGCAGCTCATCAAAAAACCGTTCCCCGATTTGGAGATGACCGGACGACACTGCCTCGGGATGATGCCGCCGCATGATCCCTGAGAGGCAATGGAGGAGAGACGTCTTCCCGGCCCCCGTTGGCCCGAGTATCGCGCAGCAAGTACCCCCTGCAATTTCCAATGAAATGGAGGAGAGTACTCTCGGTGCCGACGGAGAGTACTGGAGCGAAAAAGATGATATTGCTATCCGATCAGCCATTGCACAATCGAGTATGAGAGGATCACGATGGCGAGAGAGAGAACGAGAAGGGTCAACCAGTCCATATGGGACCCTCCGTGTTTGACCGGTTGAGGTTTGTGGAGAAACCCGCGAAGCTCGAGTGCAGTTCCACGTTCTATGCTTTCGACGATCGATGAAAGGACAAGCGGAGAGAGGATTGAGAACAACGCTTTCGTCCGGGCAAGCATTCCTGAATCAACCGGCGCTCCACGAGCCTGCTGGGCAAGGAAGATCTGATGAATTCTGATCGGCAGCTGATCAAGAAAATGAAGTGTCAGCAGAAGCATGAGGGCAAGATATGGGGGCAGGCCCTTTTCCTGAAGATACTGGATGAAATCGGGGAGTGGGGTAGAGACAAAAAAGAGCAATATGGAAAAGGAGAGCAGAAGCAGTCTGGAGGCTGTTCTCGCACCGAACAGGAGTCCACCCTGGTGAAGTGAAATGCCGAAGATGTTGGCGACGATCGCCCCCTCCCGGATAAGGGCTGCATTCAGAATGCTGACGAGTGTTGCCACCGCGATGCTGTAGAGTATGAACCGGGAAAAGGCCCTGGCTGAACGTGGTGACCCGGGTCGGAGGGCCGGGATAGCGAATCGCCCAATGATGAGAAGGACGCAAAGAAAAGCTTGGATGGTCCAGGGAAGCGTGAAGGCGCAAACCCAGAGCAACACGACGAAGGCGAGCTTCGGGGAGAGGTTCTGTCTTGCACTCACGATGGTCTGCCCGGTGTCCGCAGGTTGGACGCTCCGCGGAGCCTGCTGACGAGCCGTTGAGGGAGGTTTCTCGTCAGAAAGAAGACGATGAGATAGCTCACGAGTTTGTCGGCCGGATCCGAAGTAAGTCCCTGGTACAACACGCTGTTGAGGAGCGTGTTTCCTACCGATCGAAAATACAGGACGAGGAAGTCCGTTCCAGCCATCATCACGCCGCTGAAGAGGTAGGCGGAGATAGGGGCGGATGCTGCGGCCGCAAGGATTCCCTGAAGAAGGCCGCCGAGTGCCACGAGATACCATTTCCGGAACCACCCCAATCTTGCGAGGAATCCCGTGAACGCTCCAATGACAGCGACGACGGGAATAAAGAAAATCATTGAAGGATTCCCCAGAGCCGCTGCAAGAAGGTTCGCCGCGCTTCCACAGATCACAGCCGACCATGGTCCGATGAGGACTGCAACGAGGATCGTTCCAATCGAGTCGAGGTAGAGCGGAATCTTGAGAGCTGCGGTGATCTGGCCGGCAGTGAGGTTGAGTGCGATGCAGAATGCGACAAATGGAAGCGCCGCACCTGTCATTTCCTCGGCGATCCTCTGGCGGATAGATTTGGACATCAGGTTCTCAATTCGAGTAAACAAGAGAACCCGACGATCGGTCGGGTTCTCAGATGGGAACTGTTCGACAGCTTCGCATCTCTCACACGACGAGGGACGCTGGGTTCTCGAGGATCTTCTTGAGATCCTGGAGGAACCGGGCAGCGACGGCGCCGTCGATGATCCGGTGATCAGACGAGAGCGTCACTTTCATTGTATGCCCGATAACAATCTGTCCGCTCTTGACCACGGGTTTCTCGACAATAGTCCCGACGGCGAGAATTGCCCCCTCGGGTGGATTCACGATCGCCGCAAATTGCTCGATGCCGAACATCCCGAGATTGCTGATGGTGAATGTGGCCCCCGTGTATTCTTCAGGCTTTAGCTTGCGCGTTCGCGCTCTTTCTGCGAGGTCACGCAGTTCGGCATTGATCTGCTCAAGGCGTTTCTGCTCACAGTTCCGGAGGATAGGTGTCACGAGACCTTCCTCAAGGGCGACGGCGACGCCGATATGGGCGTAATGGTATTGGCGCATCTTGTCGCCGAGGTACGTTGCGTTGACCTGAGGATGCTTCATCAACGCTACCGCGGTTGCCTTGACAACAATGTCAGTGAAGCTTAGCTTGAGCTCGGTGACATTGTTAATTTGATCCCGAAACGTGATCGCGGGGTCCATGTCGACTTCGACCGTCTCGTAAAAGTGCGGGGCGGTCGTCTTGCTATCCGCCATGCGCTTTGCGATCGTCTTCCGGATAAGGGAAAGTTCGACGATTTCTGCAGTACCCGGGACAATGGATTTTGAGGAGAATGCCGCGGCGGTTGATTTGCCCGCGAGAGCGCTTTCCAGGTCTCGCTTGATGATCCGTCCCTGCGGTCCGCTTCCATTCACCTTTGAAAGGTCGATCTTGTTTTCTCCAGCAAGCCTTCGGGCGAGAGGTGAAGCCTTTGTCTTGCCGTCCGCCTCTGGTCCGGCAATCGGTTGTTCAGCGGGCTTCCCCGGGCCGGCGGTTTGAGCCGGCTTTTCCACGGCCTTTGTCTGTGTCGGAGCCGGTGTACCGGAGAGCAGAGAAGAGATGTCCTCGTCAGGATCACCGATAATGGCAATAAGGCCTCCGATGGGGGCTTTCCCTCCTTCGGGGACAACGATTTTGCGCACGACACCGGAATCGTAGGCCTCGAGCTCCATATCAGCCTTGTCCGATTCGATCTCGGCGAGGATTTCGCCCTGTTTGATTTTTTCTCCCTCTTTCCGAAGCCATTTCAGAATGACACCTTCTTCCATCGTGTCACTCAGCTTCGGCATCATAATTTTTGTTGCCATGGAGTAGCCTTCGTCCGATCAGTCGATGTAAAGGACCTTTTTGACGGCCGTCCTGATTTTGTCGAGATTAGGCAATGAGAGTGTCTCGAGATTGTGAGCATAGGGCAACGGGACGTCTTCCTGAGTCACGCGCTCAACAGGTGCATCCAGATAATCGAACGCGCGGGAGGTAACTTCGTGTGAGATCTGAGCCCCGACGCCTGCGAACGGCCAACCTTCTTCAACAATTACCAATCGATTTGTTTTCTTGACCGAATCGACGATGAGATCGTAATCCATCGGCTTGATGGTCCGGGGGTCGATCACTTCGATGCTGACGTTGAGCTCTTGCTGCAAAACGTCCACGGCTTTCAGCACGGTGTGTGCAAGAGTCTTGGACCACGAAACAATCGTAAGGTCCTTACCTTCTTTCTTTACTTCCCCGACTCCGAGTGGTATCGTGTATTCACCATCGGGGATCTCGCCTTTGTCGCCGTACATAACCTCGCTCTCGATAAACACGATCGGATTGTCGTCCCGGATTGACGTCTTGAGCAAACCCTTGGCGTCCTTACAGTTTGACGGCATGACAACCTTCAGACCGGGGAAATGTGCATAGACCGATTCGAGCGCCTGCGAGTGTGTAGCCCCGAGCCCGTGTGCGGCTCCTCCGGGTCCCCGGAAAACAATGGGTACATGAAAATTCCCGCCTGACATGGAAAGCATTTTGGCAGCGTTGTTGACGATCTGGTCATACGCAACAAGCGAGAAATTCCAGGTCATGAATTCGATGATCGGCCGCAGCCCAACCATCGCTGCGCCGACTCCAACACCGGCAAACCCGGTCTCCGCGATAGGTGTATCAACGATGCGTCGGGGTCCCCACTTCTGCAACAATCCCTGACTTACTTTGTATGCTCCTTGATAGTTCGCGACTTCTTCGCCCATGAGGAATACCCGCTCATCACGAGCCATTTCTTCATCGATAGCCTGATTGATCGCTTCACGCAGACTCACAATGGCCATCGTTATTCCCCCTTTCCTTCGAAGTATACGTCTTCCCAGAGCTCATCGACGGGGGGATCCGGACTATTCTCAGCGAACTCGACACACTCCTCAACGATCTTCTTGATCCTCTTCTCTGCCTCGTCAAAATACTGGTCTGTGATCAAGCCTTCTTCTTTGAGCGTTTCGCCCAGAAGAATGATCGGATCAGATTGCTTTCGACCCTCGACCTCGTCCTTTGAGCGATAGACGCCATGGACAGGATCAGACATCGAATGACCACGGAAGCGATACGTTTCGATTTCCAGGAGTGTGGGCTCATATGTGGCCCGGGCCCGATCCGCCGCTGCTTTCACTTTCTGATAGATCTCGAGTACATCCATCCCATTCACAACCTCGCTTGGGATGTTGTAGGCAATCGCCTTCTTGTGAAGATCCTGGACTGCAGAAGACCGATCGACCGCCGTACCCATTGCGTACTTGTTGTTTTCAATGATAAAAATGACAGGGAGCTTCCAGAGTCCGGCCAGATTCAAGGCCTCATGAAATGCGCCGATATTGGTTGCACCATCCCCCATGAAACATAGGCACACCTTCTTCTCACCACGGTACTTGATCGCGAAGCCGACGCCGGAAGCAAGCGGGATGTGTCCACCGATGATCGCGTGGCCGCCAAGGAAGTTCGTTGCACGGTCGAAAATGTGCATCGACCCGCCTTTTCCCTTCGTCGTACCGGTATACTTGCCGAGAAGCTCTGCCAGGATAGCCTTCGGATCAACGCCTTTGGAGATGGCCTGCCCATGATCCCTGTATGCTGTGATGACGTAGTCATCCGGATTCAGCGCCCCCTTGATGGCCCCTGTTGACACCGCCTCCTGGCCGTTATAGAGGTGGCAGAATCCCATAATCTTGCCCATACCATAGAGTTGGGCGCACTTTTCCTCGAATCGGCGAACCAGGAGCATATCATCGTACCAACTCAGGAGGGTTTCGCGTGACAGGCCGAGCAATCGGGAGTGATTTTGCTTCGCAGCAACAGCGGCAGCGCTTTTCATTATGCTTTTTTCACTTCGAAATGACAGTAGTGAAATCTCTTTGATAACGACATAAATATACGAAGAAGTTGAGTAAAATCAAAAATGAGAACGTGGTACAAGAGCCGAGCGTCAGAAGACGGAGTGATGGAGAAAGGCAGCGAGATACCCGTTTTTCTTTCTGCCGACCGAATGCATTGGAGCGGTCATTTCCGGTACCGCGAAATGAATTCCTCCACTTCCGGAATTCCTCCCTGGAAAATCAGATATCCATTGCTTGGCTCGCGCTCTGTGATTTCGCCTGCAATGGGAGTCAGCATGATCTCGCGGACTTTCGCGAGGTCGTTTGTCTGCCCGAGCGCCCAGCCGAGCTTGACGTAGGCAACTTCCGGAAGCATGTTCGCCGATGGTATGACGCCGAGTTCCATCATGTCGCGCCCTGTGTCATACACATACATCTGGACATATCCCCAGAGGGTTTGGACGGTCATGAATACGGCAATATTCTTTTCCTGCGCCCGTTTCAGAGAAGGGTAGAGCGGCTTGTTCACGTGGCCGAGCCCGGTTCCGGCTATGATGATTCCCTTATAACCGTTGTCGATCAGGGAATCGATGATGTCGGGCTTCATGTTGGGGTAGTAATAGACGATGCTGACTTTTTCTTCGAACGCGGTATTCACGACCACGTTCTTGTCAGCCCTCCTGCGTTTGTAGTCCTGCCGAAGGGGAGTAATCGCTTCGCGGCTCACCATGGCGATGGGAATATCACCGATCGTCCGGAAAGTCGAGCGGTAGCTCGAGTGCATTTTCCGAACGCGTGTTCCCCTGTGAAGCAGTCCGTACTGGTCGGAAGTGGGACCGAACATGCAAACCATGATCTCGGCGATATCGCTTTCAGCAGCCGTTTTCACACTGTGCATCAGGTTTAGCGCAGCGTCGGACGAAGGCCGGTCGCTGGATCGCTGCGATCCGACCATAACGATCGGGATCGGCGAGTTCTGAACCATGAACGATAGGATGGCGGCAGTGTGGTGCATTGTATCAGTGCCGTGGCCGATCACGATTCCCTGGACACCCTTTTCGATCTCCTGTCCGATTGCCTGTGCGGTTCCGATCCACTGCTCGGGTCCCATGTTCTCGCTGAAAACACCGTAGAGTTTCTGGGTCTCGAGGTTGCAGATGTCTGCCAGTTCAGGCACCGAACCGTACAGCTCTCCGGGGGAAAAGGCCGGAATGACGGCACCCGTGCGGTAGTCAAGACGGCTTGCGATCGTGCCGCCGGTTCCGATGAGCTTTACTCGCGGTTTTGCCGGATCGTACGGGAATTCCTTTTCCGGAATCTTGTAGTGTGCTTCTCTCCGTCCCTGGATGATGATCGACTGGACGCCTGCTGCGGCAACACCAACATTGTAGCCGCTGCGAAGCTTCAGGACGATGTGATGCGGGTCTGCTGTCTCGGACCGCGGGAGCACTATCCCGGTAAACGATCCCCGGTCGGTCTTGATCTCGACATCGCTCCAGACCTGGGCGTTGTAGGCTTTGAGGGTCTCAAGCGTTTCTCCGCGATAGCCCCTGTAGTTGTCTGTCGTGGTCAATGCCGCTTCTCCGTCTGGCCGCCGCCGAGCCTCTCTGATACTATTCGACCGTCGATCCTTCCGCGCACTTTGTTCATGACAAGACCCATAAGCACATCGTGTTTTCTTTCCATGTGACGCAGCTTGATGCCCGAGAGTTCCTGTGTTGAGCGTGCGAGCGCCGTGGTGAACTCTCCTTCAGTGGAGCGTGCAGAAAGCGCGTGACGCGAAAACTCGCGCCCCGCAGCGACCTGCATAAGGGTCGGGAGGATGCCTTCCTTCGTGAGGGTTCCTTCTTTGCAGGCGAGCAGAATCTCCCGCATCGTCTCGATCGAAAAGTTGAATCGTCGGGCGAGTGTCTTTGCGACGCGTTTTGGAAATTGAATGAGGGCCACTGCAACAAGTGTAGGGGAAAGATGCCACTCCTTCACGGCAGCCTCAAACAACGATGTATAAGGTGAGATGCTCAGAGGTTCGATGACATCCGCAGGGATGCCGAGCTCCCGGTACCAGACTTCATTCTCCCAAAACAAGCGCGGGACAGATTTCCTGATGTTGGCGAGGTGTTCGTGCGTGATCCGGCGTGGAGGAAGATCGGTATCGGGGTACATGCGATCCGGGCCCGGGAGAATGCGTTCAAACCCATTTGTGCCATCACGGAGAGCCTGGCGGGTTTCCGAAGGAATGCCGATCGTTGCTTCCCTGGCCCGAATGATGATCTCCGATGCGCCTGTCTTTGCGTCCTGGATATCTCCCCAGACAAGCACAATCGTGTCCTGGTCAGTTGCGCCGACGGTTTTTTTCAACAGTTGCCATTCAGATGAAGCGAGGGTCTCGCTGGGGCTGTCAGAGTGAACGATGTTAGGGAGGGTAGTCAAACAGGCTACAACGCGGACACGATCGGAGATTTCGCGGGAGAAGTAGGTGTCCGTCTGCGTCTGCCAGCGGAGAAGCCCCTTGAATCCTCGCAGGAGAACGCAATTGACTGTCAGCCCTTCCGAAATTGCATTCTTCAGAGGTTGAAAGCGAGTCTTGCGCAGAAGTTTGGTAACCTCATCGGTTTTGGCATGAAAACTCTCTTTCGTAATGCCGCGGCGGTTGAGCTCGTCCCTTAGCCGGAGGAGGTTGAACTGCCTCATTGCCTCATTGTACGTCAGCAGAGGGATATTGGGGATGCGGGGTACGCCTTTGATCTCGATGCGGGTCCCGCCGGTGACGCTGACATTAACATCCTGGCGGGCAGCACCGGGCCCGGTCCGGACTTTTCCCGTGCTCCGGACGAGCTTGCGAAGGATGTTGGCCACGTCGGCAACTTCCTGCGGCGTGCACATCTCAGGTGCGGTCACAGTCTCGATGAGGGGCATCCCCAGCCGATCTGTAATATAGACTCTCCGATGTCCGATGTCGCTCACCTCACGACATGCGTCTTCCTCGAGACCGAGCTGGATAATCCCGATGCGCCGCCCCTTGGATGGAATACTCCCATCCACCCCCACAATCGTTGTTCGTTGAAATCCTGTCGGAATGCTCCCATCAAGATATTGTTTCCGCGCGATATGAATCTCGTCGACCATCGCACAGCCGTATAGCAGGCCGACCTCGAGCGCGATATCGAGAGCGTCCGTATTCAGTTCGAAGGGGGGAGTATCGTCCATTTCATAAGTGCAGACGGTCCCGTGGTTGATCTGATAGATGATCTCCTTCCTGGTCTTGAATTCCATCAGCGCTGTACCGTCATACTCTCCAAGCTCGGAGAGGGTCGGGCGCATGTGACGGAGGATTTCGGCGTTAAAGGAATCGCTGTAGAGGCCCGCAGGGCAACGGCAAAAAAGCTTTTTGGTCGTGAGGAGTTGCTGGTGAATCTCGAGTCCCGATTTGAACCCGACAGCGGCATAGTCGCTTTCGGTCATCTCGCCAAACGGCTTAAACACCATAAACTTCAGCAGTTAAGGAAGGCTTTTGAGTTGGGAACGGGCTTGATCTGGCGTTGGTCGTTGGCCCGGCAGCGTGAATTTACGAAAGAAATGGGCAAAAACAACGCAAGAGGCCCGGTTTCTCACAAAATGCTTCCAGTATTTGGCGGAAGTTATAAGTGATTCTCTCTCAGTGAGCGAGCAGCATCCAGTTCAAACAAAGCCACCCGACAGCAGTAACTGTTGGATACCCTCATCGATGTTCGTCTCTTGAGATTTGGTGCTAGGATACCCGCCTCATAGAGTTTTAGTAATGGTTGAACAGCGATGGGTGGTAAAGCCAGGTTGCTATCGGCAAGTGCATTACGAAGTCAAGTCCTGGGCCGACAGCTTCGATCTCGCCCCAGATCGAGAATTCTTCTTCCGCGGTTTTTTGTCCCAATCCCAAACGTACTTGTCGTGTCCTGCGCTACGTGTCTCATGTCGGTACTTCATGGGCCTTGACTTTTAGTTCGCCGATTATTACGTTGTTCGTAGATTTTTGCACTCACGCTGTAGATTTCCCCATTCTCCTCCAGGGAGGTTGAATGTGTGGCTCTCCAAAGACCCATTCCTAACTTGACGGGGTGCACGAGCACACGGTTCCGGTTTCGTCGAAAGCTGAGTAGTCACTCCGTATCTCGGCGATTGCAGGTTTAGCTCTCAAGGGTGAACGCTGGATTCCTGGAATCCAGATGTTGTTCTATCCTCTCTTCATAACGGCAGAACTCACCAGACGGAGGAGGCATCTCTTCAATGATTGCGAGTTCGTTTCTTTGTGTGATCAAGTGGGAGAACGCGAGACATGACTAAGGTCTGGATTGTCTCGGCATTCGCCCCTTCTTCATTTCCGTTTGAGGAAGTTCTGAGTGGCAGAGCCGACTGCCGAGTGCTTTCACTGTCGGATGTTGAGCAGACGACGAGCGTTTACTCTTCCGTGTCTCGTCCAGACATGTTGATAGTGGATCTGTCCGGCGTTCACCAACCGCCGAGAGCATTTCTCCAACATTTCAACCGCCTCAATCCTGATGCGATGGTTGTCGCTGTGGCACCGCCGGAAAACGCGGGTTCAATAAGTTCATACGCGCAGGCAGGAGTCGATGAGGTGATCATCAGGCCTGCGAACGAACATCAGACCACTGGCACCACGCAGCAACTTCTCAAGAAGATTGCAGCCCTCGATCAGCTGCTCTCCCTGCAAGAAACGTTGCAGAAAGAAATGAGCCATACCCGTATCGTGGCGAAGAGCCGTCCGATGCGCGACATCCTTCACCGCCTGCCGTTGCTCGCGAGCTCGTTATCGACGGTGCTCATCACCGGAGAGACGGGAACCGGCAAGGAGCTCGTTGCCAGGGCCATCCATTATCTCGGTCCGCGGGCGGGGCGTCCATTTATCACGGTAGATTGCGGAACGATGCCGGAACATCTGGTCGAGAACGAACTCTTCGGGCACATCCGCGGTGCGTACACAGATGCCGGATCGCCGTACCGAGGACTCATTCAGGAGGCAGATAACGGTACGCTCCTGCTTGATGAGGTCGAAGCATTACCTCTTTCTATTCAGGTGAAATTCCTCAGGTTTCTTCAGGACCGCCAGTTCAAGCCCCTCGGCCAATCGAAATACTCATCGGTGGATGTTCGGGTCGTCGCAGCCACGAATGTCGATTTGGCTCGTGCCGTGGAGCAGAAGCAGTTCCGCGAAGACCTATACTATCGACTCAATGTCGTTCCTCTCTCCATCCCGCCTCTGCGTGAACGAAAAGCCGACATCTTCACACTCGCGAGCTACTTCATGGATCGACATACAACCGGCGTGGGCCCTATCCCGCAGATACCAGATGATATCTTGCAGCGCTGGCTCGAGCACGACTGGCCTGGTAATGTCCGTGAGTTGGAGAACAGGGTCCAGGAGTGGCTTACAACTCGCGAAACAAGCCCTGGAGACAACTGGATCCAGCATACAGAAAGGGTTCCCGAGTCATATCCGAGGTTTGCGGAAGCAAGGCGGGAAGCGCTTGATCGCTGTGAACAAGACTACTTCAAGGAAATCCTCCGACACACGTTAGGAAATATCAGCGCAGCCGCCCGGATCGCCGGAATCGATCGAAAGAACCTGAGAAGGTTTCTCAAGAAACACCTCATAGACGCTTTTGATTTCCGTCGCAGGCGCTGAGTTTTCAAACCTCTCTGTTGCACCAACCTTCTGATGTCCATCACATTCCAATTGCTGGTTTGAGCGATCGCTCGGGCGAAGAGTACCTCCAGACTGTATCGCCGCATGTGGGGTGAGGACACCCCGACTGATGACATCCTGCCCCATCAAACAAATCCCAATCCTGTCATTCTCCGATTGCTCTCTCCGTATTGACATGGGGTATGAGAACCTCACGTCACGCGCGCGACGAGTAGTTGGCAGACGATAACACTGATATTCGGATTGTATTGCCTCTTCTCCTCGGCTTCATTCCTGGCTTGATTGTTGAGTATGAGAAACTCGATGTGGGCCGGTGTTGGATCGGAGTGGGATTATACAGAGCGAATCGAATCTTCACAGACCTCGTTGAGATTTCTGGAATCTCTGGGAAGCATCCTTCGTGGAAAAGGTTACTGAGAACG
Source organism: Bacteroidota bacterium (assembly GCA_015661185.1). Taxonomy (GTDB): domain Bacteria; phylum Bacteroidota; class Ignavibacteria; order UBA10030; family UBA10030; genus UBA9647. Next base: position 24,576 of record JACVXU010000076.1, read on the forward strand.
GACAAGTACATCGGGTTGCTATAGCATTACTCCTGTACTTGCGCACGCATCCTTATGCAAAGGACAATGTGGAAGGAATAGCGTCATGGTGGGTGAATGAGCATCGTGCGCTTGTGCAGAAAAGCCTTTCCCTCCTCGTGATGCAAGGCGTGATCAAAGAGGAGCGGGCGCTGTACTCTCTCTCAGATGAGTTGAGAAACGACGTCATGGGAACAAGGTTCAACGTGCTCGTCCGCGATCTTCAGTCATTCGACGATTCGAGAAACTAGAAGGCCTTCACGGGCGTGACACTTGCCCATTTCTTAAGGAGACGTAACGATTGGCATCGTACCATGCCATTGCGGCAACGAGTCAGGCGATACTTGGGGTTTTGACTGCCGGATGTCCAAGATCCGAGTTCCTGAAGGCAGAGTTCAAGCTCTACCACGCAAGTGACTTCGACAAGCCAATGGAAGAGGGGATATCGCTGTTTCTCTACCGTGTCGCGGTGAACACCACGTTGCGGAATCTGCCGCCACGCGTAGCACCCGACGGAGGGCGCTATCGGTCCTCACTACCTTTAGATCTGCACTATCTCCTGACAGCGTGGGCATCGGATCCCGATCAACAGCAGAGGTTGCTCGGCTGGTCAATGCGTGCGCTTGAAGATGTGCCGATCCTTCCATCGGGAGTCCTGAACCACTACATCGACAAACATGATACTTTTCGGCCGGAGGAAGCCCTCGAACTTATTTGCGACCCGCTCTCCATACAGGATTTGATCGGAGTGTGGGACAAGTTGAGGCCCAGGTATCAGACCTCGGCAACATATGTCGCGCGGATGGTAGCAATCGATTCAGATGTGAAGCTCGTTGAAGCCGAGCTTGTACAAGCGCGAGGATTTAGAATGCGCAAGACGGAGGAAGGTGCTTGAAAACGGAAGAGGCCAGAGATCTCGAGCTTCTCACGATTATTTCGCCACTCGGCATACGATTCCGTGATTCACTCACCGGCACGTTTGTCGACGATGGTCTTTCGGTGATCGCATATCCTGAAAGCGATCCGTTGAGCCGGACAATTGCATTCGCGAATCGCAAAGGGGTGTTCGTTTTCAGAGATCTGCCGGGTCTGCAGGAGGTTGTTAGGCAAACACCGGCACCGGATTCATCAGAACATCCAACTGCCGACGAGAGCTTCTGGATAAAGAATACAGAGGTGCGTCGGATGGTCGTAGAGGTTCAGGACGAGAGAAAGCGGTACCATCCTTTCGAGGTGAGCATCGACGTCCCAAACAAGGGGTTCTTCCGCTGGGCATTTGATACTGAAGTGTCACCGCTCTCAGCGGACGCGTGGGTGCCATTGTTTTCTACACCATCTCGAATTGCTCCGGCGGGGATGGCAGTGATCAGAGCGGAATTGCTTGACGCAGTGACCGGAAAGCCAGCCGCCTGGGCGCTCGTCGAGGCGATCATGGGGGGATCGGTCAAAAGCCGCGGGCTCTCTGGTACTGACGGTCAACTGGTTTTGATGCTTCCCTATCCTGAACCCAAGAATGCCTCGATACTGTCGCCCGTGGAATCCCCGCTCTCGGGAGAACGAACGCCGCTGCTCAGCGAAGGATGGGAAGTCTCCTTCGGCGCTTACTACTCGCCTCTCAGCCCGACGCCGACGATACGCGACCTCGATGAGGTTGCCAGCCAGTCGAGGGCTATGCTTCTCACAGAGTTATCGCCTCCGACTGAGCTTGGCGCAAGAACCCTGAACTTTGGAAAAGAGCTGATCCTGAAACCTGATTCAGGGTCAAATCTATGGATTACCCCTCTGTCCACACCATAAAGACTATTCACATTCGAAGGAGGAAACGATGCCAGAATATCTAGCTCCTGGAGTATACGTCGAAGACATATCGATCAAAGTCGATCGAAGGGGTGAGCACGACGACGACCGGCTTCATCGGTCCGGCCCGGTACGGCCCAATCGATCTGGAGCCTGACATTATCACAAGTGTTGGTGAGTTTGAACTCGTCTATGGCGATCGTCAGCAGCTCGACTTCAATGACGCCGGACTGATGCACAACTATCTCTGGCATGCCGTCCGCGCGTTCTTCGAAGAGGGGGGGAAGCGGCTGTATATTGCGCGGGTCTTCCGACCCCAAAGCGATAGCGACGATGGCTGCGCGAGCGGGAGCATTCCTTCAACAGGGGGTGCGACCGCAATCCAGATCAAGTCGCGATTCCCCGGCGACGCAGGCAATCTGAGGGTAAGGTTCACGGTACGCCTCGGGCAAAACATTCTTGGCGGGGAAGAGGACGATCCAGTTCTTGGGGCCATATCCGACCGCGATGTCGTTTGGATCGCGGATCAGGAAAGCCCCTTCGAGAGCCCTCCCGGAGGCGGCACCTTCTATATCGCAGAACGGGATGATGAGAACGAAACATGGAAATTCAACAAGACCACAAGTCCGACCAGCACGCTTGAGCTGAGTTCTCTCAACCCGAAGGGCAATAAGATCCGTGTGGCGACTCTGACTGTCAGTGCGAGTTCCCCGGACGGGAGTGGTTCTGTGCATGTTTGGGAGAACATTGCATTTGATGCCGAACATAAGCACTCAGGTTCGCAGGACGCGCTTTCCGTACGGTTTGCCGAGAAGCCCGAGAACCTCGCCTTGCGACGCACCGTGCCGATCGTTGTCACGCTCGGAGACGATGTCGAGGATGGCCTTGGTGTTCTGCAGGCGCTCTTGGACAGCAGCAGCACACTTGGAGATGAACTGAACGATGAGAAGTCGACCGATGCAGAACGGTCGGTGGAAGTCGTTCTCTCCGGCGGGAACGACGGAGACCGTCCCGGTGCTGCCGAGTATGAGGGGGAGGCTGAAGAGGACACGAGCACCCGGACCGGATTGAAGGCATTCGAGAGTATCGAGGACATTTCGATTGTCGCAGCTCCCGGATCCACTTTTGGCTATGAAAACGGCTACGTTTCGGATGCGACAAGCATCGTCAATCTGCTGATCACCCATGCCAAGAACATGCACTACCGCATAGCGGTGCTTGACAGCGGAAACGACCAGAGCATTGCGCAGGTCCGGGCCATGAGAGCAAAAATGGACTCGAGCTATGCGGCCCTGTATTATCCCTGGATACGGATCCTTGATCCTGTGACGAGGGCGGAAGTCAATCTTCCCCCGAGTGGCAGTGTGGCAGGCATCTATGCGCGCAACGACATCAACCGGGCAGTCTACAAGGCTCCGGCGAACGAAGTGGTCAACATAGCTATCGGGTTTGAGCAGGTTCTGAACAAGAGCCAGCAAGAAGTGCTAAATCCTGAGGGCATCAACTGCTTCCGCTTCTTTGAAGGGCGCGGCTATCGTCTCTGGGGAGCCCGCACCATCAGTTCTGACCCTGAGTGGAAATATGTCAATCTGCGCCGGTACTTCGCGTACCTCGAGAGATCAATCGACAAGGGAACGCAGTGGGCGGTATTCGAGCCGAACGGTGATGCGCTCTGGGCAAATGTGCGGAGGACCATCGAAGACTTCTTGTTGAACGAATGGCAATCCGGCGCACTTCTTGGTGAGAAACCTGAGAAAGCGTACTTCGTTCGCTGTGATCGCTCGACTATGACACAAAACGATCTTGATAACGGGAGATTGATCTGCTTGATCGGAGTCGCACCACTGCGGCCGGCTGAGTTTGTGATCTTCCGAATCGGCCAATGGACTGCGGACCGCAAGAGCTAACAATTTGAGGAGGATACTATGGCTGTCTTACGTGAACGCCCCTATGT
>JACVXU010000277.1 GCA_015661185.1 Bacteroidota bacterium
TATCAGCCTCCGCGCGATCGGCGAACCGCCCAACTTCGTCCCGTCCATCAGCACAGCAAGTCGGGCTCGCGCCTCGGTGACAACATCGGCCTGACTCGCATACTCCTTTATGATTCTCTCGTACGCTTTCTTTGCTTCGTCCTTCTCCAGTTTCTCGTAGCAGCGGCCCATGCGGAGAAGCGACTTTGCGGCCAGCGGTTGATTCGCCGGATACTTCCCTACGACGCTTTTGTAGATTTCGATGGCCTTTGCGTAGTCCCCCTTCCCTTCCATTTCATACAACGCCTGTTGGTACATCTGCTCGGCCTTGTTTTGCTGTGCAGTGGCGATTGCTGTCGGAGCGCACAGCGCCAGTGCAAGCAGAAAGATTCCCGCGATTCTTTTCATGGCGTATCTCCTCAAACGGTTCATGTGTAGTGAATTAACTTCACTACAATATACTCTCTGGCTTATCTGCCATTGTCGGATCGATGTAAATGATTGTCGATTTCTAGTCAGAATCTGTCTGGAAGAGTGTCCTCTGGCGGTCTTTCAATCTTCCGAAGATCGCTTCCCCTTCCTGCATTCAGAGGAGGCTGTTCATCTTCCTGCAAATTTGTATCCCAGACCGTGGACAGTGAGGATATACTCCGGCTTCTGCGGATCGTCTTCGAGCTTCTGGCGCAAGTTGAGGATATGATTGTCCACTGTGCGGGAGCTTGGATATGCCTCGTACCCCCAGACTTCGTTCAGAATCTTTTCGCGGGGAATGACCTCATTCCGATGTTTGATCAGGACCTGAAGGAGAGAGAATTCTGTGGAGGTCAGGTCAATCTGCTTCTTGTTCTTGAAAGCTTTGAATGCGGCAAAATCCAATTTGACGTTGCCAAACTCGTACTGCTCGAGCGACGTCACCTTCTCCGTTGAACGCCGCAGGTGTGCTTTGACACGCGCCAGAAGCTCACGCGTGCTAAATGGCTTGGTGACGTAATCGTCTGCCCCGATCTCAAGCCCCACCACCTTGTCAACCTCCTCAGCACGAGCAGTCAACATGAGTATGGGAACCGCGACCCCGCGCTTCCTCAGGGTGCGGCAAACGTCGAATCCATCAGTCCGCGGCAGCATCACGTCCAGGATGATAATATCCGGCTCATGGTCTTCGGCGAGTTGCAGGCCGGTTTCTCCGTCGTTCGCCGCCAGAACAATAAAGCCGTTGTGCTCGAATGCATCGCGCAGGCCTTTGAGCATTGCTTCTTCGTCTTCAACAAGTAGAATTGTGGGCATAACCCTCCTGCTCACGGATTGCTGTTTAGTTATCCAACGGACCTTTTGGTACTATCATTCGAAAGCGGGAAAGAAAGCGTGAACGTGCTTCCCCTGCCGATTTCGCTTTCCACTTCTATTGTCCCCGCGTGTGCCTCGATGATCTCCTTCACCAGGGTCAAGCCAATGCCACTTCCAGGGATTTTTCTCCCATCCGGCGGCGGACTGCGGAAAAACTTGTCAAAGATCCTCTCGCTATCCTTCTTGCCTATTCCGATACCACAATCAGCCACCGCGACGACGATAGAATCCTTTTGACGTCTGGCAGATACCTCAACGACTTTTTCATCGCGAGAATACTTGACGGCGTTATCGAGAAGGTTCAGCAATGCCTGTTCATATGCCTCCACATCCAGATTACACGGTGGCAAATTGCTCTCGATGTTCTCTTTGATGACGACTCCTTGCCCATCGACGAGCAACCGGAAGCGTCTAATTGCCTTCCTGGTCACATCGCCAATCGACGAGAGTTCCATCCGATAGCTTCTCCTGGCCTTGTCAATGCGGGAGAAATCCAAAATGTTTTCAACGAGGTGGGTGAGGCGCTCGGCTTCACGTTCGATCAAATGAAAGTACTCCTGCTGTTGTTCCTGGCCTGTGACCCAGCCCTCGTTCAAGTTCTCCGCGAGCGTTCTGATTGTGGCGATAGGAGTCTTAATCTCGTGGGAAACGTTGGCGATGAACTCGGACTTCATCGCAGAAATCTCCTCTTCACGTGAGATGTCCCGCAAGATGAAGACTATCCCGAGCGCAATCAGCACGATAACCGAACCGAGAAGGACGTAGTAGATAAGCAGACTTTTCGAGGAGATCGCTTCAAGAGGATTCCCTCCCATTGCAACCAATGCCAACTTGGTTCCTGCAGCAAGTTCTTCAAATCGAGAGAAGGGCTTTGTGAGCACAACTGTCGCTGCGGACAATCCGGCAGGAAAGAGAGTTCGGTCCGCAGCGTCAAGCAATGCGATGCGAACTTCTTCGGGTGGTTCAGACTCCTTGAGTACTGCCAGGGCTGCGTCTGTAAGCGCATTCCTTCGTATCCTGATGCCGATAAATCTGACCGGAGATTCCGCGTCATCGTTCACGCGCACTCCAATTGTCCAGGCAGCACTATCGGATTGCCCCGATAGATATCGAATGTCTTTTCTTCCATCAGAATCATTGAATCGTGAATTTTCGTTCCACTTGGAGTTTATCTCTTGCTTGATTCCCGGAAGAGCATTTGTTTGAAGGAAGTCCCGGAAGCTTTGCTCATCCTCAACCTCTTTCTCGAGCCTCACTATGGAATCCAGTGTGGCTCGCTGAGATTGTGACAGAAACTGCTGTTGACGCTGCAACCGCGACTTAACATGATCAAGGCAGAAACTGTATTGCGCATGTTCTAGTTTATCGGAACGCCCAACGAGCATCCCGTAGAAGTCAAGCAGCTGATTGCTCGTGGCCAAGGATGGACTTTCCTTTTCTGCTATCTCGAGAAGCTGCAGATGTGCCACCAGAACGTACGGCATTCCCTCGCCGTAGAACTGATTGTGATCCTCGTCGATTATTCTCTGGTAGGTCTTTCGGGCATTCCCATAGTCGGTTTTTTTGAACTGGCACCGGGCAATGCGTGAGAGGAACGCGGCTTGAAGGGGTTTGGACAGCCTGGAAGAAAAGCCTCTCTGATATTCTGTGAGAGCTTCATCAAGTTTCCCCTGAACCTCAAAAAGATCTCCAGCACGGAGATACTCGCTTTCCTGGAGACGCAACGTGCTCCGGTCTTTCATCTCATCGACGTCCACGTCCCGAAATGTCTTGGGAAAGACCACGCGTACGTTGTTATCGAGAAAGAAAACACCTTGCACGAGAGAAGATTGCGTGCTGAAGGTGCGGAGAGAAGTGACGTGGCTCGCAGTCAGTTGACGAGGAGGCGAGAGTTGACGAAACGAGGCGCGGATCTGATCGTCCAAACTAGATTCTATGTGGTCAACCGCCAGCGAAAGAGATCTTTTGAGGTTTTCCAGCACAAGCTGTTGTTGCCACTGCTTTTCTTGCTTGATGGACTTGAGCCCCAGGTAACCGAGAAACACGCAGGGAATCAGAACAGCGATGACGAATATCGTCACGACGCGCTTTTGCAGCCTGGGCTTCAGTATTCCACCAATCATGGATGGCATCTCAATTCAATCGTGGAAAAGATAGCGAATCCAGTTGAGTTCATTGTCAGGATAGCGTCAGAATTTGTCAGGAATTGTTGAGATCGTCCTCATAGGCTAAGCAGACTTACGTCCACCTTCTATTTGACCACATAATTCATCTCTCGAAGTTTTTCCTTTACTCGTTGACACCTCGTTTGCTGAAGCTGATTCTGACTCCAGGGAAAAGTGTCATTCTCCTTCGAAATCGCCAACTCATATGACCTCCGAGCAAGTGGAATTACAAACCATGACGGGCAAATGGCGTATAGCTTGCATAACAACGAATTTCGTTTGTCCCGCAATACGGGAGCATGTACGCAGGACTGCACCTATCTACGCCATCAACACAAAAAGATGCTTCCCACGAATCTAGAGGTTCTCAATCCCGCATTCTACGGGTCAGGCTTAAATGTCAGAGGTGAGTACGGCGTCCGACTCCAAAACTACGATTGCCGTGAGCGAAAAACAAACAGACATCGACTTGAGGGAAAAGATGGGGTATGATTGAAGAATTCCTGGGTAAAACAAAAAATCCCGACGAGCTTTCACTAATCGGGATTCTTCTTTAGAACTTGTAGCGGGGGCCCGCCTCCGCTTCGCTTCCGCCTGCATTGCATTTCAGCGGACAGGTCGGCGGGTAAACAGGACCCCGCGTCCGTTGGCCTGCGGCGAACTGCGACGAGGCGTCGTGGCACCATCCGGCGAATGCGTTGCGGGTGCCACTCCGCTTGAGTCAGAGTCTTCCCAGTTACTGACAAATGAAAATGCCCGGCGTTGCCGGGCAGAGGAGCAATCGTTCTCGATGAGAGTGTAAGAAGGATCCAACCCTGAAACAGGATCCCGCCAGACAGCGTCGGGATGTCGG
>JACVXU010000077.1 GCA_015661185.1 Bacteroidota bacterium
GCAGGATCGGGCGAACATCGAAACCGTAGCACTAATGTCGTGTCTCACATGTCCTTTGAATAAGTCGTGCGGCTGAACTTTGTGCACCAGAGAATGCAACCCAAGGATCACAACTTGAGTCTACGTGAAATCTCAGAAAGAGCAAAACACACACCCCTTCCATCCCCTCTCCCCTCCACACAATCCAACACACAGAGGGGACTTTTCAAACTGTGATTGGGAAGAAGAAAGTGCGACGTACGTTCTTGCCTTATGACCCGAGGCTCAAGCCGATCGCCCGGATGCTGCGCAACAATATGACTCTTGCCGAGGTTCTTCTTTGGAACAAGCTGAAAAACAAACAATTGTGCGGATTCGACTTCCATCGCCAGAAACCGATCGACGAATTTGTCGTCGATTTCTTTTGCCCGAAGCTGCTTCTGGCTATTGAAATCGACGGTGATTCTCACGCGGGGAAGCTCGAGAGAGACAGCCAAAGGCAGCGGGCTATTGAGAAATTCGGAGTCCGGTTTCTTAGGTTCTCCGATGAGGAAGTGAAGCGGAATCTTGGGAGTGTTGTGGATGCTCTTGCACACTGGGTAGAGACTCAAGGAATGTCGCAAATTGAAGCTGCAGACGAGGAACAACCCAAGAACTAAACGTCCCCTCTCGTGTGCAGGGACGTGGGCAGAGAGAGGGGAATTGAGGGGTGTGTGCTCTTTTCGTGAAAGCTCTAGTTGATGTGTGTGTGGACCACTGCGTCGTGCTGTCGACTTATTCGAGGTACTTCCGAGACACGATACTAGCACTCACTGCTTTTCGGTTGCTACCACCGGAAGATTCTGGCTGCAGTCAAAATAATCACAACATGTGTTGCACACTCGTTTGAATATGTCGAAGTCGAGGAGTGTGACTCCGGGTGACACATATCCTTTTTTGATTGGTTCTTCTTTCATGAGGTCGGTGCTGAGATATTTCTTGTTGTCATCCGACAAGACCGTCACGACTACCGCATCGCCTCCCAGTTGCTCCTGCACCATGATCGCCCCGAGCAGATTTGCTCCCGAGGAAATTCCGACGGCCAACCCCAGCTTCGTCGCGAGTTGTTGCGCCATGAGAATTGCATCACCGTCGTGAACAGCCACGACAGGATCGAGGCTTTTGAGATCGACGATTGCAGGGATAAATTCATCAGAGATCCCCTGTATGCGATGATGACCAACCTTGTAGCCAGTGCTCAATGTAGGTGACTCTGCAGGCTCCAGTGGGTACACATGAATGTTTGGATTGCGCGTCCTAAGGAATCGCCCCACCCCCATCACGGTTCCCCCGGTTCCGACTCCCGCGATAAACGCATCGGGAACGAGGCCGTTGTACTGAAGCTGCCACCAGATCTCCGGGCCCGTTGTCTGTTCGTGAGCCTGGACGTTTGCGTCATTGGAAAATTGGCACGGAAGGAAGACGTTAGGGTCCTTTTGCGCAAGCTCTTCGGTCATCCGGATGCTGCCGAGAAATCCCCCCTCCTCTTTGGACACAAGGCGAATGGTCGCACCCAGGCTCTTGATGAGGTTGATCCGTTCCTGGCTCATCCAGTCCGGCATGAAAATCACGACGGAATGACCCAGAGCCCTCCCAATTGCTGAGAATGCAATCCCCGTATTGCCGCTTGTCGCCTCAGCGATGGTGTTGCCCGGCTTGATACGCCCCTCTTTATGAGCCTGAGAGAGCACATGAAATGCCATCCGGTCCTTGATGCTTCCGGTCAGGTTCATGTGTTCTGCTTTTGCGTACACAACCCGTTCTTTTCCCTTGAACGAAAAGCGGATAGCGAAGAGCGGCGTATTCCCGACGATGTGTTTGATACCCTTGAACTGGCGTGCTTCCAGTTCGCCAGAGCCCTGACCCGATGTCATTACCTTCCTCTGCATTGTGGAACGACGTGTAGGTACGATATTTTTCTGTCAAAATCCATACGCTTGCTTCTCTCACATAAGAAGCTGTACATTCGTGACGATCACATCAACGTTTTCTAACCTCTCTATGGTGACACCTATGCGCGTAACGAAAGTTCTCGTTCTCTTGCTCTTCATCACCATGGGTCTCGAAGCCTTTGGCCAATCCCAGGCAAAGGTATTCTATGTTGCCCCCCTGGGGGATGATTCGTGGTCCGGAACGATGGCATCACCAAACAGGAACCTCACAAACGGTCCTTTTGCATCGCTTGAACGTGCCCGCGACGCCATCCGGCAGCTTAGGCAAAAAGGAGCGACCCCTATCGGCGCGGTAACGGTGCTTGTGCGCAACGGTACGTACCGCTTTTCACGGACACTCAGAATGTCCTCTGACGATTCGGGATTGCAGAGTGCTGTCATCGAATGGGCCGCATATCCCGGAGAGCACGTCATCCTCACCGGCGGCAAATCTATCACAGGATTTCAACCGATCACGGATCCCGCCATACTGAAGCGAATCGATCCACAGTGCCGACAGAAGATCATGGTTGTCGATCTAAAGGCGCAGGGCGTACATCAGTACGGAGAGATCTCGCAGCGCAGCAGTTCCGGCATCGAACTCTTCTGCAGCGGCAAACGCATGACTGTTGCACGATGGCCAAATGAGGGATGGCTTCATATCGCGAATGTCCCTCAGACCGGAACAAAGCGATTCAATGAAGGCCTCGATCGGGAGAAGAGATTTGACGGTGTACCGGTCGGGCGACACTATGGGCGTATCACGTACGATGGTGACAGACCGAAGCGATGGTCAGCGGAGAATGAAATCTATCTTCACGGGTACTGGACATGGGATTGGAGTGATGCGTACCAGAGAGTGCACTCCATCGACACAGTCGTGAGAGAAATTACGATACAAGAACCTCATCACAACTACGGTTATACGACGAATCAGCGCTATTACTTCCTGAACATCCTTGAAGAGCTCGACTCACCGGGTGAGTGGTACCTCGACCGGAACAAGGGGCTGTTGTTTTTCTGGCCGCCAGCGCCCATCACCGAGGGTTCCGTTTCTGTTTCGCTTCTTGATGAGCCGCTGCTCTCCTTCGACAGCACATCGTACCTAACATTTTCCGGTTTCACGTTCGAACAATGCAGATCCAACGGGGTTGTCGTCACTGGCGGCAGCCATGTTCTTCTCGCAGGCTGTACGTTTCGTTTCCTCGGCAATGAGGCAGTGGTCATCAATGGTGGCACCGAAAACGGTGTGCAGAGCTGCGACCTGTACGATCTTTCTCTTGGAGCGATTCGTCTGAGGGGGGGCGATCGCAAAACGCTCGTCCCAGGCGGAAATTATGCCGCGAACAACCACATTCACCACTATAGCTCATGGGTGCGGACAGGACAGTATGCCGTTTTCATCGACGGTGTCGGCGGACGGGTTCAGCACAATCTCATCCACGATGCTCCTCACGAAGGGCTTTACCTGCGGGGGAATGATCACCTGATTGAATTCAACGAGGTCTATCGTGTTTGTCAGGAAACGGGCGATGCCGGAGCGCTGCACACGGGCCGGGATTGGACATGGAGAGGCAACGTCATCCGCTACAACTACTTCCATCACCTTCTCGGACCGGGCTTGCACGGTGTGATGGCTGTTTATCTTGACGATTGGGCGAGCGGGTTTACCGTCTACGGCAATGTTTTCTACAAATCCGGGCGCTCAGCGATGATCGGCGGCGGGCGCGACAATACCGTGGAGAACAACATCTTTGTCGAGTGTGCACCGTCAGTCCACCTTGATGCTCGCGGGCTCAGCTGGGCGAGCTACTATTTCAATGGGACGTACCCAGAGCTCTTCGAACATCTGAAGGAAATGAAGTACCAAGAGCCGCCCTACAGCACACGCTATCCCCAGCTGTTGACGCTCGACAAGGGGAACCCGGCATTTCCCCTGAACAACACGATTATCCGCAACGTCTCCTACGGTGGCCGCTGGATTGATTTCTATGATTCCAACGCATTTGATTTCTCTGTCGTAACGATGCGAGACAACCTCATTGCCGACACTGCCATTTGCCGCCGTCAACAGAAGGATAAGAAGGGATGGGACACGTACTATCTGGACATTGACAGAAAAGATGGCTATGTACTCTATACCCAAGCAGATCGGGGCATCAAAGAAGAATTCAGGGAGAATACCTTTGTCACCGGTGATCCGGGTTTTGAGAGCCTGCAGCGACACGATTTCCGACTGAAGAGCTCCTCGCGTGCATTTGCGCTCGGATTCAAGCCAATTCCCATCGATAAGATCGGATTGTACCAGGATTCGTTCCGACGAACTCTGCCGGATCGGTCTGTGAAAGAATTTGAATGAGAAGACCCACGTTACCATCGTCATGATAAGAAGAAAGGCCTAGGCTATGGGAGTTCAACAACCCGAACAACTGCTGGCGACAGCAAGGGCAATTATGAAGGAGGCAGACTATTGCTTTTTCATGAGTACAGGAGAGTCAGGTGAAATCAACGCACGGTTGATGCATCCCTTTGAGCCCGACGCTGATTTCAATGTGTGGCTTGGTGCCAGTCCGAGCTCGCGGAAGGTGCGCGAGATCCTAAAACAAGACAAGGTGACCCTCGCGTTCATCAACCCGCGCAGCACGGCATACGTCACGATTATCGGGACGGCCGCACTCGACAGTACTCCCGAACTCAAACGGAAATACTGGAGATCCTACTGGACCGACATGTACCCGGGTGGACCGGAGAACAGTGAGTACATTCTGATCAAGATCACTCCGTACCGCGTCGAGTTCATGAACTTCACAAATGCCGCACTCCCCCAACCATACGGTCTGAAACCGAACGGTTTGGAGAAAAAGGACGGCGTGTGGGTGGAAGTGGCATCACGCGATCAGCTGTGACAGCCTAAGACTAGAACCCATCATGAAAACAAATCGTCGTCAGTCTGAGCGCCCGCCAGACCCGCCCGACCAAGTCGTTCGGGCGGGCCGCACGGCGGGCTGGCAGGGAGCCCTCTTTGCGACCGTAGTCAAAGACTATGCTGAGCCGGTTTGGTACATCCTTCGACTCCGTGCCGATTGCGAATCATCGGCACTGCGCTCAGGATGACGATGTTGTTTTATTTTCATCAGAAAAAACGCGCCAGTCTGAGCGCAGGCTTGACGCTTCTTATCAAGCCGAAGTCGAAGACCGTAACGGGCCTGGACATCCTTCGACCCTTCGACTCGCTCAGGGCAGGCTTCGTCCCGCTCAAGAGACGAGCGGGACTGCGCTCAGGATGGACAAGCTTTCTTTGTGTAGCACAAGAGGACCAGCATCATACTGAATGCGGACCTGCGCCGGCATAGACTCTATCGAAGCTTCTCAGGACCTTAATCCATGACCTTCCGCCATGCTCGACGCGGATTTTTGAGATCACTCCTACCCATATGACGCGAGGAATCGTTCTCGTTGCATTCATCATTGGCGCACTTCTCCTCGTCGGGTGCAGCACGAAGCAAAAGGAACAACCGAAGAAACGGATCGCGGGAATTGTTTTCCAGGAAGACCAGTTTTTCCGCCTCGTCCTCTTCGGTATGCGCGATGCTGCAGGGAAGAACGGCGTTGAACTTCTCGAAGCAAACAGCGCCGGCAAACCCGACAAGGAAGTCGGACTTATCAACACGTACATTGCCAACAACGTCGATGCGATTGTCATCTCTCCGCTCAGCGCAAGGGCTTCTGTTGCCGCCCTGACGCGCGCTCACGAAAAAGGCATCACCATCGTGACGTACAATACGCCAGTAGAAGGGGACCTCGCGGCCTCCTTTGTCGAAAGCGACCAGGTTGACCTGGGAGCATCGACGGGGCGGGCGGCTCGCGCTTACATCGAGCATACACTCAAGGGCAAAGCAAAGATTGCCATCATTTCCGGTAAATCGCAGATTCCGGAGCAGGCGATGATGAGGATCAATGGTTTCAAGGACGAGGTTCTCAAGCTCCCCGGAGTTTCGATCGTGTCTGAACAGGATGCCTGGCTTGCCGAGCAGGCCACAAAAAAGGTCGGAGACATCCTCACCGCGAATCCGGATGTTGATATCGTGTGGGCGGCAAACGAAGGGGGGACTGTCGGTGCGGTAATGGCCGTAAAAAATGCCGGCAAGGCTGGAAAGGTCGCAGTCTTTGGCACAGATATCAGCGAGCAACTGTCAAATTTTCTTCTCGACGACGATGGGGTACTCCAGGCTATTACCGGCCAGCGACCGTTTGAGATTGGTTCGATGGCTGTAGAAGCGGCGGTGAAAGTTTTGAAGGGGCAACCCGTGGAAAAGAAGACCTCGCTGCCAGGGGTTCTTCTGACACGGGAGAAACCTGACGAGATCAGGACATTCAGGCAACGTTTGAAAGAATTGAGCAGATAGCACCGTGCGCCGATCTCGTTTGTGGACTTGAATTCATCGCGACGGAATCGATCGGGAAACTGTTGAACCTATCTCACAAATCCTCGAAGAGCAGAGAATCCTGATCGAGATCAAAGAATGGCACACCCGCTTACGCACTTCGTGCTACAGCGGGCACGCTGATGACACTGATGTAACGAGATCTCCGCGGATAATCAATCTGTGACAATCTCGTGCTTCTTCTGCGTCATCTGCCTGCCCACCGAAGCGGAGCGCAGGTGGGTGTGCTAAACATTGAACCAATATTTCGTCAGCATTTGTATTTTTGAGATGACTTCTAGTCTTCTGAAACCTTATCAAACAAGAGAACATCCCATGTCCAGAAGAATCATTCTGACCTTGCTCTTCCTGGCCGCCAGCCTGTCACTGTTCAGTTGCAGCACGAAGCAAAAAGAAGAACCCAGGAAACGGATTGCCGGAATTGTGTTCCAGGAAGACCAATTTTTCCGTCTTGTTCTCTTCGGGATGCGTGATGCGGCAAAAAGGCACGGTGTCGAATTGCTGGAGGCAAACAGCAACAACAGGCCGGACAAGGAAGTCCAGCTCATCAATACATACATCGCGAATAAAGTTGACGCAATAGCGATCGCTCCGCTCAGCGCGAAATCATCTGTGAGCGCACTGGAGCGTGCACGGGAAAAGGGGATCCCTGTTATCGTTCATAACATGACGCTTGAGAGTAACGTTGCCGCGGCATCAATTGAGAGCGATCAGTTTGACATCGGGGCCTCGACGGGAAAAGCGGCCCGGGCATACATCGAGAGCAAGCTCGGAGGAAAAGCGAAAGTCGCAATTCTCGCATTCCAGTCACAGCTTCCGGAACAGAGCTCAATGCGGACAAATGGTTTTAAGAGTGAGATCACGAAGCTGCCAGGGGCCATGATTGTTTCCGAACAGGACGCATGGCTTGCCGAGCAAGCGGTCAAGAAGGTCGGGGACATCCTCACCGCCAATCCCGATGTGCGTGTCATCTGGTCTGCGAACGAAGGCGGCACTGTCGGTGCCGTCATGGCTGTGAAAAACGCAGGAAAAGCAGGCAAAATCGCGGTCTTTGGCACCGACACCAGCGAGCAACTTGCAGGCTTTCTCCTCGATGAGGCCAACATCCTTCAGGCTATCACAGGTCAACGCCCCTTCGAAATTGGTTCGATGGCAGTTGAATCAGCTGTGAAGGTATTAAAGGGAGAAAACGTCGAAAAGAACGTCTCCCTTCCCGGATTTCTTCTGACCAGGGAAAAGCCGGACGAGGTGAATCAATTCAAAGAACGCCTGACGGAACTGAGCAAATAACGGCGTCCACTCCCGGCATGAGCACTCAGGTCCACACTCTACAGACGCTTGCCCTTCGCAAAGAATACCCAGGCACTGTTGCTCTCAACGATGTGACCGTTTCATTCACCGGGGGTCAGGTCCACGCCCTTATTGGAAAAAACGGAGCGGGAAAGAGCACGCTCGTCAAGCTCATCGCGGGAGCAATAGAACCCACAGGCGGATCAATTCTCGTCGATGCCAGGGAAGTCCAGCTGCAATCACCGCAAGACGCTCTTCAACGCGGTATCGTCGCCGTCCACCAGGAACTCAGCCTTGTCCCCGAACTCACCGTCGCAGAAAACATTTTGCTCGGTCGCCTGCCAAAGAAACCGGGATTCGGTCGCTCGATCATTGACTGGCGTCAGGTCTACACACGTGCGGAACATGTTCTCGCCGGTCTCGGTGTCAGCATCGACGTACGCGCTCGTGCCGGCACGCTTGGAGTTGCACAGCAGCAATCCGTTGAAATCGCGAAGGCGATGTCATACGAGCCGTCGATTCTCATCCTCGACGAGCCAACCTCCGCCCTCGCGCAGCATGAAACCCAGCGCCTCTTTGACCTTTTGAGAATGCTCGCAGCGCGTGGCGTCGTTCTTCTTTACATTACCCACCGGCTGCAGGAACTCCGAGAGATTGCAGACACCGTCACTGTTCTTCGCAACGGCTTACTCGTCGGCACTATCGGCATTGCCGAAGCAAACCCATCAACGATCGTTCATATGATGTTCGGTGAAGTCGTTCAGCGGGTCAGGCCTGCGGACCTCTCAGCCCGGACGGAACCGTTCGTCGAAGTCCAGTCCTTCTCCCGGCAAGGAGCCTTCACCGACATCAACTTTACAGTCAATAAGGGAGAGATTCTCGGCATTGCCGGATTGCTCGGGTCCGGACGAACGGAACTGCTGAGGGGAATGTTTGGCGCCGACCCCCCCGATACCGGAGAGCTGATCATCGGCGGGGAGCGTATCACCCCGTCGGATCCTCAACAGATGAAAGATCTTGGAGTGGTCCTCACGCCTGAGAACAGAAAAGATCAGGGGTTGGTGCAGCTGCTGAACACGCGCATCAATTTATGCCTCGCAAGTCTCAATCGACTTTCCTCCCACGGATTTATCACGCAGGCGCGAGAACAATCCTCTGTAGACCGAAACATCAGGGAACTCGACATCAAGGTTGCGAACACCGAAGCCCCTGTCGCTTTTCTGAGCGGCGGTAACCAGCAGAAGGTTGTCGTCGGAAAGTGGCTCAACACGAGTCCGCGTCTTGTGCTCTTCGATGAACCTACACGCGGCATCGATATCCAGGCAAAGCAACAGATATTTCAGATCATCTGGGACTTGAGCAAGCGCGGGATTAGTTGTATCGTTGTGTCGAGTGAGCTGGAAGAGCTTCTTGACATTTGCCATCGCATCCTGATTATGCGCCAGGGGCGTATCGTGACCGACGTTCGCCCCGGTGAGATTTCCCTTGAGAATCTCTTCGCAGTTTGTATGAAAGAGGAAGTATGAACGTCCCTCCACGGTTACAATCGTTGTTCAGCCATGGGATCCTCGAGAGCATTCTCGTACTCCTGTGTATTCTGCTGGCCTTCACGGCTTCCGGATTCCTGACAGCCGACAATCTTCTCAATGTTCTCCGCAACGTGTCAATGCAGGGAGTCATCGCTTTCGGAATGACTATGGTGATCATTTCAGGCGAAATCGACCTCAGTGTAGGCTCGGCCGTTGCGTTCGCCGGATGCCTCACAGCGTTTCTCACGCTGAAGCTCACTGGCGATTGGTTCATGCTCCCCCTGCCGCTCGCCATCGCGGTATCGATTCTTGTGACCCTCGCCGTTGGATTCGCAGTCGGAACATTCACCGGATTCATGCGCAACCGGTACCAGGTCCCCAGTTTCATCACCACGCTTGCGCTGATGACAGGCCTTTCAGGCGCAGCAGAGCTGATTACGAATGGATTTCCACTCACGCCGTTTCCCGCGTGGTACAATTTCATCGGCGGCGGGTATCTGCTTGGCATCCCATTCCCCGCTCTTCTCTTTCTTCTGACGTTCGCAATTCTTCAGTTCCTGATGAACTACACCTCCTTTGGGCGTTCAGTGTATGCGGTCGGCGGAAACGCGGAAGCCGCAAGACTCAGCGGCATCAACGTTAAGCGTGTCAAGACGATGGTCTTTGGAATCACCGCGTTTCTGGCTGCCCTAAGCGGTGTGATGGTGTCATCCGAAATCATGTCCGGAACAGCGACAACGGCCAAAGGCTGGGAGCTGGATATCATCGCTGCTGTCATTATCGGCGGTACGAGCTTTATGGGTGGTGTGGGAAGGATTTGGGGTACCATGATCGGCGTGGTGTTTCTCGGCGTTATCATGAACGGGATGACGCTTTTAAATGTAAGTGAATACTGGCAGCATGTCGTACGGGGGGCCATCATCCTTGTCGCGGTCCTCTTGAACCTCCTGCAAAAGGGAAGAGCGGGGCGATGAACGGCTACCAGCGAATTGCGTCAGCGTTGCAGGGGAAGCAGCCGGACACGGTGCCGGTGATGCTCCATAATTTCATGGTGGCTGCGCGCGAAGCAGGTCTGACAATGGAGCAATTTCGTAACGATCCGCAGGAGATGGCACGCGCATTCATCGAGGCAGTCGAGAAGTACGAGTACGACGGCATCATAATCGATGTGGACACGGTAACGCTTGCCGGCGCGGCAGGCGTTCCGATTGACTTTCCCATCGATCAACCGGCGCAAGCTGCCGGAGCGCGGATACAATCGCTGGAAGAACTGAACGACCTCGAACCTGTGGACATTCGAAACTATCGCGGCGTGCAGGTTTGGCTCGAAGCAACCTCGATTCTCTGTCGTCATTTCGGGAAGGATATCTTCATCCGCGGTAACTGTGACCAATCGCCGTTCACGCTCGCGAGTTTGATCCGCGGCCTGGAGCCATGGATGCTCGACCTGGCCAACAAGGATTGCCACGAACTTGTTCACAAGCTTCTCGAGTATTCCACCGGCATCACACTTCAGTTCATCCGCTTGATGGCGGAAACCGGTGCACACATGACATCGAACGGCGACAGTGTGGCCGGCCCGGAGCTGATTTCTCCGGCAATGTTCAGAACCTTTGCGCTGCCATATGAGAAAAGGATCGTGGATTACTCTCACACGCTCGGGCTCCCCTATTTCCTCCATATCTGCGGAGACACGAGCCGCATCATCGACGAGATGCTCGAGACCGGCTCCGACGGACTTGAGCTGGATTATCGAACGGACGCTTCAATGGTGCACGCCAAGATGAAAGATCGTGCTGTCTTTGTTGGCAACATCGATCCCAGCGGCGTTCTAGCGCTCGGGACTCCACAATTTGTGGAAGAGAAAACGCGTGAGCTGTTGAACATCTTTGCAGGCACACCGCGCTTTATCCTGAACGCGGGCTGCGCCATTCCGCCGATCACGCCTCCAGAGAATCTGAGAGTGATGATTTCGACGGCGAGAATGTTTTGATCCTTAAGTTGGAGGGTCACGCTTCGTCGTGACCGCACATGAACAGACGTGACGAAGCACGTCCCTCCGATTGTACATCCAACTTCTTCGTTCTGCGGTTCGATGTTCATTATTCGATATTCACGTGAATGTCCAATATCGAACACCCAATAATGAATGTAGAAGTTGGTTTCACTGACGTTAACACTCCATGACCCCAAAAGAACGCGTCCATGCAGCCCTCAATCGCAAGCCCGTCGACCGCGTTCCCATCTTTATGTGGTTTCACCCCCTGACCACCAATCATCTCGCCCAGATTCTTGGCATTCTTCCTTCATTCGTCGGTGAAGCGATGGGAAACGACATCCGGCAGACCTGGGTGAACAACAACTACGCAATGGAAGGCGTCGTTCACCAGAACGAGGGAGAAGGGCATACTGATGTCTGGGGGATTCGCTGGAAGAAGGTGGGCCATTTCAACCAGATCGCGGAATTTCCTCTCGAGACCGCATCACGGGATCAGATTCTCTCGTATCGCTTTCCCTCCGACCATCAGGAAGAACTCCTGAACCAGATGACACCCCTGCTGAACGACACGGTGAACTGGTTCATTGGATGCGACGTTTCACCATGTGTCTTCGAGATGTATTTCCGGCTCCGGGGAATGAGCAACGCCCTGACCGACATGGCTACAGATGAAGAGCTCGCCTGTGAAATGTTCAAACGTTGTGCGGATTTTTCGATCGAATTGGCCGAGCAGGCGTGCAGGCGGTTCCCCCTCGATTGGCTCTGGACCGGCGATGATGTTGCGGGTCAGGATGCGCTGATGATGAGCCCTTCCATGTGGCGCGAGCAGATTAAACCGCAGCTCCAGAGGGTTTTCAACGTCGGTAAGGCCGCCGATCTCTGGCTTGCCCACCATTGCTGCGGATCGTTGCGACCAATCATTCCCGACCTGATCGAGATGGGACTCAACGTTCTCAACCCCATTCAGTGCAATTGTCCGGGAATGGATCCGCTGGAGCTGAAGAAGGAATTCGGGCACGAGTTGGCGTTTATGGGTGGGGTGGATACTGTTGATCTTCTACCACATGGGACCGTCAGCGAGGTTCGCGGATCAACCGCACGGCTTCTTCAAGGGATGACAGCCGATGGGGGCGGGTACATCCTCGCCGCATCCCACACCATTCCCCCGGAAACTCCTGACGAGAACATCTTTGCGCTGTTTGCGGAAGCGGGTGTGAGTAAAGAAGAGATTTATGACCGGGCTGCAGGTATCCGACGAAAACTACAGTAACCTCAGGCGCTCTTCGAACTGCTTGAAATCAGTCTCGCTATATAGGAAATCCGCCTCCTTCTCCATTCTTGTGACCACATCCAGAAGCCTGCTCTTCTCAAGTTGGCCGAGAGCCACCATTTCAAGCAATAGATCAAAAGTAGTCAAGATATAGGCTGCCCCCAGATCACTGGCCACAAACCGTTTTGCTGCTCCATCGTCTGTCGCTATTTTCCAGCTTTTGTCCTTCGCGAGAACAAAACATGATGCTTCACCGGGGTGAAAACCAGTGAAGCTTTTCGTCAGATGTTTGATTTTCTCGACGGGGATTTTGTGAATAACAACTGACCCGGCATCAACTGCGGTGTCCAACTCATGTCTATTGTGTTTTACTTCTCCAGCAACCACATCCGTCACATGAAGTCGTCCGCCGAATGATTCCAGAAGTAATTGAAAGGTACCTGTATTCAGAAAGTTAATCAGAACGGTCGCATCTGAAACGATAATATTCTCGGGAACAAGCTTTGCGACCATCCGGCACCCACTAGGCGGGAGACTGCTGGATGCCAAACTGTTTCACGAGCTTTCTTGCCTCGTAGATATCGATTCGAAGCAAATCTGCGAGCTTGCCAATAGAAATTTTTGCGCGCCTGTAGGCCTC
>JACVXU010000078.1 GCA_015661185.1 Bacteroidota bacterium
CCGTAGATGTTATTCAACAAAATGCGCTTGCGCTCGCCCGTTGTGAGTCGCCACTCTCCCCCCGGTCCGCGAAAGAGAGCTGCATTCTTTCCCGTCGTGTGTTTCTCTGCTCTGTCCTTCTCATACCAATCACGATGCCAGTTGAGCAGATACTGATACGCCCCGATGAGAAACGAGCCAGAGCCGCAGGCGGGGTCGAGTATGCGGAGTTTGGAGGCTTCCTTGGGCGTGAGGGGCTTGGTTGGCTTGGTGGCTTTCTCTCGATCTGTGCGCGTGTGGTTCAGATCCTTCCTGCCCGCCTCAGAGAATGCATTTGAGCTGGCGGGCGTCCCGTCGTTCGACGATGAACCTTTTCCGACGGGACTCAGGATGACGTCTCCTTTTTTTAGAGGGGGATCGGGGTCCAAGAGCTTGCCGACTGTGTTCTTGACGATGTAATTGACGATGTAGGTTGGAGTGTAGTAAACGCCGCCTGCCTTTTTTACTTCCGGCTTCTCTTCTACTTTTGCCTGGTGCCCCGCTGTGAGGCGTATGACCTTGCCGAGGAACTGCTCGTAGACCTGACCGAGTATGTCCGCAGGAAGCACGGAGAACTCGTACGGGCAATCCGGATAGTACAGGTTTCCGATGATCTCCTTGAGAGGCTTGTCGTCGATGTGGAGGTTTGGAGTCAGCTCATCCGGGCGCTCAGCTCTCTCTTTTTCATGCTCGAAATGGAAGAGTCCGGAATTGTATTTTTCATCTGCCCGATAGAATTGTTCATACAGCCGCCGGTAGACTCGTTCGCCGTTCACGAGCGTCAGCAGTTTTGCGTACGGTTCAATCCCCCGGTCTTCGCAGATCCGCAGAAAGATGATCCGATCGATTGTGCGCTGCACGGAGAAATTAAGCTCCGGCTGCGAGAGCTTCACGTTCCGGAGGGCGATATTCTTTGCCAGTATGTCGCGCCACGATTCGATCTCCTTGAGGAATGCGTCATCGACCTCGGTCGTCCCTTTCTTTCCCTTCGTCGACTCGGCGAACTTGTCAAAGGAGCCTTTGAGGAGCGCTTCTTTTGAAAAGACCGACGCGATAGAGTCCCACTCGGTTGCATAGTCGTTGTATGTGAGATATCGAACCCGACCGGTAGAGGCTTTGTCCGTCTTGAGCGGCTTTGTGCGACAGTCGTAGATGACAAATTCCTGAAAATCGGTCAGGATGCTCAGCGGAAGCTTTGCCGACCATGCATAGCGGCGGAGCTGGTAGGAAGGGGAAATGTCTTCCTTCAAATTGACGGACGGGTTTTTTGCTTCCACAAAGAACTTTCTTGTCCCGCCAATCCGGAACGCGTAATCAGGTGCTTTCGTCGCACTGCCGATCTTTATTGCGTCCTCGTGTATGACCTCCTTGTATGGCTCTGCGTATCCCTGTTGGTTTTCAACATCCCATCCCAGAGCGGAGAAGAATGGGTTGAGAAATTCCTGTCGCAGTTGTGCTTCGTTGTAGTTGCCGGATGTGTACTGGTCTCTGTTCCGTTCGAATCGCTCGACGAGCTTGATGATCTCTTTGGGGGCAGTCATGGCATTGCAGGCCGGAAGGTATGAATGGTATCTCAGGTGCCGCATGCTCAATCTACGGGAAACGATGTGGAAAATCAAAGGAGGGTCGTGGATGGCCTTTTAACGGGAGCCGGCGCCTTACGTGTGCCTTTGCATAGGAGCGGAGAATTTTGCATCTTGAGGATGATTGAGGGAACAAACTGGAGGAATGGCTATGAACGAGTTAATTTTTCTCATAGAAGAGGCTCCTGAAGGCGGGTTTACGGCGCGTGCCTTGGGACAATCAATTTTCACAGAAGCAGACACGTTACCCGAGCTTCAGGAAAAGCTGCGAGATGCGGTGCGTTGCCATTTCGACGACGATAAGAGACCTAAGGTAATCAGGTTGCATCATGTGCGGGAAGAAATTCTTTCGCTATGAAACTCCCACGTGACCTCTCTGGACCTCAACTCGCACAGATCCTTTCCCACTACGGGTACGCAATCACACGCCAGTCAGGCAGTCATCTTCGGCTCACGAGCACCAGCCAGGGTGAACACCATATCACCATCCCGAATCATGAATCGTTGCGCGTAGGCACGCTCGCGGGGATCCTTGCGGACGTAGCTGCTCACTTCAAGGTTTCGAGAGACGAGGTGGTGTCGAAGCTCTTTCCGCATTGATACGATCCCGGGCACGTCTTTGGCCCATTTACGTGCACCCAACGTTCACGACTTTTTCCCTCTACTCTCATTCAAAACGATCGATTCTTGAACACACAAACAATCCCGGAGTTCAGATGAACACTCGCGCTCTCATCGTACCATTGATCATGGCAGTCACACTACATCTTGCGAATGCTCAGGTAGTAATAAAGAAACCGCTAGACCACGGTGTCTACGATGGCTGGAAAAAAATCAGCGGTGAGTCGATCTCCAATGACGGAAAATGGGTGCTCTATTCTGCAGAACCTCAGGAGGGGGATGCACATCTGGTCATCTACAATACAGAATCGCGAAGATATGACACGATTCCGAGAGGAATGAACGCGAAGTTAACCGAGTCCTCTGACTTCGTCGTCTTCTCTATCAAACCTTTCTTCGCAGAAGTGAAGAAGCTGAAGATCGCGAAGAAAAAAGAGGACGATCTTCCAAAGGACTCTCTCGGCATTGTCGCACTTTCAACGATGAAACTGACAAAGATCGCACGTGTGAAATCATTCAAGCTTCCCGAGAAAGGATCGGGTTGGGTTGCATATCAGCTCGAGAAGGAGCCGGCCGATACCACGAAGAAGGGGAAGAAGAACGTTGAGAAAAAGGACAGCGTTTCGGATCCGGCCGACGAAGAAACGACGAAGAAGGATGAGAAAGGGACAACCGTCGTACTGAGAAATCTCCTCATGGGCAAAGAGTACAGGTTCGCCTTCGGCGAGGAATATGCTTTCTCGAAAAATGGGAGGAGGTTCATCGTCGCGACAACGGGAAATGACAGCACTGTCAAAGCCGGAGTGCTGACGCTCAACACCGGGAAGGCCCTGGACGATAGCTCGCGTTCATACCTTGACACGCTTGCTGTCGGCAAGGGGAAGTACAAGGGTGTTGTATGCGACGAGGAAGGAACGCAGGCAGCCTTTGTCGCTGACCGGGACACGTCCAAAGCCAAGCAGCGGTATTACTCTCTGTATTATTGGTCGGACAATCAAAAATCCGCAGAAGTTCTGGCTGACACGCTCACTCCGGGATTGCCGAAGAAATGGTTGATAAGCGAGAATGGCCGACTTTTCTTCTCGAAGGATGGGAAGAGACTCTTTCTCGGAACGGCTCCTGTCCCAATGCCGGAGGACACGACGATGAACGATGAGGAGACGGCCAAGCTCGATGTGTGGAACTGGCAGGATCCGAATCTTCAGCCACAGCAGTTGAAGAGCCTCGATACTGAGAAGAAACGTTCCTACAGTGCGGTCGTTCATCTGAAAAAAAAGAAATTCGTACAGCTCGCCACGGTGAGCATGCCCAGCGTCACGGTTGGCCTCGAAGGGTGCGCTGACGTTGCCGTTGGTTCCACGGACGTTCCGTACCGGCAGCTCGTTTCGTGGGATGCCGCCTACCACGATGTCTACTTGGTCGATGCAACTAGCGGTACAGCAAGGAAAATCGCAGAGAGAACCAGAGGGAATCCGACACTCTCGCCTGCCACTCAATACGTTTCCTGGTATGCAGAGGAGGACACTTGCTGGCGGGCATACTCACTCAAGAACAACAAGACGGTCAACCTTACAGCTGCCGTCCCGTATCCGATTTGGAATGAGTTGAATGATGTCCCTGATGATCCGAATCCGTATGGATTGATGGGATGGACAAAGGACGATCAGGATGTTTTCATCTACGATCGAAGTGATGTGTGGAGACTTGATCCCGAGGGGAAGAAGGCGCCGGTCAATCTGACGTCAGGTGTCGGACGGAAGGAGCAGATGAGATTCCGGTACATCCGCCTCGATCCTGAAGAGAAATTCCTAAATCCTGATGCCACCGTACTCCTGGATGCGTTTTCGTTCATCGACAAGTCATCCGGATTCTATACCATGAAGTTGAACGCGAACCGGCCGCCTGCAAAGATTCTGATGGAACCGTTCGACTATTCCAATCCTAAAAAAGGAGAAGGTAGCAACAAGCTGATTCTGACCAGGAGCAATTTCAAGGAGTGCCCCGATCTTTACATATCGGATCTGGCAATGACGAAACTGGAGCGGATCAGCAGCCTCAATCCGCAGCAGAAGGACTATCTCTGGGGTTCGGTCGAGGTGATTTCCTGGATCGCAGCAGACGGGAAGCCGATCGAAGGTCTCCTCTTTAAGCCGGATAATTTCGATCCGAAGAAGAAATACCCATTGATCTCGTACTTTTACGAACGGAATTCCGATCTTCTTCATCGGTACATTCCACCGGCTCCATCGGCTTCGACAATCAATATTTCTCTCTTTGTCAGCCGCGGCTATATCGTCTTCGTCCCTGATATCCGCTATGAGGTGGGATACCCCGGGAAGGGCGCGTATGATTGTGTCGTCCCGGGGATTCTGAAACTGATTGCAGAAGGGTACGTCGATAGCTCGAAGATTGCTATTCAGGGACAGAGCTGGGGAGGATACCAGGTTGCATACCTTGTGGCGCATTCACACATGTTCGCTGCAGCCGGCGCGGGAGCGCCCGTCTCGAACATGACGAGCGCGTACGGAGGGATCCGGTGGGAGTCGGGGATGAGCCGCATGTTCCAGTACGAAAAGACGCAAAGCCGTATCGGTGCGACGCTGTGGGAGAAACCATTCCTGTACATTGAAAACTCGGCCCTCTTCAGCGCTCCGGACATCACGACGCCGCTTTTGATGACGCATAATGACGCCGACGGTGCGGTGCCGTGGTATCAGGGCATCGAGCTCTTCACTGCGCTCCGCAGACTCGGGAAGCCAGTTTGGATGCTGACGTACAACGGCGAGGCGCACAATCTGGTCCAGCGGAAGAATCGCAAGGATTTGTCCATCCGTATGCTCCAGTTCTTCGATCACTACCTGATGGGTCAGCCGGCTCCGGTGTGGATGACGAAGGGGATACCAGCGATCGAGAAGGGGAAGACGCGAGGATATGAGCTGGAGAAGAGGTAGGAGGGGGGGGAAATGTCTAGCGGTTTGTTCCTGTGCTGACCTCCCCTGCCCCCTCCTTATGAGAAGGAGGGGAGGTTTGGTGGTTCAATGTGGGAGCCGGCTTGTGGTGGTTTGGTGATTGCATCGAAGTGGCCGAGCCAGTGGCCCCTGCCCCCTCCTTATGAAAAGGAGGGGAGGTTTGGTGGTTCAATGTCGAACCCGGCTTGTATTGGTTGGATTACTGTTTCAAGAAGGAAGAGACTCCACAAAAGTGTGCTTGCTATCCCCCGCTCTCGATTACTCGAATCGTTGCCGCGATTTCGTCCAACACCGCGTCAAAATTGTGATAAACATCTTCGTTCATCACACGCAGGAACCTGATCCCAAACGACTCGATGTGATGCTGGCGGCCGCGGTCGTAAACCCTGGCGAGCGGGGTGAAATGGCTGTCGCCGTCGACTTCGATTGCCAGTCTCAGCTCTGGACAGTAGAAGTCGATAACAAATTTGTCCACGCTGTACTGGCGTCGAAATTTGTAGCCGAGCATCTGTCGGTTAGAGAGATGCATCCAGAGGAGCACTTCTGCCTTCGGGAGATGACTTCGGAGGTAGCGGCGCCTCTTCTTGAGGGGAGTGATGTTGAAGTGGAGGGTCATCGTTGTGAAAAGGTCGTTGGCATTGTCCAGTTCGGAGGAAACTTAGTCAGTCGTGTTTTGGGGAACAAGAAAATGTGATTGGCGGAAAAGGAGAGTGGGGGAAACGTTGGGCGGTTTATTCCTGGGCTGACCTCCCCTGCCCCCTCCTTAAGAGAAGGAGGGGAGTTTTGGCAGTTCAGAGGGAGTGCCGGCCCTTATTGGTTAGCTCACTGTTTCGAGAAGGAGGGGAGGTTTGGCGGTTCAATGTGGGAGCTGGCTTGTGCGGTTAGCTCTGGTTGCTTCTCACAGATCCCCTCCTGCAAAGGAGGGGACTCAACAAAGGGGTTGTTGCTCTCCCATGCCTTGGATCGTCCGAATGGGTTGGTTCGCTGTTTGAAGACGAGGGAGAGGTTGGTGGTTCAACGATGGATCTGGCTTGGACAGGTCCGCAAACAAAAAAGGTCCGGTAATCGGGCCTTTGGAAAATTCGAACGATACAGATAGTTCTATTTCGCTATACCGATCACACCGCACGCCTCGCGTGGTCCTGCGTTTCCCGTCGGCTGTGTTTTCAGATCGTCCTCCTTCGTGTGAACGATGACAGCTCGACCGATAATCGAGTTCGGTCCTGAGAGCTGCATCATTGGGTCCACCCACTCCAGCGTTGCCATACCCTTTCCGTCTGCAACGATGTTGCCAAGATCGCCGGAGTGCCGCGTGTGGTCTGCCGGCGCGCCGTGGGCCATTTGTGTCGGATTGAAGTGTCCGCCCGCGCTTGTCAGGTCGGGAGCAGTGCAGTCCCCGAACTCATGAATGTGAAATCCGTGCTTTCCGGGAGCGAGCCCCTCCAGGTGGGCATAAACTTTGACGCCATTGTCCGTCTGCGTGAAGGTTACGACTCCCTTCACACTCTTATCCTTGGCCGGAGAAAGCAGTGCGATAGCTTTCGCCTGGTCATTTCCCATCTTCTGCATATCATGCTGCGCGGCAGCCGTGAAGACGAACGCGCAGATCAACAATGCTATCAGGCTAAATCTCATGGTTCATCTCCGAAGAGTGGTTCGTGGGGTTTGCAGTCTTACACACCTCTAAACCAACGAATGACGGATTTGGTTCTCGTGGGAGGTGGGAAAATTCTGGTCAATTGGTGAATGGTTAATTGGGGGCTGATCCATGACCGAGGATTGAACTAGCCTTATGACGAACGAACCAATTAACTGTCTTTCCTTTTACTCTAGGAAATGCACAAACAGCCCATCCCTTAATTTCGGTTCAAACCACGTCGACTTGGGCGGCATGATTTTTCCGGCGTCTGCGATGGCGATCAACTCGTGAATCGACGTCGGGAACATGCTGATTGCGACCGCCATCTCTCCCGAGTCCACTCGCTTCTCGAGCTCGCCCAAGCCCCGTATCCCACCGACGAAATCGATTCGCTTCTCGACCCGCGGATCTTTGATGCCGAGAATCGGATCGAGCAGATGCTTCTGGAGGATCGTCACGTCGAGTCGTTCCACAGGATCATTCTTCGTCAATAACGAACCCGGCGCCGATAACAGGTACCACTCGCCATCGAGATAAAGGCCGAACTCCCCTTTCTTCGAAAGCCTCGGCCGGCCCTGTATGTGCGTCACAGAAAATGTCTGCTTAATCTTCTCGAAGAACCGATCCGTGGACAATCCGTTGAGGTCTTTCACAACACGATTGTAATCGAGGATCTTGAGCTGACTTGCCGGGAAACAAACCGCCAGGAAGAAGTTGTATTCTTCGTCTCCCCGGTGATTTGGGTTTGCGAGTTTCCGTTCGCGTCCCACGACTGCCGCGGCTGCTGTTCTGTGGTGACCGTCGGCAACGTATAGATAACGGATCCCTCCGAAGAGCCCTTGCAGATTCTGGATGGTGCCGGCCTCTTTGATGATCCACGTCTGGTGCCGTATGCCGTCGCTTGCTATATGGTCGTTCTCAGGGGGCAGGCTCGTGACCTTCGCAACGATTGCATCGATGGCGGCATTGTCCGGATACGTGAGAAAGATCGGACCCGAGTGCGAATTTGTGACCCGCACGTGGTTACAGCGATCTTCTTCCTTGTCCTTCCGCGTCAGTTCGTGTTTCTTGATCGTGTCGTTCAGGTACTCTTCCACCGACGCACAGCCGACGATTCCGTATTGCGTGCGCCCTTCCATCGTCTGCGCATACACGTAGAGAGAGGGGGCCGGGTCTTCAATGAGAACCTTCAGGTCGATCAACTTCTGAAGATTCTCTTTCCCCCTTGCGTATACCCTGGGATCATGCGGATCAATCGTCGGATCGAGATCGATCTCAGGTTTGCCGATGTGAAGAAATGACAAGGGATTTCCCTCCACCTCCCGGCGTGCTTCGTCAGAGCTCAACACGTCGTAGGGCTTTGCTGCCACCTCGCCGGCGAACTCAGGCTTTGGACGAAACGCTTTGAACGGTCGTACAGTTGCCATAGAGCCTGTATATTCCTTTTGTTGAACCACAAAGACACAAAGAAGAATAACTCACTTATTGTGTACCGTCTCGAGAAGTCAATTTGAGACTTTGTGCCTTTGTGGTTACATGTTTTGTCTTGAGCGATTTCTAGTGGAATGCGTCAGGATTGAAAACTTTCACAACGCGTTGAGCGATCTCGATGCCCACGCGTTCCTGGCCTTCGATGGTTGAGCCTCCGATGTGCGGCGATACGCTGACGCGTGGGTGGTTAATGAGTGCCTTCTGCGCTTCCGTGGGCGGCTCGGTCATGAACACATCAAGGGCCACGCCTCCAACTTTGCCGCTCTCGAGAGCTTCGAGCAGTGCAACCTCATCGACGACACCTCCGCGTGAGCAATTGACGATGATGACGCCCTTCTTCATCATATCCAGCTCTTTCCTGCCGATGGCCGGTCCGCCCTTCTTGTCGGCTGGAATGTGCAGGGTGATGAAATCAGATTCCGCGAGGAGCTTCTCTCGGGTTGTGATTCGCACGACGAAATCCATGAGTGTGAACGGCGGATCGAAAGCAAGGACGCTCATTCCGAGACCGAGCGCCCGTCGTGCCGTTTCCTTTCCGATGTTGCCGAATCCCATCACGCCCAGTGTCTTTCCGTGAAGTTCGATCCCTTTGGAGTACTCTTTTTTGGGCCATTTGCCAGCCATCATGTCCATCTTGCTCACGTGCAGAAACCGGCTCAGGGCAAACATGTGTCCGATGGCAAGCTCTGCCACGGAGATCGCAGATGCCCCTGGCGTGTTCAAAACAGTGAGGTTCCTGGCCTTCGCGAATTCCACATCGATGTTGTCCAATCCTACGCCGCCGCGGGCGATGACTTTCAAATTCTTGCCGGCTTCGATGACCTCCTTCGTGACCTTCGATGCGGAACGGACGATGATGCAATCGTACTTGCCAATGTTCGCAAGCAGTTCTTCAGGAGTGTACTTCACCTGGTCAACATCGTGGCCGGCATCGAGAAGGATTTTTGCACCCTCCTGGGAAATGCCGTCTGTAATTAGGATTTTCATAGGAGCCTCCGTCTTCTAAAGATAAGGATTCATGGCCGGGGTTCTGACATTGCGCTCAGCGATGGGCACCAACGTGAATTGTTGTCCAATTTGGCTCTGCATCCCCCGGCTTGCTTGGCGCAACGTAAGGAATTTTTTTTGAATGGACAACTGGAGAAAGACCGATGTCGACGTCGAAAATTCTCACAATCGGGACAGCAAACGAGTGCCACTTCTATTAAGAGTTCTTATGTTCAGAAAGGCACCAGGCATTGTCTGTCGGCGTTTTGCACACAACCAGGGGGTACAATACTTGTTCTGTGAATTAAAAAAATCATATATTGCGCCTGCACAATTTTTCCTTTCACTCCAACCTCAAGCTTGACAAAGGAGACCTGCAATGTCTACTCGAGCACATAATTTCTATGCTGGTCCCGCCATTCTTCCTGTCTCAGTACTTGAAGAGACACGCGATGCTGTTATGAATTTCGCGAACCTTGGCGTCTCGATTCTCGAGATCAGCCACCGTTCGAAGGAGTTCGATGCCGTCATCCAGGAGGCCGAGAACGATGCGCTTGCTATCATGGGTTTGTCGGCGCAGGACTGTGCGGTCATTTTCGTTGGTGGCGGCGCCAGCCTGCAATTTGCGATGATCCCTATGAATTTTCTCCATACGAAAGCGGATTACCTCGTCACCGGCGAGTGGGCCACAAAAGCTGCAAAAGAGGCGAAAATGTTTGGTGCGGTGAACGAAGCTGCGAGCTCGAAGGACAAGAACTTCAACTATCTTCCGAAGAGCTACAAGTTCTCGCCCGATGCAGACTACGTTCATATCACGACGAACAATACGATTTACGGAACTGAATGGAAATCGATTCCGGATGTCGGCAGCGTGCCATTGATTTCAGACATGTCGTCGGATATGTTCGGCGTGAAGCGCGAATGGAGCCGCTACAGCCTTATCTATGCCGGCGCGCAGAAGAACCTCGGTCCTGCCGGCGTTACGATGATCGTGATCAAGCGTGCGTATCTCGAGGCGAAAGCCAAGGAACAAGTGCCGACGATGCTGAAATACAAGACCCACGTTGATGGCAAGTCATTATACAACACTCCGCCCGTCTTTGGAGTCTTCGTTCTCGGCAAAACGCTGAAGTGGATCCAGAAAGAGGGGGGACTCGATGCGATCGAGGCGCGCAACCAGAAGAAGGCAAGAATAATCTACGATGTGATCGACGCACGTCCTGACTTCTATAAAGGGACTGTGACCGACAAGTCAGACAGATCGATCATGAACCTGACGTGGAACCTCCCGAGTCCCGAGTTGGAGGATAAGTTTGTGGCAGAGGCGAAGAAGAAACAGATGGTGGGATTGAAGGGGCATCGCTCGGTGGGAGGCATCCGCTCATCGCAATACAACGCATGTCCGGTCGAGTCGGTGGAGGCGCTTGCAAAGTTTATGGAAGAGTTCTACGCCGCGAACAAGTAGTGCAGCCTTGTTTCAGAAAAAACCCCTTCCTGGTCACGACCGGGAAGGGGTTTTCTGTTTTCACGAAGCGGAGTAGAGCTTCCTTTACCCAATACTAGTGATGTGGTTCCGGGCTGCCGAATTTCTCCGCACCGGGGATCTTTCCTGCGAGCTTATGCGGGGCATGGATCAGGACCGGAAGGCACTGGGGGCAAATCCAGATTTGTCCGGCCATGAATTGCAGTATGAGGAGCGGAAGCTGCTGTTCCGTCCGTTCACAATGAAGGCAGTGTTTTGCTTCTGTTGACACAACGCCTCTCCGTACTTCTTATAGATTCTGCTTAACCGGCTGATGCAGCACGCGCAGTCCGGACATATTCCAGCTGTGGCACGAGGGAACCAGGGATGGCGATTTGCATCAACTCGTCTTCCAGTTCCAGGAGCTGCGTACGCATGACTTCCTGGTACCGTTCGCTTTCCTTCACCAAATGTGGAATGAGCTTTTTGTAGTACTCAATCCCTTCCAGCAAGTTCTTCCTGTATTCGGCAAATCGTGCTTGCTCCCTTTCGGAAATCGAATTCAGGGTCTTCTGGATTTCGTTTTTCAAGTGATCGATGTTCAGCCTGATCTCATTGATGAACATGTTAGGCCGATCGGTTACGGTCATGAGTTGAATGCGACCATAAATGTGTCCGACCATTTCTTCGAGCGTCGCGATTCTGGAGAAATAGGCCAGGTTTGGACCCGGACATACCGCGACGGGCAGAGGAGCGGGTCCGCACTCGCCGTTGTTATTCAGGGCCGTCGCCGCAAGGTCTTCGCAGAGGCAGGTTTTCTGATAGACTTTTCCGAGTCTTTGCTCCAACTCATCCGGTGGAAGATTCATGTTCTCCAGTTGCTTGATCTTCAACCGCTGAAATTGTGACGACGCGGTGCAAATAGGATCTTTGGTGAACTCTGTATTGCTGCAGAGAAACTTTTTTTCGCAAGGACTGCCGGGTTTCCCCTTCTCCACGCGTTGATACAGCTGTTGCTCACCTGTTGTGTTGTGCACATTGTTGAACGGAATGCCAAGTGGAGAGGAATCACTGATGTAAAAGTCTTCTCTTTTTGCCTCGGCGAGTTGTTGCCTCGTCCTGTCGTCCACATTCGTCGCTTCCGGAACGAGGAGGAAGGGGGACCCCCAGCCCGTGCCATCGACCTGATAGAAGTCACGAAGGAACTCGTCTTCTTTCGTCGTGCCAATGCCACCTTGCACGGTGACCAGCACCGGCAATGGTTGATCCGGCACATGCATACCTTTTGATGCAAGGGCTGCAGAGTAGAGCTCGTGAAGTTCGTTGATCAGGGTCGATTTGTTGGTCTTGAAGACTTCGAGGATCGGTCCGAGAAGATCGCCGTCGGACGCAAATGCGTGGCCGCCGCAATTCAGCCCCGACTCGATGCGGTACTCCGAAACCCAGATTCCCTTCTTCGCCAGGATCTTGCCCTGGATGTAACCAGATCGGTAATCGCTTACCTTCAATGTGACTCTCTTTCGAAGGTCTCCATGTTCATCCGGGAGGAAATCGGGGAACTGCGCCATATAATTGAACAAGCGCGAATTCAATCCGGCGGAGAGAACGACGGAGGAACTGAGTTCGCTCTTCGCAAATCCCCGCAGTGAAGACAGTGCATCGGAAAACTCGGGCGGAAGCGTCTGCCCGTTCTTCGGCGGCGCCAGGCGGTCCAGCTTCGTCATGATATTGACGTCGATCTCGCCGGCGACTATCTTTGTGCGAAGCTCTTGTTCAAGCTGGGCACGTGTCGTGGAGTCATCAGTGGCCATCAAGCGGTGGTACATCGCCTTCAATGGCGATTGGTCCGCAAGCATTTCGAAGTATTTTACTATTTCACTTCCTGTTTCAAACGCCGAGGCCCTGAGTGACGCGATTTGATCTTGCACGATTCGCTGGAGGAGATTGAGGTACTCGGTGATTCTCCGGGCGCGGTAGTCGTAGTCTTTCGTCGTGATGGGCGTGTAGGTCTCGCCTCGCTTGAGAGCATGTTGTTTTCGCATATGCTCGATGAGGATGTCGTCGACAATGGAAACCACGGAGGATATCCCAAACCGTGCAACCTTGGTCGGCGTGTCGATGGAGAACGCCAGTCCCATCACCGGAATGTGAAATGTGTGTACCCGGGAATCCTTCATCTCGACCTCAGTCAAAAATGAAAAACCAGGCTTCTATTTGCCTGGCGTCGAAGAATCCGACTCTGAGCAAGGAGAGCTGGCTCAAAGCAAAAAAAATGTGTTTTCAAAATAGGCAATTCCGGCTGCAGAAGCAAGCCGGCTTAGGCAATTCCGGCTGCAGAAGCAAGCCGGCTATTTTCCCGGGACGCCCTATTTTGCAGGGTGAAATTGAATGATCCGCCGTTCCCCTGTTTTCTTCATACTACCCGGTATGACGGCGAGGATCTCTTTCTATTCCAGCATTGAAGGTCCCAATTTGATTTGTGGTGCGAAAAATCCTAAGTTGTCATGCAAGCCCTTCTTGGCGGGTGCCGGATTCGCTTTTCTTAGCCGGAACTCCGCTTCGGACATCACCTCCTTCTCATGTCGCTACCATAGGAGACCTTCACCAATGAAAGAGAAAAAACGCAAACTCACAACTGCATCGGGAAAGCCGTATGCAGAACACGAGAACATACAGTCCGTCAGCGCGCGTG